>JBJOII010000193.1:0-7286 GCA_046047235.1 Verrucomicrobiota bacterium | reverse complement strand
CACCTCACATCCTACCTTGGTGTCGGATCAAAAGTCCGTCGCTCTTCAATAAACTGGGTTGTAGCTTGGCGGTCTGGTCCACAGACCGCCAGCTTCCTTTGTACCCAAGCCACTCGAAACGGCGGCACACCCTCCTCATTCCGGTCGAGCCGGTTACCACGCTCAAATGAGCGAGGACCCGGCCGGCACCCGCACAATCGAAGTACCCGCGATCATGTCGTGCCAACCCAGCTTCTCCCGCGTCCATCCCGCCCAGAAAAAGCCGAGGAACAGAGCAAAGGCAGAAAGCACACCGGCCAAGGCACGAACCAATGCCACGGCAAAGTTCAAGCGCTTCCCGTCGGTCCGCACGATCTTCAATCGGCAAACCACCCCACCGACCGTGGTCCCGCGCCAGGCCCAGAACGCAATATGGTAGGCCAGCCAGACGAACAGGAAATACTTCGCACCATCCATCACCGCCAACGGCATCAGGACAATCAACAGGTCCAATGCCGTGGCCCCAGTGCGAATCCAAAAGCCCGCTCGCGGTAACGTTGTCAGCTCCGTGTCACCCAAAGGACGCGGGCTGTAGGCATCCATCACCGGAGGCGGACCGGCGATCGGACCAGCAGCGCTCATGCCTGCGGGTGAACGCCGAGCATTTCCCTCCACTTCATCGCCCCCTGCGGATGAAAGCTCAACTTGCGGCTCCATGACTGGCGGCATGACTGGCACCATGCCTAACTGGGATGAGTTCAGCGATGTTGCACCTCCCGGTCGCAGGGCGCGGAACGAGGCCAGCAGCGCCGCTCCAAACCCCAAAGGCGCCGTGACCAGCCACGCCATAATCCCCAGAATCGGCACCATGTAGAGCAAGGTGAACAAACCCAGCCCCAGCAGCAGGGCAGGCAACGGTTGCATGCTTCCACCGGAACTGGATTGCCGACCAATCCGATAGCCGATCAGCTGGAACACCGATGCCTTCCCCACCATCTGCACAATAAAGACCGCCACCACGAAGAACGGCACCACCAACACCCCAACGCCCGTCGCCGTCAGGACGAGGAAGAGCACGTTGACAAGGATATACCCCAAGATCCCTACGAAGAACGCCGTGACGGGTTGCTTCTCCAGCTCATCGGTGCCTGCAGAAACCGCCCGCGGCGCAACCAGAGCCAGGAAAAAGTAAGTGGTCGCCAAGCCAATCACCATCCACCACCACCAGCCCCAATACCCACCCCTTGAGCCCGTCAAAGAAGGACTCCACCGCAGTAAAGCCGGGAATCTCCCGCAGCCTGTCCCACGTCATGTCAACCTGTTGCCCCTCGATAAGCGCCTGCGGATCCGCCTCCAGTCTACCCCCGACCATCACCAGATCCCCCCGGATCCTGGCCTGAGGCCCCAACACCACACGGCTGAGGGGGGCCACCAAATCCCCGCCTACCGTGCCGTCAATGTAGACCCGACCCAAAACCACCACCATGTCCCCTCGCGTGCGCCCCTCCATCGTACCTTCCCCAAACACCACCACCATGTCTGATGTCTCCTCACCAGCCTCGACTCGGGCCTCGCCAAGAATCCGGACCACCTCGTCGATACGACGCCATTCCCGGCGCTCCTCGCCCCGGGGCTCGGCAGAAGCCGAAACGGGCTCCGCGGGAGCGGACCTCCCCTCGTCCTCATCCTGAATGCTGATCGAAATCTGCACCGAGGGCTCCGCATTGGGTCCGTCCTCGACTGAACTTGCGGATATGGTGCCAGTATCGGCAGCCGGAGCAGTGATGTCCGGGGACGACTCATTGGTCGCAGGCTGAGCCTGCAAAACGGTTCCCGATGCCATCGCCAACGAGGCAGCAACCGCCAGGATCGAAAGCCAGTTGATTCTCTTCATAATCAGACTTCGTTTTTTAAATGCGTCGAACCACCACCCGATAACAGACGGTAAGAATCCCCACCGTCGCCACATAGCCGAACACCGCCAGAATCAGCGCAAAGACCAAAATCTCCCTCCCCAAGGCCTTCAAGGTGATGAAGAACGCCTTCAACAAGGCGGCTCCCTGCGCCAGCCAATGTGCGGACGTTTCCTGCCAGCCACTCATGGAATCCCCGCCCAAGTCCCATCCGGGAATCCACGTCGGGTAGATCGTCAAGGCCATCAGCCCACCGGCGAAAACCGCCATCAGGAGAATCGAAACCACCTGCAACACCGGCGGCCAGGTCGGCCAGGCCCGGCGATACCACGGCAACGCCTCCCGCTGGTGCACCGCCAACATGACACGATGCACCAGCGACCCCGGCGCCAGCAAATCCGGCAGCTGGCGTAATTCCTGCCCCACCAGGGCCTCCAGCTCTCTCTCGTCTTTTGGATTCATCACGTCATACTCCAGTTCTTCTCAGGACATACAGGGAGTTTCCTGTCCGCAAAGCCCAGCCAGCTCGCCTCCCTGCGTACCCAGTTTCAACCGCCGTTTCAGTGCCTCACGCCCTCGGTGGATGTCGGTTTTGACCTTCGCCAACGAAATGCCCAGACGCTCCGCAATGGCCTCATAGGGCATCCCCTCAAAATGATAGAGCACCAGCGGCACCCGCTGGCCCTCCGGCAAACGCTGCATCGCCACCTCCAGTAACCGCCTCCGGTCCGCCGCATCCAGCTCCTCATCGTGCGTCTCCGGCGCCGCCCACTCGATCTCCCGCTCGTCATCCTCCCCCTGCCCCCCAACTTTCAACTCTGAAAAAAACCGCCACCGCCCCCGATACCGCGTGAGATGATTCAAACACAGGTTCCGCGTAACGGTCTTTAACCACCCGCCCGCCGTAGCACTCTGCGACAGATCCGCAAACCGCTCGTAAGCCTTCAAAAACACCTCCTGCGATACGTCCTCCGCGTCGCTCTCCCGACCAAGAAGCCGCATAGCCGTGGTAAACACCATGTTCTGGTATGCTCTCACAAACGCCTCAAACTGTTGGGGTTCTGTCATCTATGACCCTGAGCCAGCTCATCAGTCCCTACCCCCCTAACACCCCCTGACCTCCCACAAAGTTGCAGGAATTCACCACGCTTTCCATCCCCTTCCTCCCCTAACAAAAAAGGGCGGCCCAACAAGCAGGCCGCCCTTCGACAGGTCTGTTCAACCGTTCAACCAGTCCTTAGAAACTCCTGGACCGATAGAACTTCTGAGCTCCCTGAGTCACGTCGACGCTCACCGGACCCGCGTCCTCAAACGCCACACCCACCCAGGGACCGTCGAGGCTCTCCGCCTCCTGCAGCTGACCCACAAAGCTAATCGTGAGACCGGTCCCGCCACTGGGCTGCATGTCCACTGCCGGGGGCCCGCTGCTCGCGCCCAGCAACGGCCCCGCAAGATAGGCCGCCTTGGAAGCCGAATCGCTGGACTGGTTGATGAGATGCACCGTCTGCCCCTCAGTCGAACTCCACTCCAACAACACCCCGGCTTCCTGACTCTTGTTGCTCTGGAACCACAACACCCGGATGGGATAGTAACCCGCCACAGGCGCTACCACGTTGAAGAACACGCTCTGCGCGTAATACGTCGGCACCCGGTCGGTCGTGATGCTGTTGTCCCACAGACTGATCAGCGGCCCGTTGGCGTCCAGACCGGCAGTCACTTTGTGACCACCCTCACTCAACAACTTCATGGTGTGCCAGCCCTCAGACAACTCGAGGTAAGTCACAAACTCCACCACCACACCCAAAACCGGGAATCCAGTGTTGGATAGGAACGGAATCGGATCATCCCCGCCAAAGTCCTTGGTGTGCTCCTCCGCCGGAGCAAACTCATACCAGTTAATAGGACCAGAAGAGGTCACCACCATCGGCTGCCAACCGGTATACTCCGGATCCGCCTCGTTGATGAACGGTCCGTTCGGATCAGAAGCAAACCCGTCGGCCAGCTGCTGCTCAGCCAATGCCGCCAGATCCTTGTGCATGCTGCTCGACTGGTCAGGCGTCTGATCAGTGCTGATCGCCGTAACGGTCGTCCGGATACCCCGGTTCGCCTCGTTCACCACCTGAATCGCATCCTCCGTCGGCATCAAGGTGTAGGGCTCCACCCGGAACACAAAGTCCTGGGACTCCTTCACCCCGCTCACCCAGACAGACAAGGACACCGTATGCAATGTCTCACCCGGATAAAGCTCCGGATTCTTGCCCATGATGCTCGTCACTCCTCCAGCCTTCGCAACGTCCACCGCCACCGGAACGCCATCCACACTGACCGCAACCGTGGCAGGATCCGCCACCGCCCCGGCATCGTCCGTCAACTCAACGTTGAAACCATAGGCGTTCCCCGCGTAAGCCGCCGGAATACTCAGGCTCGTCGTTCCACCTTCGGACAACGTCACTACAGCGGACTCAACCCAGTCCACCGCCCAGCCGTCCGAGGAACCTTCCTGAAACGCCGAGAACGCAATGGTCTGACCTACCGCCAGCCCGATCGCACTCAGGGGAATCTTCAGCTCGAAGGAATCGCCGCTGTGCGCATAGTCAAAGTCCGACAACAGAATCGTCGCGTCATCCGCCGGATCATACATCTCTATCCCGTTCGGATTCCCATCCCGCCATCCCAACATGATCACACGATCCGCACCCACAGGATCCTGCACCCCCGTCGGGTTGTTCTCATAAAGCGAGTTGTCCCAGCCAGTACCCACGTTGTTGTCGGTATCCAGCAGGAAGTGATAGTAATACCGGTTGTTCATCCCCACCGGTGTCTCCTCCACGCTCGGCATGGCAATCCCCTCAACCGCCATCCGCAGGAACAGGTTGCCGTTCTCCACCGTAAGCTGAATCGCCCGGATGTCCCCACTGCTGTCCGCCATGTCCACCGGATCCGCAACTTCCGTCACCAATTCCTCAGCCATGGCCTCATCCCAGTCGCCAAACGCACCATCCACAACCATGCGCCCGCTGCGAAGGGATTCCAACGTCAGCACGCCCGACTCCATGAAGTCAGTTTGCCAGCCGTTCGAAGAGCCCTCCTGAAACGCCGAAAACGCAATGGTCTGGCCCTCACCCAAACCCAGCTCCGCCAACGGTATCCTCGCGATCAACGTGTTGCCCCCGGCAACATAGGTGAAACCACTCACCAGAATCGTGGCGTCATCCGCCGGATCATACACCTCCACACCCCCGGGAATCCCGTCCCGCCACCCAATCATCACCACACGATCCGCACCCACAGGCGTCGTCACACCCGTCGGCGTGTTCTCATATGCCGAGTTGTCCCAGCCCGTCGCCACGTTGTTGTCCGTGTCCAACAGAAAATGATAGTAATACCGGTTGTTCATCCCTAGCGGCGTCTGCTCCACCGACGGCGCAACAGACTTCTCCACCGTCATCGATAGCACCAGCTCTCCCTCGATTACGTATGCACCAATCGCCCGGATATCGCCGCTGCTGTCCGCCATGTCCACCGGATCCAATACCCGCGACGTCGAGCCCGCCGGCCCTTCCAACGTCAGCTCACCCGACTCCATGAAGTCAGTTTGCCATCCATTCGAAGAACCCTCCTGAAAGGCAGAAATGGCAATCGTCTGCCCCGCACCCAAACCCAGATCAGCCAAGGGAATCGAAGCACGCAACGTGTTGCCCCCGGTCACGTAGGTGAAACCACTCACCAGAATCGTGGCGTCGTCCGCCGGATCATACACCTCCACACCCCCGGGAATACCATCGCGCCACCCAATCATCACCACGCGGTCCGCACCCACAGGGTTCACCACCCCGGTCGGCGTGTTCTCATACGCCGAGTTGTCCCAACCCGTCGCCACGTTGTTGTCCGTGTCCAAAAGAAAATGATAGTAATACCGGTTGTTCATCCCTACCGGCGTCTGCTCCACCGACGGCGCAACAGACTTCTCCACCGTCATCGATAGCTCAAGATTGCCCCCAAGAACGGTCGCGTTCAGTTGACGGATGTCCCCGCTGCTGTCCGCCATGTCCATCGGATCCGCCACGGAGATGCTGCTTGCCATTTCACCCTGAAGGGTGAGGACTCCCGACTCCATGAAGTCAGTTTGCCAGCCGTTCGAAGAGCCTTCCTGAAATGCGGAAATGGCAATCGTCTGGCCCAGACCCAAGCCTAGGTCCGCCAAACGTATCCGCGCCTCCAAGGTGTTGCCCTTCGCAATGTAGGGAAACCCACTCACCAGAATCGTGGCGTCGTCCGCCGGATCATACACCTCCACACCCCCGGGAATCCCGTCCCGCCAGCCAATCATCACCACGCGATCCGCACCCACAGGCGCCGTCACCCCCGTCGGCGTGTTCTCATACGCCGAGTTGTCCCAACCCGTCGCTACGTTGTTGTCCGTGTCCAACAGGAAATGATAATAATACCGGTTGTTCATCCCCACCGGCGTCTGCTCCACCGATGGCGCAACCGACTTCTCCACCGTCATCGATAAAACTAACTCCTCCCCGAGCACATACGCGCGCAGCATCCGGATATCCCCGCTGCTGTCCGCCATGTCCAACGGATCCGTCACCACAATCGAATCCGCCATCGCCTGCCCCGACAAAAGGGCCAGACCTAGGAACGCCGCTTTACAGCCCCGACTCAACCAGCGTGAGCAGTCGCCTGAAGCAGCCAACAAACCAGCCTTGTTGGATCTTTTCATAACTATCGGCATGAATATTTGAAGGTTCACGGCAACAGACCCGGCACCAAGCCAGATACAATCACAGGAGATACAGCACCTGTGTGTTCCTGTCGCCTTAAGGGGTATATTCGCGGTGTTAGTCCCACACCGCCCCTGTGTAAATGAAAATCTCCACATTCCCCCTACCCCGGAAGTCAAAGGTCAGCACACCAAACTCGCACCACCCTTCGAAATCGCTATCGGTATCGAATACCAAAGTTCGCCGCAGGCCCTAGCCAGTGTGCGGCCAAACTCCTCTCACCCCCTCCCTCACCCTCACATAAACCGCTCATCCCCCAGCATCCTGGCCTGGACGCGCGGCACCAGCCGCGCGTGACTAACCCTCTCCCCTCTCCCGTCTACTCTCTCCTTGCATCGCGCCACCGCGCGATGCAACAGCCCTCCCTGCAACCGCATGAATAGTCCACACATGAATAAACCCATCCCTGCACCCAGCCCGGCCATTCATGTGAGGCTGTGTTCATGCGGTTATCCCTCGGGAACACATTCATGCTCCCCAACCAGCCCTCAGCCCTCAGCGCTCTGCGCTTCGCGCCCAGAGTTTCCGAGTTTCGGAGTTTCGGAACAGTCAGCGCTGCATCGCAGCGTATCGAAATCGGGATCGGGATCGAACCACGCCTAGC
>JBJOII010000192.1:0-6134 GCA_046047235.1 Verrucomicrobiota bacterium | reverse complement strand
TCGGGCAAGGCGGACGCGCCGGTGCTGCAGCTGCAGGCCGGGCAGGGAGCGGAGCCGAACTATACGCAGGAACAGGCACGGCAGATCATTGAGGGGAACACGGCGGAGGATAATGCGGTGATGATGCGGCTGGCTGAGCGTTTGGTGCAGCAGCAGGAAGCGGCCGTGCCGAGTCCCGCGGCCATTCGGGCGGCGGTGCCGGAATCGGGCCGGGTGCTGAGCTTCACCCGGGCGTTGTTGGTCGATGACTACTCACCTCTCTCGCTGCATATCGAGGCACATGCGCCGTCGGCAGGTTCCTGGCGATGGAAGGTTTTGGTGCTGGGAGGGCTGTTGGGTGCCTTTCTGGTGGCGGGTTTGGCCGCCGCGCGCCGCGCGCCTGCGGTGCGCGGCTGAGGGCTGGCGCGATTGCCGCGCGCTGAAGCTGGGAGTTCGGAGCTAGGCGACAGGCGCTGCGCGTGAGGGGGGGAGGCGTAAAGGCAAAGCGGGAAGCGCAAAGGGGCATGCGTGGAGCGCTGAGGGCGTGGGGTTGCGTTATGAGCATTGCAGGGGGCGGACACCTGCGCTGGTGGTTTTGGGGGGATTTGCCCGGCAGGGCGTGGTTTGCCGGCTGCTATCTAAAACACTGTGTTTGGGGGTGTAACCATGGATGTGGGTGAATCGTCTGTTGGTGAGTTCCCCTGAGGCTGAGTTGAACTTGGCGGGGGGGCGTTTAACCCAAACAGAAACCCATAGAGATCATGAAGAATCTGCGAGTTATGTTGTGCCGGGCCGTGGCCCTGGCGGTGTTGGTTGGCTTTTTGCCCCAGCTGAGTGCAGCTGATGTGACGGGCAAGTGGGGTTGGAGCACGCCGGGGCGTCAGGGGGGTGAGCCTCGCAAGATGACGTTGGAGCTGAAGGCTGAGGGGGAAAAGCTGACTGGCAAGCTGTTGAGCCCGGGTCGTCAGGGGGGTGAACCGCGTGCGACGGAGATTTCGGACGGCAAGATTGCCGGGGACGAGATTTCGTTTGCGATCAAGCGGGAGTACAATGGCAACCAGATGGTGATCAAGTACAAGGGGAAGGTGAGTGGGGACACCATCAAGGGCAAGAGCATGTTTGACCGGGGGGGTCAGACCCGTGAAATGGACTGGGAAGCGAAGCGCGAGCCTGCGAAGTAGGGTGCGCGGCGGTTTGTTTAAGGGAACGGCCGGCATATGAGAGTATGTCGGCCGTTGTTCTTGGAGGGGGCGTTGCCCCGGCGAGAACTCGCTTGCCTGCCGGGGAGGACTGTCCTAGTGAAGGGGTTTACGGGATTGGCTATGGATTTGAGTGAATTCAACGAGGCTCAGAGGCAGGGGTTACTGGACCTGCTGGTGATCACCATGTATTTGGACCGTCATTTGGGGGCGGACGAGGATGCGCGGGTGAGGCGGTTGTTGGTGGCGATGGGGGCAGAGAATCCGTATGACCGCGAGCGGTTGTTTAAGGATTCGGTGAACCGGGTGAGGCCGCATGCGGACAATCCGGACATGGTGAAGCGGCATGCGGTGAAGCTGGGGCGTTTATTCAAGACGCAGAGCCAGTGTCGGCAGGTGTGTGCGTTGCTGGAGGAGCTGATTGCCTGCGACGGCGAGGTCACGCCGGTGGAGAAGGAGTTTATGGATACCCTGCGTGACGCCTTCCAGGTGTGAATGCTCGGGCGGGTTTACTCGGCATTGGGGTAGGAGCCGAGGATTTTGACGAAGTTGCAGTGTTGTTCGAGGAGGGTGACGGCCTTGGCGATCTTGGGTGTGGAGATATGGCCGTCGACATCGACGAAGAAGTAGTATTCCCACGCCTTGCGTTTGCTGGGGCGGGACTCGATTTTGGTCATGTTGATACGTTGGCGGCGGAAGACGGAGATGGCTTCGTAGAGGGCGCCGACCTTGTCACTGACGCTCATGAGGAGGCTGGTGCGGTCGTGTCCGGTGGCGGGGGTATCTTTGCGTCCAAGGACGAGGAAGCGGGTGGCGTTGTCGGCGTTATCCTGGATGTTTTGTTCCACGACCTCGAGTTTATAGAGTTGTGCGGCGAGGGCGCTGGCGATGGCGGCGCCGTTCCGGTTGCGTGAGGCGAGTTCGGCGGCGCGGGTGGTGGAGGAGGCCTCGATGATTTCCGCTTGGGGGAGGTTGATTTGGAGCCAGGAGCGGCACTGGGCGAGGGCCTGGGGATGGGAGTAGAGCCGTTTGATCTGGGACTTGCGGGTACGGCTGACGAGGCAGTGCTGGATGGGGAGGACGATTTGGGAAACGATTTTGAGCGGGCTGTCGACGAACATGTCGAGCGTGTGGGTGACCACGCCTTCGGTGGAGTTTTCGACGGGGACGACGCCATGGTCGGCGCGTTCCTTGGTTACTTCGTCGAAGACATCGGCGATGGTTTTGAGCGGCGTGAAATTGAGGCTGGAGCCGAAGCGGCGGATGGCGGCGAGGTGGGTGAACGTGGCGGCTGGGCCGAGGTAGGCGATGGTGAGGGATTTTTGGAGGGCGAGGGCACTGGACATGACCTCGCGGTAGATGGCTTTGAGGGAATTGGGGGGCAGGGGGCCTTTGGAGAGTTTGGCGACGCGTTCGAGTACGGCGAGTTCGCGATGGGGGGCGTAGATTTCCTGTTTGGATTTGAGTTTGATGCCGCCGATTTCGAGGACGCGCTGGGTACGTTCGTTGAGGAGGCGGATGATTTCCGCGTCGAGGTGGTCGATGGCTTTGCGTTGGTCGGCGAGGTTCATGGTTTATCCGGGCCTTCCTCAGTTTCGCGGGTGGCGGGTTCGGGGTTATCGGCCTGTTCGGTTTGGGGTTCGGGTGTTTCTGCGGGAGCGGCCTCGGGTTCGGGAGAGTTGTCTGCCGTGGTATCTGGTGCGGGCAGGGTTTGTTCCGGCAGGGGTTGTTCGGGGGCGGTTTCGAGGCCGGGATCGGTTGTGGGGATGCCTTCGGGTTTTTCGACGGGGATGCGTCGTAATTCTTCGGCTGCGGGGAGTTCGTCGAGGTTCCGGAGACCGAAGTATTCTAGGAACTGGGGGGTAGTGGCATAGAGGGAGGGTCGGCCGGGGGTTTCGGCTTTGCCGACGGCTTCGACGAGGCCGCGTTCGAGGAGGGTTTGCATGACGCCGTCGGCGGAGACGCCGCGGATTTGGAGGATTTCGGCGCGGGTGACGGGCTGCCGGTAAGCGATGATGGAGAGGGCTTCGAGGGCGGGCTGGGAGAGGCGTGGGGGGCGGCTTTTGATGCCGAGCATGGATCGGAGCCAGGGGCCGTATTCGGGTTTGGTGGTGAATTGCCAGGCATCGGCGACGCAGGTGAGCCGGTAGGTGCGGCTGAGTTCTTCCGTTTCCCTGGCGACGAGGTCGAGGGCCTGCTGGATTTCGTCGAGCTTGGTTTTGGCGAGGGTCTTGATTTCTTCGCGGGCTTCCTCCTCGGCTCCGGCTGCTTTCAGGATATCGCGCAGTTCCTGAGCGGTGAGGGGTTTATGGGCGGAGAAAAGGAGCGATTCAAGAACGTGCTTCAGTTCCATGGGGGTCTTCGGTGGGGGTCGTGGTATCGGCCGTGCCGGTTTCGGGGTCATCGTCCGTGTCTTCGGCAGGCTGCGGGGGTTCGTAGGTTTGGATTTCGATTTCGCCGAAGATGTCGTTTTGGACGGCGCACAGCTGGTGGAGGCGGATGAGTTCGAGCAGGGCGAGGAAAGTGACGACGACTTCGGCGCGGCTGGTGGTATCGGCGAAGAGCTGGGAGAAGCGGACGGCGCGTTCGCGGTGGATTACGTCGCGGAGGAGTTCGATCTTCTCGCTGACGGACCATTTATCTTCGAAGATTTCCCGGGTTGGGGGTCCCTTTTTCTCGTTGAAGCGTTTGAGGATCTTATTGACCGCGCCGAGGAGTTCGAAGATGGAGGCTTCGGGTCCGGAGGGGGTGGGTTCCGGTTCGAGGTCGGGTTTTGGGGGTTGGCGGTTATAGATCTGCTCCTGTTCGGCCTCGAGGTTCTGGAGGCTGGCGGCGGCGTCCTTGTATTTGCGGTATTCGACGAGTTGCCGGATGAGTTCCCAGCGGGGGTCTTCCTCGTCTTCCTCCTCGACCACGGCCTGTTTTTCGACGGGGAGGAGTTCGCGGCTTTTGATGTACATGAGGGTGGCGGCCATGACGAGGAACTCGCCGGCGACCTCGAGGTCGAACTGCCGCATCATCTCGATGTATTCGACGAACTGGGTGGCGACCTTGGTGAGGTTGATCTCATAAATATCCACTTCCTCCTTCTTCACGAGGTAAAGAAGGAGGTCGAGCGGACCTTCGAAGACTTCGAACTGGACCTTATATTCGGCCATGACCTCACCCGGGCAGCGCCGCAGGGTCCGTGCATCCTAGCGGCGATATCGGGCCAGTAAACCGTTTTCCTGTCCGGGGAACCTCGCAGGAGTTGGGAGCTAGGGGTTGGTGGGGGGTGGAGGGAGGAACTGGCGGACGGCGGCTTGGAGGTGGCTGACCTGGAAGGGTTTTTCGAGGAGGCAACTGACGGGCGGTGGGGGTTCGGGGGCGAGGCCCGTGTACATGATGATGGGGATTTGGGGTGCGATTTGGCGGAGTTCGCGGCTGAGTTCGACCCCTGAACGACCAGGCATTCGGTTATCGGTGATGACGAGGTCGTGTCGTTCGGGTCTGAACTGGAGTAGGGCGTCTTCGGCATCGATGGCTACATCGACATCGTACCCCATATGTTCGAGCACCATACTGGTGGCGTCGCGGGAGTCTTCTTCGTCGTCGACCAGGAGCACGCACTGGCGTCTCGGAGTGTCCGAGTGAACACCACTGGTTTGCATGGTGGCGAACATACGGATTTGCGGCAGGGATAGCAAAGAGATGCTTGTCGATTTTTTTGCTGCTTAGGCGGGTTGGGTTTGCGGGTGTGACTGGGAGAAATCGCTTGTTGACGGTGTAGGGGTGATGGGGAGGATGGCGGGGTGACGGTATTGGAGACCATACAACGAAGCAGCGGGTTTTTGTCGGGCAAGGGCGTAGACTCTCCGCGATTACAGGCGGAGTGGTTGCTGGCGCATGTATTGGGGGTACCGCGGTTGCAGTTATATTTGCAGTTTGAGCGGGTATTGACCGAGGAGCAGGTGGTGAAGGCGCGGGAGTTGGTGCAGCGGAGGGGGAAGCGGGAGCCGTTGCAGCACATCTTGGGGACGGTGGTATTTTGCGGGCATGAGTTACGGGTGGGTTGTGGGGCGTTGATACCCCGGCCGGAGACGGAGTTATTGGCGGAGGCGGCGGTGGAGCGGTTGCGTTTGATGGGGGATGGGGAGCGGAGTTTTCTGGATTTCGGGACGGGGTCGGGGTGTTTGGCGGTGAGTTTGGCTTTGGGTTGTCCGGAGGTGCGCGGGTGGGCTTTGGACCGGAGTGCTGCGGCGTTGGCTTTGGCCCGTGAGAATGCGGTTTTGCACGGGGTGGGTGAGCGGGTGGTGTTTCTGGAAGGGGACGGCTTTGCGGGGGTGCCGGAGGGGTTGCGCTTTGGCTTGGTGGTGTCGAATCCGCCGTATATACCGTCGGGCGAGGTGGAGACTTTGGAGCCGGAGGTGAAGGATTATGATCCTCGGGAGGCGTTGGATGGCGGGGTGGACGGGTTGGATTTTTATCGTCGGCTGGCGGTGGAGGCGCCGCGGTTCATGGTACCGGGGGGTTGGTTTTTGGCTGAGTTGGGGGATGGGCAAGCGGAGGCGGTGCGGGGTTTATTTGAAGCCCAATCCTGGATTGTAGAGAGTGTGACTGCGGACTACAGTGGTCGCTTGCGGGTATTTCAAGCGCGGCTGCCCGGGGCTTGAGCCGAGGGATTTCCGGGCGTGATAGCGGAAGAAGATTTCAAACACACGTTGGTTTGTTGATTCATGGATGCCTTGTTGATCAGGGGAGGAGTGCCGTTACGCGGTGAAGTTGTAGCGAGCGGAGCCAAGAACGCGGTGCTGCCGATTCTGGCGGCCACGCTTTTGACGTCGGAGACCTGTACGATTCGGCGGGTACCGAACTTGAGTGACGTCCGGTTCATGGGGGAGATTCTCGAGTCTCTGGGGGCGGAGGTGAAGTTTGAGGGGGATCACGTGACGGTTCGGGCGGAGAAGATCCGGGGGG
>JBJOII010000191.1:0-6176 GCA_046047235.1 Verrucomicrobiota bacterium | reverse complement strand
GGGTGAGGGCGCGAACCCGGAAGGTCCCCTGCCCGACGAGGTGGCGGACGACGGAGCCGCCCTGGGCCCCGGTGGCTCCGAAGACGGCGATGGCGTAGGGGGCGATTCCATGGAAGAAGCTGGAGCCGAGGAACCAGCCCAGCATGATGATCCACATGGCGGCGTTGCTGGCGAAGTTTGTGACGGGGACGAGGGCCATGCGGATTTTGAGGGGTTTATAGGCGGCTTGGTGCTGCAGAGCGTGGCCGGCTTCGTGGGCGGCTACACCGACAGCGGCGAGTGAGCGCCCGTGGAAGTTATCGGAGCTCAGGCAGAGGCGTTTATGGATGGGATCGTAGTGGTCGGAGAGCTGGCCGGGGACCTCTTGAATGGGGAGGTTCTGCAGGCCGGCGTGGTCGAGGATTTCGCGGGCCGCTTCGGCTCCGCTGAGTCTATTTTGGTTACCGACGCGGGAGTAGCGGGTGAAAGCGGATCGGAGCTTCATCTGGGCATAGAACCCGAGAAGCAATCCAGGCAACATAAACCAGAGTGTCCACTCGCTAATGATCATCATATCGAATATTTGATTTTCGGTTTTCTACTTAGAACCCTCAAACGGGCTTAAAGTTACATCGAAAATCCATAGCCGATTTGGTGCCAGCTTTCGGTTTTGCGTAACGCGTTGGTAATCAGAGGTGGAGCTCTGAATTGGGTGGGCGGGTTTGGGGGACATGTCCCAACTTGAAGTGTCAAGCTGGCACAGCTGGTGGGGGACACCCAGGGTGTGTGTGTATTTTGGCTTACCGGGGTTGTTGGAGGAAGGCGAGCAAGTCGGCGATATCCTGGAGCGAGAGGCCGGCCTCGAGTCCCTCTGGCATAAGAGACAGGCCGCTGGAGCTGAGGTTAGCGATGTCCTTTCGGGGGAGGGTGATTTCGCGTCCACCGGCTTCCTTCAGCGTGAGGAGGGATTCAGTTTCGGCGATGAGGATTCCCGTATAGACCTCGTCGTTGAGGGTATCGATGGTGATGCTGAGGTATTCCGTATTGACGGCGGCGTTGGGGTCGAAGACATCGGAGAGGAGGGATTCGGGGCCTTTGCGGAAGATTTCAGTGAGGTCGGGTCCGACGCTATGTCCGGTGGCGCTGATCGTATGGCATTGCGAGCAGAGGTTTACGTAGTGGGATTTACCTGTTTCGGGGTTGCCGGGGAGGCGGGTGGCTGGCTGGAGGTTTTTGAGGACTTCAGATCGGGTGACGACTCCTGCATCGGAGAAGAGTTTTTCTGCGCGTTGGCGGGTGGAGAGATCGGAGGACCGGAGCAGGCGACGTCGGCGTTCCAGGTCGAGGTTGAGTTGTCCCATGGGGAGTTGTTGGTTTTCCAAGGCAGAGAGGAGGAGTTTGTGGTTGGCGGAGCGGTAGATGAGGGCATCACTGGCGAGCGACCGGCAGGCGCGGCTGAGATGATTCCAGCGGTTGATGAGTTTTTCGGTGATGCGGGGATTGGGGGATTCGAGCAGTTGTCGTAGTGCAGCGAGCTGGAGTTCCTGGGGGTGTTGGAATCCCAGCAGTTCCCAGAGAAGGTCTTCTTGGGGTGCGAGTTCACTGGAGGCGGCGGCGAGCAGGTGAAGGTGAGCGAGGCGTTCGTTGGTGGTGAGTTGGGCATTGAGGATGGATTTGCGGGAGGTGGTGGCGATATCGGGGGTTTCCAGAGTGAGCTTCAGGTGGAGTTTTTGGCTGAGTTTCAGGAGTGCGGTCAGGTGTGTGGGGGAATCCAGCAGGGTGTTGCTGGCGATGGAGTTCACGCTGGCTTGGGCGGATTCCAGCTGGGAGGGGCTTAGCGTGAAGTTACGGTTGTTGGCGAGGCCCTGCTGGAGGCCTTGGAGGAAGGCGAATCGATTGGAGGGGGAGGCCTTCTGGGTTTGGGCTATGAGGCGCAGGGAATCCGTAACGTTGGTCGGGTTGCCTTGGGTGCCGAGGAGAGTGGCGAGGTCAGAGATGAACTGGAGTCGGGCGGTTTGGTGTACGGGGGGTGTTGTGAGGATTTTCTGGAGGAACAGAGCAGCGTGGGAGCCTGCTGCGACGAGTATGGCGTGGCGGGTCCATTCGTGTTTGATGTCTTGGTTAAGGATGCTGAGCAGGGCTTGGAGGGCGTGTTCGGTCGGGGGTTGTTGGGAGGTGTTGAGGTGAAGTCCGAGGCTGAGGGCGGTTTGCATCCGGACCCTGGGGTCGGGATCGTTTGCGAGGTGCAGAGTTTGTTCGAGGAGGTGGGGGTGGGTGGCAAGCGCGCGCTCCGCGATTTGCAGGGCATTTTCGCGGACTCCGGGGTCTGGGTCCTGGAGGGCGTGGGTGAGGAGGGGGACCGTGAGAGCTCCGAGCGGAGGGCGTGGGTTGTCTGGTGGGGTGAGGGCCTGGAGTGTCCAGAGTGCGTGGACTCGTGCGAGGGGTGAGGTGCTGCGGGTGGCGAGTTCGCGGAGTGGCTGGATGGACTGCGGATCTTGCCACCAGACCAGCAGGCGTTGGGCGGTATCACGGAACCAGCGGTTGGGGTGTTCGAGGTGGCTGACCGTGGTTGTAACCGGGGTGCGGTCAAAGTTTGGTTTTATTTTGGGCAGGCCTTTTTTGGGAGTGACGCGATAGATCCGGCCCTGGTCATTTCCGGCGAGGAGGTCCATGTCCTTTTCCAGTTCATCGGGAATCCATTCGGGGTGTTCGATGACGGCGCGGTACATATCGACGACGTAGAGTGCGCCATCGGGTCCGACGCGCATGTTGACGGGGCGGGAGTGCCGGTCGGAGGTGGCGAGGAACTCGATCTTGTTGCGGGTGCGGCGGGCGACGAAGACCGGGCCGTCGGGCTGGAGTTGGTCATGATGGATGATATTGAGGACGGAGTCGGCGACGAAGAGAGCGTTATTGAACTCCGGCGGGAAGGCGCCGCCGCCATAGAACGTGATGCCGCAGGAGCAGGAGAAGTAGCCGGATTGTTCGGGATGGTTGAGGCGGGTTTCCTGTTTACCGATGGAGTATCCGCGGTCGAGGTCACCGGTTTTATGGTCGGAGATATCGGGGTTGGGCGGGGGTGTGAGATAGGGGTTGAGTTCGGTGTAGCGGTAGGGAATGGGGAGGTGGTTGACGTGTTTCAGGTTATGGGTGGTAAAGACGCGGCCCCAGTTATCGATGGCGACGTTGAAACCGGTGGTGGTGGGGCCGAGGAACTCGATCTGGCGGGTTTCGAACTTGAACTTGATATCGCGGTTTCTGACCGGGGTGGTTTGGTTGGGGTGATCGGGCCAGAAGAGGTTTCCGGAGTTGCCGCCATTGCCGGCGTAGACCCAATTATCGAGGCCATGGATGAGGCCGTTCACGTTGTGCTGGGCGTTGCCAACAGAGAAGCCTGAGACGAGAGTCTGGCGTATGTCGGCATGGTGATCGCCGTTGGTGTCCTGGAGGAAGAGGATATCCGGTGGGGCTGCGACGAGGACACCGCCGCGGTGCGGCAGGATGGAGTTGGCGTATTGGAGGCGATCGGCGAACACGGTTCGGGTGTCGAAGACGTTGTCATCGTCGGTATCTTCGAGGATGACGATCTTCCCCGGGTATTCGTCGGGGTGATCACTTGCGAAGGGGTAGCCGCCCATTTCGACCACGAACGCGCGTCCGGTTTCGTCGAACTGGAGGTCGACGGGGTCGTGGACGAGCGAATCATCGGCGACGAGCGTGAGCGTGAACTCGGGGTGGATTTCGTATTGGCCGGTGTGGGTGGGGACATTGGTGGAAGGGGGAGTTTGGGCGTTGGTGAAGAGTGGTGCGAGGGCAAGCGTCAGCTTGAGGAGCGGATGGAGTTTCATTGCGCGTTTTGGTGGGGGTGTTCCGGCGGGTAATTAGCGGGGGGGGAGCGGGCCCTTTTCGAAGTCTGAGGGGTTGACCCAGCCGGCGTGGAGATCTTCGCCGGCGAGGTAGCGTTGGTGGAAGTTCCGGTGGGCGGGGTGGGCGTAGGGGTAGTCTTCGAAGGTATGCCCGTGGCCGAGGGCGCGCGGGTCTTGTTGGAGGATGAGTCTGGACTGGAGGAGTGTGGACAGTTCCTGCAGGTGCTGCTGGTAGGCTGGGTTGGGTGCGAGATTGTGTATGCAATCCGGATCGCTGAGCAGGTCATATAACTCCAGGGTGGGGCGTTTTCCGAAGCAGAGGTTCCAGAAGGGGTCATTGCCGTGGTTTCTTCGGAGCTGGAGGATTGCCGTTTTGGTGGCACCGCCGTCGCAATTGAGGTAGCCGGTCTCGGGGTTGCCGGCGGGCCATCGATCGGTTTCTGCGTTTTGGAGGAGGAGCAAGCTGTCTTGCACGATGCCGCGGATGGGGTAGCCCCAATCGTGGGGGCGACCGATATCGTGTCGTTCCTTGCCGAGGAGGACATGATTTCGCTGGGGGTTGATCCAGCCTGAGAGTTCTGTGTTCAGGAGGTCTGTGAGGCTGAGGCCCTGGGCGGGGGCCATTTGGGTTGAGGTCCACGGGATATTGGCGATCTCGAGGAGAGTGGGGGCGATATCGATGAGGCTGACGTAATCGTGGATGATGCGGTTGGGGTGGGGGATGCCTTGGGGCCAGCGGATGGCGAGGGGAATGTGGTTGGAGGCGTCGTAGGCCTGGCCTTTGACGCGGGGGAAGGGCATGCCGTGATCGGAGGTGACGATGACGACGGTATTGTCTGAGAGACCGTAATGGTCGAGCAGTTGGAGCATTTGATCCAGGTGTCGGTCGAAGTGTTGCACCTCGAAGGCATAGTCGAGCATGTCGGTGCGGACTGTTTCTGAATCGGGCCAATAAGCCGGGACGTGTGGGATGTCGGATGTGGAGTATTTTCCCAAGGTTATGCCGGATTGGAATTCGTAGGAGCGGTGGGGTTCCAATGCACCGTACCAGAAGCACCAGGGTTTGCCTTTGGGGACGGAGCTGATGAAGTCGGCGAAGTTTCCGGCGTAGTCGTGGTTGGAGATACTGGGTGTAGGGGGGGAGAGCCTGTGGAGGTTGAAGGGTTTGCCGGTGAGTTGGCGGGGTTGGTTATGGGCGTCATTGGCGACGCCTGGGGCCCAGCCTTTGGCGGTGAAGCCGGTGAAGTAGCCCTGTTCGGAGAGTGCTTCCGGGTAGGTTTTGAATTCCGGGGGGAAGAACGGGACGTGATTTGCTGCTGCCCCCAGTTGCCAGGAATTGCGTCCCGTGAGCAGGCAGGCGCGGGAGGGGGCGCATTTGGCGTTTGGCGTGTAGGCGCGGGTGAAGAGCAGGCCCTCGCGGGCGACGCGATCGAAGGCGGGAGTATTGACCCAGCCACAGCCGTAGGCTCCGGCGTGTCCGAAGGACCAGTCGTCGGCGATGGCCAGGAGGATATTGGGACGTTGTTGGGTTTGGCCGTAGCTGGGGAGCATGCAGAGCAGGGCGTATGTGAGGCTGGCGCAGGCTCTGAGCACAGACTGTCGCTGGGAGGGCATAGGGTTGTTAGAGCATAGACTTTGATTCGGGACAAGGAGGCAAAGAATGCTGCGGGGGCTGCGAGGTGGGGGCTGGCGGGTTGTTTACAATCAAGCCCGGTTTTTCCAGTGTTCAACCGTCGTTTCTTCTTGTATGAGTCTTCACATCTCAGAGGCAGGCGTATCCGAAGTTCGTTGTTGTTCCGCATCGCGTATTTTGAAATACGGATTGAAGGGTTATTCCTGGGGGTATCACTCGGCGGTTTTTGTTCCGGGTGATGAATTGATTGCGTTCCATGTGAGGAGAAGGAAGCTATGAGTGAGATGATGAAGGGATCTGGCGAAGGGCTGGCGGAAGGTGCCGAGCCCGATGATTTTCAGGCGATGTTGATTGGGGCGGCGGTGATACTGGTGTTGTCGCTGGTGCCTTATGTCCGCATGGTGTGTTGTTTGACTCATTTATTGGGGATCTGGTTGGCGATCTTTCTGTTTACTGGCCGGTATCGGTTGACCTTGAGTTATGGTGAGGGGATTCGGCTGGGGATTTTGACGAGTTTACTGGGCAATTATGGGGCCTGGTTGATTGGTGTGGTGCTGTGGTTGGTGATGGGCGAACAGCCTGGTGCGGAGGAGGGGAGGCAGCTTGCGTTGTGGATAGCGGGGAAGGCTGGGGGCCCAGAGGCGGTCGAGGAGGCTCGCAAGGCAATGGCAGCGCAGATTGTGGCTACACCGGGGCTC
>JBJOII010000190.1:0-6289 GCA_046047235.1 Verrucomicrobiota bacterium | reverse complement strand
GCGGCGGCGGCGCGTAGCCCGGGTCGTTCACCACCACTCTGCGCGGGCCGAGCACTCCCATGTGCAGCCAGATCGACGACGAGCCCGGCCCGCCGTTGTAGGCGAACGTGATCGGGCGGCGGCTCAGATCGGAGATCCCGTCGCGCGTGTAGGCGGTGTAGCCGAAGCGCGCGATCGGCTTGCCCCGTCGCGAAGTTGAAGAGCGTGGGGCCGGCCGCGGGGTTTGCGACGTGCGCGAGCACCTCGACGGCGATCCGTTGCTGCGCTTCGCGCTCGTCGGAGAGCGCGTCGAGCAAGGGCTTCACCCCGCGCGCTCCGATCGCGGCGAGCTCCTTGCGCGCGGCTTCGGCTCGGCCCGGGTCGGTCGCGCTCGTCGCCGTCTGCACGAGCGGGGCGGTGAGGGCGAGGGCTTTGAAGACGGGGTCATAGATATGGCAGCCCATGTCGCCGAAGGTGCCGGTGCCGAAGTCGAGGCGTTTGCGCCAGTTACCGGGGTGATACCAGCCTTCACCGATGAAGGGGCGTTCCTGGCAGATCCCGAGCCAGAGGTCCCAGTTGAGTCCGGCGGGGACGGGGTCGGTGCGTTTGGGCATGGGTTCGGTATCTCCCCATTTTTTTCCGCTCCAGGTATGGACCTCGGTGATTTTTCCGATGCGGAGTTCCTGGATGCGTTGGACGGCGGTGCGGTATTCCGTGCCGCTATGGATTTGGATACCCATTTGGGAGACGAGGCCGCGTTCGCGGGCGACTTCGGTGACGCGGCGGGATTCGTATATATCGTGGGTGAGGGGTTTTTGGCAGTAGACGTGGCGGCCGAGTTGCAGGGCACTCATAGCGATGGGTGCGTGCATGTGGTCCGGGGTGGAGACGTTGACGGAGTCGAGTTCCTTTTCCTTGTCGAGGAGTTCACGCCAGTCCTGGTAGATGCGGGCTTTGGGGAAGCGTTTGCGGACTTCGTCGGTTCGGGCGAGGTCGACATCGGCGACGGCGACGAGGTCGAGGCTTTCGTGGCTGGTGAGGGAGGTGATATCGGCCAGGGCCATGCCATTGGCGCCAAAGCTGGCGTGGCGCACTCGTGTATTGGGGGCGCTACGGAGCCAACCGCTGGCGATGAACGGGGCTGTGAGGAGAGTGGCGGATGTGGTGCGGAGGAAGTTCCGTCGGTTGATACGGTGGTGATGCATGATGGGGGGGTGGTAGCGTGTTTGGGCTGGGTGGGCAACTGAAAATACGATGGTGCGTGGGTGGTTTGTCGGCGGTTGCTTTACAGTATGGTTGGGGATTCGGCTTGGTACTTTTGTTGGAGGGGGTGAGTGTGTGCGGTATATGAGTTCATCGGCCTTTGAAGCTGGGGCTTGGCTGGAGGGGGTGGACGGGCAGCGGTTTCCGGTGTCGCGGACGTGCAGTATTGGGCGGTCGCGGGGCAACCAGCTGGTATTGGCTGACATTCGGGTATCGCGGCAGCATGCGGTGATCCAGATGCAGTTGCCGGGGGAGTATTGGGTTGTGGATTTCGGGACGGTGAACGGGACTAGAGTGGATGGGAGGCGGATAGCGGTGCCGACGCGGTTACGGGATGGATCACGGATTGAGGTGGGGGGGCAGGGTTTGGTGTTTCGTCAGCCGGTGATGGGGTTGACTTCGTCGCATGAGACGGTGAGCACGACGGCGACGATGCATGATTTGAGGCGGGTGCCGGTGTGGTTGCTGGTGACTGACATTGTGGATTCCACGCATTATTTCAAGAGTGTGCCGACGGACAAGTTGCCCCAGTTGGTGGGGCAGTGGTTTTCGAGGTGTCGGGAGCTGATGGATGGGGCGGGCGGGTATATCAACCAGTATTTGGGGGATGGTTTTTTTGGGCATTGGGTTGATGGGGAGGGGGTGGAAAGCCGTGTGGGGGGGGCAGTGAGGGGGTTATTAGCGATGCAGCGGGGAGGTGTGCCGGAATTCCGGTGGGTTTTACATTTGGGGGAGGTTTTGGCGGGCGGGGTGATGAGTCCCGGGGAGGAGACTTTGATGGGGCCGGACATGCATTTTGTATTCAGGATGGAGGGGGTGGCGAAGGAGTTGGGGCGGCGGGTATTGTTGAGCGAGCCTGCGGCGCAGCGGATGGGGGGGCTTTTTTCGTTCGTGGAGGCTGGGCGGTTGGGGGTGAAGGGTTTTGAGGGGGAGAGGTTATTTCTTACGCTGGCTGGGTGAGGAGGTGGTGGAGTTCTTTGGGGCTGGTGGTTGGTGGTCGGCAGGTTGTTCCGATGCAGACGTAGGCGGTGGGTTGGTTATCGTGGGGTTTTAGCGTTTGGGTGAATGGATCGACCGGGCCGTGTTGGGAGAGGACGACCTTGGAGTATTGGTTGGCGAGGTGGAAGGCGCGGAGCATTTCCTGGTTGGGGGTGGAGTTGGGTGTGGGGTTGATCAGGACGACGCGGTGGATGTTCTGGAGGGAGATTTGGAGGGCTTGCAGCAGAGTGGGCATGCCGTGGGGGCGTTGGCGGAGGAGGGAGGAGAAGCAATGGAGGGAGGCTTCGGCGGCGAGGGTGTAGTTCTCGTTTTGGGTGATGGCTCCGAGTTGCAGGAGGGACAGAGTGGCGAGGGAGTTGCCGGAGGGTTCTGCGCCGTCGTATTCGTCCTTGATATGGAGGATGAGGTGATCGTCGGGTGGGCTTTGGAAGAAACCGCCGTTGGTTTTGTCGGCGAAGCGATGGATGAGAGCGTCTGCGAGGTCGACGGCGAAGCGGAGGATGTGGGGGTCGAGGGTAGCCTGGTAGAGGTCGATGGTTCCATTGAGGAGGCTAGCATAGGCGTAGAGCAGTTGGACGTCATCGCGTTGCCCGTCGCGCCAGCGGTGGTAGAGGGTTTTGGTGCTATCGTCCCAGAGGCAATGTTGCAGGAAGTCGAGGTTTTTGCGGGCGATTTGGATGTATTGGGGTTGGTTGAGGATGATGCCGGCGCGGGCGAAGGCGCCTAGCATGAGTCCGTTCCATGAGCTGAGGATCTTGTCGTCGCGGAGTGGGCGCATTCGTTTTGACCGTTCGCGGCGCATTATTTCGAGGGCGGGCTGGAGGGTGGAGTCGTGCTCTTCCTGGGACAGGGTTGGGTCGGCGAGGCTGAGGACGTTGAGTCCGGGGAGCGGGTTAGGGTGGCTATGGTCGATGAAGTTACCTTGGGCGGTGATTCCGAACCTGCGGGTGACCAGTTTTAATTGATCGGGTGTGAGGAGGTTTTGGAGTTCGGCGAGGGTCCAGCAGTAGAACTTACCTTCCTGGCCTTCGCTATCGGCGTCCTCGGCTGAGCAGAAGCCTCCATCTGGCAGGGTCATATCCCTGGCGACGTAGTCCAGGGTGGCCTTGACGATTTGGGCATGGGCGGGGTCGTTGGTGGCGACGAACGCATCCAGGTAGAGCTGGGCGAGTTGGGCGTTGTCGTAGAGCATTTTTTCGAAGTGCGGGACGAGCCAGTGGTCATCGACGCTGTAGCGGTGGAAGCCTCCGCCGAGCTGGTCCATGAGGCCGCCTTGGGCCATGGCTTCGCAGGTGTGGGTAATTTTTGAGAGGGTGGGATTGGGGTTTGTGCGTGCGGTGGCGCGGAGGAGGAAGATGGGTTGGCAGGGGCGGGGGAACTTGGGGGCTCCACCGAATCCGCCATTCACGGGGTCGTATTCCTGTTGGAGGAGGCGGATGCCGTTTTCGATGGCATCCGGGGCGAGGGTATCCGTTGAGGATGGGGAGCGGTGGGTGAACGTTTCGAGTTTGGCGTGGAGTTCCGCGGCTGAGTCCTGGAGTTCTGTTCTTTTGGATGTCCAGATTTCGTGGACGTGTTCGAGGAGTTGGTTGAAGGAGGGTCTGCCGTGTTTGGGTTCCGGGGGGAAGTAGGTTCCGCCGTAGAAGGGTTTCAGGTCTGGGGTGAGGAACACGTTGAGGGGCCAGCCGCCCTGGCCGGTTGTGCTCTGGACGAAGGTCATGTAGATCTTGTCCACGTCGGGGCGTTCTTCGCGGTCGACCTTGATACTGATGAAATGGGCATTGAGGATGTCTGCGGTGCTGGTGTTTTCGAACGACTCGCGTTCCATGACATGGCACCAGTGGCAGGTGGAGTAGCCGATGCTGAGGAGGATGGGTTTCTGGTCACGTTGGGCGGCGGCGAAGGCTTCGTTGCCCCAGGCGTACCAGTCTACGGGGTTATGCTGGTGTTGGAGTAGGTAGGGTGATTTCTCCTGGCTGAGGCGATTTCGATGCATGGCAGAGGGTAGCGTCGGATGCGCCGGGTGCAAAGAGGGAAGCCATTCAGCGGTCGAGGAACTGCGACGGGGTTAGGGGGGCGAGGATGGTGTAATCTTACATAGACGCGGAAAAGGGCCCGAAAAGCGGCCTATGCACGCAATTGATGGGGAGTAATCCGGGTTAAGGCGTTCGGGTAGAGGTGGTTGCTCTGGTCCGACCACGATTGTCCAATGGAGTGGGCCTAGGGTTGGTCGGGGCCGCTGATGTTATCGTCGGTAATTGACTGTCCGTGGGGGTCGATTGTTGGTGGGGCATCGCCGTTTTCTGAGGCCATGAGGGGTTTTCCGTGGGCCAAGCCGACGCTTGTGACGTAGATGAGGGCGAGAGGTTTGGAGGCTTCTTTGCCCAGCTGGTTGATGTGGTTCTGCATTGCTGTGACGATGTCCGGGTGGGCGTCGGCGAGGTTGTTTTGTTCGTAGGGGTCGTTACCGAGGTGATAGAGGTCGACGCTGGTGGGGATGAGGGAACGCCATATGAGTTTCCAGTCGCCTTGGCGCAAGGCGGCGCGGAAGGGTTCGATATTGTAGATGATTTCGGTGCGTGGGGAGGGTTTTCCCTGGGCGATCGTGTCCCAGACGTTTGTGCCGTCGAGGGGTTTGCATTTGGACAACGGGGCGTGGGCGAGGTGTGCGAAGGTGGGGAAGATATCGACGGCGTGGATGAGGCCATGGACGGATTGGGGTTGTATTTTTCCGGGCCAGTTGGCGCAGGCGGCGACGCGGCTGCCGCCTTCGAAGAGGGAACCTTTGCCATCGCGATAGGGGCCGTTATCGCAGGGCAGCACGGTTTTGGAGAGGTCGGTCATTTGGCCGGCGAACATGGCGTTTCTGGTGCCGCCGTTGTCGCTGTGGAAAAGGATGAGCGTGTTCGTGCGCAAGCCAGTTTGGTCCAGGGTGGCGATGACCTTGCCGATTTCGTCATCGAGGCAGGAGACCATGGCGGCGTAGGTGCGTCGGGTGGGCTCGGTGATGTGCTGGAAGCGATCGATATAATCCTGGGGTGCCTGGTAGGGCGTGTGGGGGGCGTTGAACGTGAGGTAGAGGTAGAAGGGTTTTTCCGCCTTTTGTTGACGGATGAACTTCACTGCGTCTGCGCCGATGAGTTGGGTGGTGTAGCCTTGTTCTTTGACGGGTTGGTTATTGCGGAACCAGTCGAGGACACCGGCGTCGCTGTGGGTGAAGTAATCCAATTCACCGATCATGGCACCGTACTGGTAGTCGAAGCCGCGTTGTTTGGGCCAGAACTTGAGGTCAGCGTGGCCGAGGTGCCACTTGCCGATGATGGCTGTGGTGTATCCGGCGTCCTTGAGGCATTCCGGCAGGAGGTATTCGGTTGTGTCGAGGCCGTAGTTGGCGGGGCCGGGGATGACGATGGTTTGCAGTCCGTAGCGGAAGGGGTAGCGGCCGGTCATCAGGGCTGCTCGAGTGGGGGTGCACATGGACTGGGTGTAGAACTGAGTGAAGCGGGCACCGGTTCGGGCGAGGTTGTCGAGGTTGGGGGTCTTGATGTCGGTTGCGCCGTTGAACCCCACATCTTTCCAGCCCAGGTCGTCGGCGACGATATGGACGAAATTGGGTTGGGGGCTGGCTTGTGGGGAGGGGGTGATGGAGAGGAAGAGAACAGACGACAGGAGGAGTTGCGCCCACTTTGGATGATTCATATCAGGTTTGCACGGTGCCATTACGTCCTGCGGGCGTCTAGTGAGATTTGGGATGGGATTTCGGGCGTTCTGTTATGGGAGCGGAAAGGGGCCCCGTAAGCGGTCTATAGCCAGGTTTTGTGTAGGGTGAATCGAGGTAATCGCTTTACGGGTAGGAAGTTGCTCTGGTCCGAGCAAGTTGGGTAGTGTCCGCGTCGTGCTGTCGTCCTTTGTTTGGCGAACTGAAGTGTTGTTACGCATCCTTTTGGGGGTGGTGGTGTGTTCCATGGTGGGGGCTTTGGTGTGTGAGTTTATTCCTGGTGAGGAGTGGGCGTGGTTGAGGGTGGTGGTGTCGACGCGAGCGGCGGCG
>JBJOII010000189.1:0-6341 GCA_046047235.1 Verrucomicrobiota bacterium | reverse complement strand
AGGTTGAGGGCGGGGGAGGTATTGGAGGCTTTGGGTTTAGTGGAGCGTGCGGGGGATGTGGTGAAGCGGTATTCGGGGGGCATGAAGCGGAGGGTGAATTTGGGGTGTGCGTTGATGCATCGGCCGAGGTTGTTGTTATTGGATGAGCCGACTGTGGGGATAGATCCGCAGGCGCGGGTGAGGATTTTGGAGGTGGTGCGGGGTTTAGCGAGGGAGGGGGTGGCGGTATTGTATACGACGCATTATTTGGAGGAGGCGGAGGAGTTGTGTGAGCGGGTAGGGATTCTTGATGGGGGGAGGTTGTTGGCTGAGGGGACGTTGGGTGAGTTGCAGAGTCGGCTGGGAGGGGATCGGGTTTTTGTTTTGGAGGGTGCGTTTGGCGGGGTTGAGGTTGGGGGGTGGGCTGGGTTTGGGGAGGTCTTTCGGGTGGTGCAGCAGACGGAGTATCAGCTGGTGGTGGCGGCGCGGGGTGCATTGGATCCGGCGGAGGGTTTGAAGCGGTTATTGGCGTTGCCGGTGGAGGTGGAGAATGTGGCGTTGAAGCGGCCTAGTTTGAACGATGTTTTTTTGCAGCTGACTGGGCGGGCGTTGAGGGAGTGAGGATATGCTGCGGGTTTTGCTTCAGAAGGACTGGCGTCGGGTGGTGCGGAATCCGGCGCCGTATATAATTCATTTGGCGTTGCCGTTCGTGATCACGGCGCTGCTGGGGTTGACGTTTGGCGGGGGAGGGGGCAAGGGGCAGGGGGTGGGGCGGATTCAGATGGCGATTGTGGACGAGGATGGGTCGCGTTTGGTGGAGTTTTTGCGTGGGGCGTTATCGCAGCGTGAGGCGGGGGAGTATTTGGATGTGCGGGATGTATCGCGTGGGGAGGCGATGCGATTGATTGGTGGGAATGAGTTGAGTGCGGTGGTGATTGTTCCGGAGGGTTTTGTGGAGGGTTATTTGATGGGGGAGCGGGTGAGTTGGGAGCTGATCAAGAATCCTGCGCAGACGTATTATCCGGCGATTGTGGAGGAGGTATTGGGGTTATTGACGTTGGGTTTGGACGGGGTTTCGCGGGGGGTGGGTGGGGAGTTATTGGCGTGGCGCGATTTATTGGGGGGTGGTGAGGGGGTGGATTTGCTGCGGGTGGCTGGGGTGCTGGAGGAGGCGGGGAAGAGGTTGGAGGGGGTTCGGCCGTATGTGTATCCGCCGTTGGTGCAGTATCGGGAGGTGGTGGTGGATCGGGTTGATGAGGGTGGCAGCGGTGAGGGGGGAGGAGGGCGGGTTCCGTTTGCGTTTTTGTTATCGGGACTGGCGGGGGTGTTTTTGTTGTTTGTGGGGGATCGGTCGTCGCGTGATTTGTTTGTGGAGTTGGAGCGCGGGACACTGGCGCGGTTTCACAGTTTGAGGGAGAGGCTATGGTTGTTTGTATTGGCGAAGGAGGTGTTTGTGGTGACGGTGGTTTGGGTGGGGGCGGTGATTATTTTATGGGGTGGAGCTTGGATTTTTGGATTTTCCTGGCGTGCGCCGTGGCTGGTGGTGGTGATGGTGCTGGCGTATGGAGTGGGGGCTGGGGGGCTGATGACGATGGTGTCGGCATTGGCGGGGAGCACACGTCGGGCGGATTTATTCAACAGCGTGGTGGCGATGTCGCTGGGTTTGGCGGGGGGTTGCATGTTTCCGCCGCAGCAGTTGCCGGCTTTTGTGCGGGAGAACATATCGCGGTGGCTGCCGACGCATTGGTTTGCTGACACGTTGCGGCGGTTGCAGGCGGGGGAAGAGGGGTGGGTATGGGTTGGGCCTGCGGTGATGCTGGTCTTGGTTGGTGTTGGGGGGTTGGCGGTGGCGGCGGGTTGTAGTCGGCGTCGGCTTGAGGGAGGGGCGAAGTGATGCGGCAGGTTGGGAACATTGGGCATCATGCGTTGCGGGTGTTTTTTCGGGACCGGGCTTTGCTGGTGTGGACGGTGTTGGTGCCGTTGGCGTTCATGTATTTCATGGGGTTTGCGGTGAGGGTGGATGGGAGGCCGGGGAGGCCGGAGCCGTTGTTGCGGGTGGACAATGCGGACGCTGGTTTTTTGGGTGAGATCCTGGAGGGGCAGTTGAGTGGCGAGGGGTTGAGGGTTGTGAGGGCGACGAACAGCGTGGAGGGGGTGGGGCGGCTGGTGATTCCGGAGGGGTTTACAGATTCTGTTTTGGGTCTGGAGGCGGTGAAGCTGGCGTATGAGCCGGCGGCAGAATCGGGTGATCCGTTGGGTGCCTTGACGGAGCTACGGCTTTTCAAGGCGATGGTGAGAATGAATTTGGCATTGGTGGAGCATGCGCTGAAGGAGGGGACGAATCGGGTTCCTACGTCTGAGGGGGTGAGGGATTTGCTGTTGGAGGAACCGATGGTGGAGCTACGGTCGAGTTATGCGGGGAGGCGGCCGGTGCCGTCGGCCTTTAATTTATCGGTACCGGGGAACATTGTGATGTATTTGATGATGAACCTCTTGATTTTTGGCGGGGCGAGTGTGGCGTGGGAGAGGAGGAGCGGGGTATTGAGGAGAGTGATGGTGCATCCGGTACGGCCGTGGGAGTGGGTGACGGGTCGGGTGTATGGGCTGATGTTGCTGGGGCTGATCCAGGTGATGGTGTTGTTGGCGGCGGGGCAGTTTTTATTTGGGGTGGAGGTGGGTGCGGATCTGGGTTTGATCTTTTTGACGCTGATGATTTACGCGTGGGTGGCGGGGTCGTTTGGGGTGTTGATGGGGAGTTGGATTTTATCGGAGGACAAGGTGGTGGGGTTGTGCATTCTGGCGAGTTTGGTGATGGCGGCGTTGGGGGGATGTTGGTGGCCCTTGGAGATTGTGCCTGATTCCATGAAGGTGGTGGCGCATGTTGTGCCGTCGGGCTGGGCGATGGATGCGTTGCATCAGCTGATTTCGTTTGGTGGCGGGTGGGTGGAGGTGCGGGGTGCGTTGGGTGTGCTAGTGATGTTTGGGTTGGCGGCGCATGGTGGGGCGGTGTGGTTGTGGCGGGGAGGGGAGGGCGGTAAGCGGTAAGCGGGAAGCGGTAAGCGCAGAGCGCTGAGGGCTGAGCGTAAAGAGCTGCCTGTCCGCCATAGTCCGAAGGACGGCGGCGGAAGGGCGGGCGCACGGACACTCGGACTGATGTGGGCGGTCGGGGTTTAGGGGTCGTGGATGAGGAACCAGCCGGCGAGGGCGGAGAGGATGGCGATGGAGAGGAGGGTGGCGAAGAAGTAGCGGGAGGGTTCGATATGTTCCCGGGGGTCGAGGGTGGCGGCGATGGCGATGAGGAAGGTGAGTGCGGCGAGGCCGAGGAAGATGAAGCCGACGAGGGGGCGTGCTTTGAGTTTAGGGTTTTGGTTTTCGTCCTGGATTTGTTTCAGGCGGTTCCATTCGACTGGATTGTGCTTTTCCTGTCTCATGCGCTGGTGGGGAGTATGATTCGGAATGGACGGGCATGGCAACCCGCGACATAGTATTGCGCATGCGAGAACTACCCTTGGCGGTTTTGTTAGGTCTGTGTTTGCTGGGTATGGGGACGGGTGTTTTGGGTGCGCCGGCGAAGAGTGCAGGGGAGGTGGTTTTTGAGCAGGGGCCGGAGCGGGCTGGTTTTTTTCCGAACTTACGAGTGGGGGCGGGTGTTGGTGTGGTGCAGGGGGTGGATGTGGATTCCTTTGAGTATGGCGGTATGGGTTTAGGGGGTGGGGAGGTGCGATTTGAGGCGGGGCCGGGGGTGACGGTGGCGGTGGGTGGTGGGATGTCGATTCCGAGCTGGTTGCATTTGGAGTTGGAGACGGGGGTGAGTCATAACGCGATGGAGGTGGAGTTGCCGGGGTTGGCGACGATATCGGGGGATTATTGGCAGGTGCCGTTGTTGGTGAATGCGACGGTGCCGTGGGCCTTGACGGACAGGTTGGATTTATTTGGGGGGTTGGGATTGGGTGCGGTTATTGGCGTGGTGGATTTTTCGTCGGCGAAGCTGGGTCCTGGGTTGAGTGGATCGATGGATGTGGCGGAGTCGGAGTTGGGGGCTGCGGGGGCGTTGCAATTATTTGGCGGGGTGAGATATCGGGTGAGCGAGTGCGGGGCTGTGGCGTTGGGTTATCGGTTTCGGGGGACGACGCCGCCGAAGTGGTCGGCGGATTTGTGGGAATTGGATTTGGATCGGGTGTTCACGCACACGGTGGCGGTGACGTATGAGTGGAAGTGGTGAGGGCTTTTGCGGCGCGCGGAGCGGCGCCGCAGGGAGAGGGGAGAGGGTGGGAGAGGTGCTTCGCGCGAGAGGGGGGCTTGGGGTGGCAGTGGTTTCGGGCACACGGGAGTGCGCCCCTACCTGTGCGAGGAGGGTGAGATGATTTGGGGGAAGGGGGATGGGTTAACGGGTAAGGAGTGGGAGGTTGATCTGGCGGGTCATGCGTTGTTGTTCGGCGATGGGGATGGTGCCGTTTTGGACTTTGGACCAGCCGGATTCGCGGAGAGATTGCCAGCCGTATTGGCGGGCGGTTTGGCGGAGTTCGGAGGTATGGACGTTGGGGTTGATGAGGTTGGCGATTTCGTCATTGAGGACGAAGAATTCGTAGAGGGCGACGCGGCCGCGGGTGCCTTGGTTGTAGCATTCTTCGCAGCCTTGGCCGATGGAGGCATGGATTTGGTCTGGCGGGAGTTGGAGGGCCCGGGACATTTCCTCACGGATGTTCTGGGGGATAGCGGGGTCGGGTTGGAGGCAATGTCGGCAGATACGGCGGACGAGGCGTTGGGCGATGGAGCAGACGAGGGAGGAGCTGACGAGGAAGGGTTCGATGCGCATTTCGAGGAGGCGGGTGACGGAGGAGATGCTGTCGTTGGTATGGAGGGTAGAGAAGACGAGGTGGCCGGTTTGGGCGGCGCGGACGGCGATTTCGGCGGTTTCCGTATCGCGGATTTCGCCGATGAGGACGACATCGGGGTCATGGCGGAGGATGGAGCGGAGGCCGCAGGAGAAGGACAGGCCGATATCGTCGCGGGTTTGGATTTGGGTGATGCCTTCGAGCTGGTATTCGACGGGGTCTTCGATGGTGATGATTTTGCGTTGTCCGTCGTTGGCGTGGGCGAGGGCGGCGTAGAGGGTGGTGGTTTTACCTGAGCCGGTGGGGCCGGTGAGGAGGACGAGGCCTTGGGGGAGGCTGGCGATTTGCTGGAACAGGGATTCCTGTTCGGGGTCCATGCCGAGGTGGTTGAGTTCGAGGAAGAGGCTTTGTCGGCCGAGGATACGGAGGCAGACGGCTTCGCCGTGTTTGGTGGGGATGACGGAGACGCGGAGGTCGTAGTCTTCGCCGGCGGTTTTCATGGCGATGCGGCCGTCGTGGGGGAGTCGTTTTTCGGCGATATTGAGGCCGGCCATGATTTTTAGTCGGGATACGACGGAGGCGTGGAGGGGGCGGAGTCCGTGGGGGATGGGTACATTTTGGAGGATACCGTCGATGCGGTATTTGAGGCGGATGGAGTCGTGGTAGGGTTCGAGGTGGATATCGGTGGCTTGGAGGCGGAGGGCTTCGAGGAGGATTTGGTCGACGAAGTCAGCGATGGTGGAATCGACGGCGCTATCGTCGTCGAGGGGTTTGACATCGAAGACGATATCCTCGTCGACGTCGGTGAGGCCTTTTTCGTTGCGGAGTCGCTGGATGGTTTCTGCGCCGAGGCCGAAGTGTTTTTTGATGGCGGCGTGGATGGCGCTGGGGGTGGAGAGGGTGATTTGGATTCGTTTCCCGAGGAGGAGGCGGAGGTTACCGAGGTCGGCTTGGCGTGGGGGTTCACTGAAGGCGAGAGTGAGGAGTTCGCCATCGAGCGAGGTGGGGACCATGCGGTAGTGGAAGATGAGTTTGACGGGGACGAGTTGGAGGAGGTTGGGGTTGAGGGAGAGGAGGTCGGGTTCGACGAAGTCGAGGTTACGGAGTTGGGCGAGGGCGCGGCAGGTGGCTTCTTCGGAGGCGAAGTTGAGGTCGATGATGGCGCGATGTTGGGGTTGGTTATGGCGGGTTTGGTGGCGTCGGATTTGGGCGAGTTGTTGGGGGTCGATGATGCCTTGTTGGAGGAGGAGGTCCCCGACGTCGTGGGATGGGGTTGGGTTGATATCTGGGTCCATGGGGGGTGGGGGCTTACTGGATGGGGATTTTGAGGGGGGTTTTAGTGCGGAAGGGGAGTTGGTTGGTTTGGCCTTCTGTATTGGTGACGGTGAGGGAGGTTTGGGTGATATCGGCGATGAAGACATTTGCGACGAGGTTACTGCCGAGGGAGCCGGTCCATTGTTGGTCGGCGTTTTGGACGAGGGCGAGTTTGGGGGAGTTGGTATTGGCTTGGAGGAAGCCGAGGTAGGT
>JBJOII010000188.1:0-6349 GCA_046047235.1 Verrucomicrobiota bacterium | reverse complement strand
GCTTTGAGTTCATCGCAGAGGCTGGAAGTGCGGCGGTCCTGCCAGACGATGGCGGGGTGGATGGGGTGGCCGGTTTGGCGATCCCAGAGCAGCGTAGTTTCTCGTTGGTTCGTGATGCCTATGCCTCCGATATCGTTGCAGCTGAAGTTCGCCTTGGTTAGGGCGGAGCGGGCGGTATCCAGTTGGGATTGCCAGATTTCCAGCGGGTCATGTTCTACCCAACCTGGTTGGGGGTAGTACTGGCGAAATTCCTTTTGGGCGTCTGCGATGATACTGCCATGGCGATCGAAGAGAATCGCGCGTGAGCTGGTTGTGCCTTGATCAAGGGCAAGAATGGCCTTTTTCATTGTTCATTGAATGCCGGGGAAGCGGGGGGGTTGGTAGGGGAGCAGTGGGGGTCCGTCAAGTCTGGTTGGTCGTGGCAGGTATCTTGTGGGGGCGGGGCGCTGCCGTGCATCTGGCTACTGGGATGGTGACGGTGACACGGTATCGAACATAAATGGGACTTTTACGAGGCTGTTCGAGTTGAACTTGCCTGGTTGGTTCGGTGGCGCCCCGATTGCTTTGTAGGCTCTTGAGGATCGATTGGTGGGCTTGACCGGGGTCGGGGGGGCTATTGAGCACGGTGCTTTGGATTGAGCCTCCGCTCGCCGGTTTCCACCTGAACGGCGTCAGTTGGTTGATGTCGCGGTTGGCGCTCGCTGGAAGATGGGGGCATGGGCCACCATGGCATTGCGCTTTCTGGCGCCTAACCAGGGGGAGAATTGAGAGTCAGGGGAGAGTGATCTCCCCTGAAAAAGCTCGAGGGTTCGAGCTGCAGGAAGCTTAGTTGAGCGATTTCCATTTGAGGTGTTTATAGCGTTCGTGAACCCACTGGAAATCGCGGTTGCTGGCGTTACCTCCGGCCCAGTAGAAGCTTTGGATACCTTTGGCAGAGTCGGTTGCGGCCTTGATGGTGGTGGCTTCGAGCCAGGTATGGGATTCAGCGTGGCCGTCGGCGAAGGAGAGTGTGCTGGTTTTGCCATGGAACACGGCGAAGGGATCAACCCAGCCCATATTGGGTGCGACATTGATGACCCATGTGCCGCGGTTAAAACTGCGTGGATCGGCTTCTTCGAGGAAGACCAGAGCTTCTGAGGGTGAGATGACTTCACCTATCTTGCGATAGGGGGGTTGAGTGACGAGGTCCCAACTTCCGCCGTTCATGCCGTTGGCTTTGGAGTAGCTATCGTAGGCCCAGCCGTTGCCGGGGCGCAGGTTCTTCGTGCGCAGGTCCCCGGGGCAGTGGTAGGCGCCGATGGCGCTGACGTAGGTCCAGAGGGGGCTTTCCTTGAAGCCGTTTTCTACGATTTCCATGGCTTCAGTCAGCGATGTGTTAGAGGTGATGTCAGTGAAGGAGCCATCGTCTTTGAGTGGTCCTTTCCAGAAGCCGCCTGCGGGGTTGCCGTCGGCAGGGGTGACTCCATCTGTAGCGAGCATGTAATCGTTATTATCATCGGCATACATGACGAAGCCCAGGCCGAGCTGTTTCAGGTTACTGAGGCAGGCGGCTCCGGTGGCCTTGAGTTTGGCTCGACTGAGAGCGGGTAGGAGCATGCCGGCGAGGATGGCGATGATGGCGATGACGACGAGGAGTTCGATGAGAGTGAACCCGCCTGGTTTACGGCTATTGGGGGTTGTTTTCATGTTTCGGTTGAGATTTCTGGAGCTTAGCGCACGGGTTGAACTGGGGACTGGGGGGGTATGATCGGCTTATGGATGGCATGCGCAAGAATAATTCTCCTCCGGAGGCAGTTTTGGTGGGAGGGAGGGTGCTCAGACCTTTTGGCGGAGGTGGAGCAGGAGGGTTTTCAGCCAGGCGAAGTCGATCCAGCCGGCGATTTGGGCGAGGGTGGCGGTGAGGAGGGTGGTATGGAGCAGGAGCCAGCGGAGGCAGGTGGTGCGGTGCTTGGGCTTTTTGCATAGCGTGGCGGCAACGAGGTTAAAGGCGATTGCGACGACGAGTCCGCCGGTGAGCACGAGGGGAAGGGACCTGGGGTTGGAGAGTCGGATGCTGCCGAGGTCGAGGCTGGTGGCGGCGGGGGCTCCGACGAGGAGGACGATGAGCAGGAGCGTGTTGACTCCGACGATGAGTGTTGGGGGGACAGATTTTGCGGCGAGCTTTTTCAAGGTACGGGTGCTGGTGTTTTCGGGTGGTGATGAAGCGGGAAACTGAGGGCAGAAGCAACTTTCAAGCGGTGGGTGGGGAGCATGGGTTTAGTTTGGCCAAACCCTGTGGTGGTGTGTAAGCAGTGGGGAGTGATGATCAGGCATGGAGTAGCATTGGGACTGCGGTTCTGGAGCAGGTGTTTAGCCGTTGCCGGGCTGGGGTATTTGTTTGGGTTGGCTACGTTGACCGCAGGTTTTGGCGGGGTTGTGGAGGTGAGCGGGGTGTATCCGCATTTGGCGTATTGGAATCCGCACGGGGAATGTGGCACGGGTGCGGTGGTGCCATGGGCGGGCAGGTTATGGTTTGTTAGTTACGGGCCGCATTTTCCGAATGGTTCAGAGGACAAGCTGTATTGGATTACGCCGGAGCTGGAGCTGGGTGTATTTGACGGGAGTGTTGGGGGTACGCACGCAAACCGGATGATACATAAGGAGACGGAGCAGCTATTGATTGGGCCGTATGTGATCGACCGGAAGGGGGACATACGGGTTATTTCTCCGGGGGTCATGCCCGGGCGGTTGACGGGGACGGCGAGGCATTTATTTGAGCCGGAGCGCAAGGCGTATTACGCGACCATGGAGGAAGGGTTTTACGAGGTGGATCTGGTGACTCTGGAGGTGAGGGAGTTGTTTGCGGACAATCAGGGTGATGCGGGGGGGCGGCGGCCTGAGGCGGGGCGGCTGGCTTCTTTGCCGGGGTATCACGGCAAGGGCTTGTATTCTGGCCAGGGCGTATTGGTTTATTCGAACAACGGTGAGAATTCTGCATTGGCGATGGCGAGGCCGGATATTCCCTCCGGTTGTTTGGCGGAGTGGGATGGGCGGAGTGAGAGTTGGCGAGTGGTGAGGCGGGCACAGTTCACGGAGGTGACAGGGCCGGGAGGTTTGAGGGGAAATGAGCATCCCGAGACGGATCCGATCTGGGCATTGGGCTGGGATCATCTGTCGGTGTTATTGATGGTGAGGGATGGGGGTGAGTGGAGCAGCTATCGGCTACCGAAGGGGACGCATACTTATGATGGGGCGCATGGTTGGAACACGGAGTGGCCGAGGATTCGCGAGGTGGGTTTGGATCAGGGGTTGCTGATGACCATGCATGGTTTGTTTTGGAGTTTGCCGGGTGATTTCAGGCGGGGGCGTGCATCGGGGCTTCGTCCCTTGTCGAGCTATTTGAAAGTCGTGGGGGATTTTTGTCGTTGGGGTGACCGGCTGGTGATGGGGTGTGATGTGACGGCGCGGAGTGAGTTTTTGAACACGCGTAGGGCGAAGGGAGAGATTGTTGGGCCGGGTGAATCCCATTCGAACCTTTGGTTTACGGAGCCGGAGCGAATTCGGGGGCTTGGTCCTGTGGGTGGGCATGGGGCGGTTTGGCTGCATGCTGAGGTTGGTGCCGGGCAGGCATCGGATCCGTTCCTGTTTGGGGGTTTCGATGTGCGTACGGTGGGGGTGGCGCATGGGGGTGACCGGTTGGTGCGGTTCAGGTTTGAGGTGGACCCTCTTGGGGACGGCGGGTGGGTTTCTGCGGGGGGCATCGCGGTTCCTCCGGGGAAGTTGAGTTGGCACAGGTTTCCGGCAGAGCTCAAGGGCGAGTGGGTGCGGCTGGTGGCGGAGGAAGCGTGTGAGGGTGTGGTGGCTCAATTTCATTACTTGGGCGGGGCTGATTCTGGGGTTGGGAGGGACGATAAGTTCCGTGGGGTTGGGGTTGGGGATAGGGGGGAGTATTCGGCGGGTTTATTACGGGTGAGGGGTGAGGGTTTACGGACGGTGGCCTATGCTGCTGCGAGGTTGGACGGCGGGGTTGAGGTTGGGCGTGGTTTTTACGAATTGGACGGGGAGTTACGGTTGCGGAGGGTGGATGACGCGGCTGCGCTGGGCTGGATGCGGGAGCGGGTTGCGGTTCCGGAGGGGGTTTTGGAGGAGGATAAGGCATCGGTGATTTACACGGACGATGAGGGGAATCGGTGGCGTTTACCCAGAGGCGGTATGGGTTTGGCGGGGAGCAGTGCTTTCGGGCCCATGCGGGCGGACCGGGAGGTCGTTACCGAGCGGGATTTATTTCAGGCTCGGGGTATTTTCTACGAGTTGCCGGCTCGCAATGCGGGTGGGTTTTCGCGGGTGCGGCCTATTTGCACGCATGGAAAGCAGGTGCAGGACTACTGCAGCTATCGAGGGTTATTGGTGATGAGCGGAGTGGATTTGGAGGGGGGTGAAGAGAACCCCCACGTGATCCGGTCGGATGACGGCTTGGCGGCCTTATGGGTGGGGGAGGTGGATGATCTGTGGTCGTGGGGGAAGGCGGTGGGGGATGGTGGTCCGTGGTGGGGGACCGGGGTTAAGGCGGGGCAGCCCTCTGATCCCTATTTGATGCGGGGTTTTGATCGCAAGACGCTGAGGGTGGCAAGTGAGAGCGAGGGTATGGTTTGTGTGGTTGTTGAGGTGGACGTGACCGGGGGTGGGGATTGGTATCCATATTCGCAGTTTGAGGTTAGCAGGGGATCCCCTGTTTCTCATCTGTTTCCTGAGGGGTTTCAGGCGTATTGGATGCGCTTGGTTTCCTCGGGCGATGCGGTGTTATCGGCGCAGCTGGAGTATCGATGAGAGTGAGCTTTGGGGGGAGGCACTTCTTGACAAGGATTTGTAAGCCGACAGATTAGTTCTTCGATTATGAGAATGGACATTTGGATGAATTCGCGCAGGGCTGTTTTGGCTGTGTTGGTGGGTGTGGGGCTGCTGTGGGGTACGGGCGAGTCGGCGGCGGCCTCGAAGAAGGAGCGGGAGAAGGCGGAATTGACGGAGGAGGTGGAGTCGACTCGCGAGATGTTTGAGAAGGCTGACGAAGGTATAGGGGAGGTTTTTAAGACCTCCGCGGGTTTTGCGATTTTCCCCAAGGTAGCGAAGGGAGGTTTGGGGGTTGGTGCTGCGCGGGGCAAGGGGCAGCTCTTTGAGAAGGGGCAGATGATTGGCGAGACGACCCTGACCCAGGTGACTATTGGGTTGCAGCTTGGGGGACAGGTTTACAGCGAGGTGGTATTTTTTGAGACTGCCGAGGCTCTGAAGAACTTCAAGGAGGGCAATTTTGAATTTAGTGCGCAGGTGAGTGCGGTGGCGGCGGCTGAGGGTGCTTCGGCGAATGCGAAGTACAAGCAGGGGGTTTTGGTTTTCACCTTGGCGAGGGGTGGGCTGATGTATGAGGCCAGCGTGGGTGGACAGAAATTCAAATACGAGGCTTACGAATAGGAGACATTATGCGAGGCAGGTCTTTTGTTTTAGCTCTGGCATTGGCTTTAGGGCTTGCGGGCGGGTTGGGGGTGGGTTGCACGACTGTTTCTGAGACGGGCAGGCGGCAGCTGATCCTGTTGTCTCCTGAGCAGGAGAGTACACTGGGGGCTACCAGCTTTTCCCAGATGAAGGGGGAGCAGAAGATCAGTTCCGACGCGGCTGCAAACTCGCTGGTGAAGCGTGTTGGGGAGCGGATTTCGGCTGTGGCGCCTTTGCCGAATGCGGCTTGGGAGTTTGTGGTATTTGACAGTCCTGAAGCCAACGCCTTTTGTTTGCCTGGCGGCAAGGTGGGTGTGTATTCCGGCATTTTGCAGGTGACGCAGACCGAGGCGGGGTTAGCGGCGGTGATGGGGCATGAAGTGGCGCACGCGGTGGCGAGGCATGGAGCTGAGCGGATGAGCGAGGCGATGCTGATGCAGTTGGGCGGTGCTGCGGTGGAGTTGGGGTTGCAGCGGACCGAGCTGGATCCGGCGTGGCAGGGTGCGGCGGTATCGGCTTATGGTTTAGGGGCCTCGGTGGGGCGGGCGTTGCCGCACAGTCGCAAGCAGGAATCTGAGGCTGACTTCATGGGTTTATTGTATATGGCGAGGGCGGGGTATGACCCGGAGGAGGCCATTCGTTTTTGGGAGCGGTTCAAGGCGTTCAACGAGGCTGCCGGGGGGGGGGGGACGCCATGGTTTTTGCGCACCCATCCGTTGGATGACACGCGCATCCAGCAGTTGAGGGAGTGGCTGCCGCAGGCGCGCAGTGAATATCGTCCGGTTGTGCAGTAGAGTGAATATCATTCCGGGGCGGGATGTCCTGAGGGTAGGGTTTGGCCATGCTTGAGCGTTATACCGAGAAAGTTGCTGCGGGGGAGGTT
>JBJOII010000187.1:0-6548 GCA_046047235.1 Verrucomicrobiota bacterium | reverse complement strand
GTCGGACTCGTGCCCCTGCTAATCCGCCACCAAACCTGGAAAGACGGCTGGGGAAACCCTCCCGCCACAGTCTTCACTCTCCATAACCTCGCCTACCAAGGCCACTTCCCCCCAACGGAATACCAGCTCACCAACCTCCCGTGGGACTACTGGCAGCCCGGTGTCGAATTCTACGGCTCCATGAACTGCCTCAAAGCCGGTATCCACCACGCCGACACCATCACCACCGTCAGCCCGCGCTACGCCCGCGAAATCCTCACGGAAGCCTTCGGATTCGGCCTCGATGGCGTCCTCCGCCACCGCGAAGATGACCTCACCGGCATCCTCAACGGCGTCGACTACGACGAATGGAAAACCGAAGGCAACCCCTACCTCCGCCACTCCTTCAACGCAAAAAACCTCCGCGGTAAAGCGCTGGAAAAAGCCTCCCTCCAAAAGGAACTCGGCCTCCCCATCCAACCCCACACCCCGCTCTTCGGCAATATCAGCCGCCTCGTCGACCAGAAAGGCAGTGACCTCATCCTCGGTGCCATGGAGGAAATGCTCAGTAACGACCTCCAATACATCCAGCTCGGCAGCGGCATGCCCGAACTGGAAGAAGGCTTCCTCCAGCTCGCTAAACGCTACCCCGACAAGGTCGCCACCCACATTGGCTACGACGCCGCTCTAGCCCACCGCATCGAGGCCGGAAGCGACTTCTTCCTCATGCCCTCACGCTACGAGCCCTGCGGCCTAAACCAACTCTACAGCATGCGCTACGGCACCATACCCGTAGTCCGGTCCACCGGCGGACTCGATGACGCCGTCACCGACGTCACCGAGGATCCGAAAAAAGCCAACGGGATCGAGTTCAGGGACGCCACGGCTTCCTCCCTCGCCAACGCCATCCGCAAAGCCCTGGCTCTCTACGCCGCACCCCGCGCACTGCGCAGTTTTCGTCAGCGTGCCATGGCGATGGATTTCTCCTGGGAAGGAACCGCCCAGCAATACCTCCGCATCTACCGGCGCGTCAGCGGACTGGAAGGGTAGGGGAGACCGCTCACCGATACGCCCCGGGCGTATACCGGTTCCCCGGATTCCAGATCAAATACGATTCAATCCCACGCTCCCTGCACGCCCGAATCTGCTCCTTGACCTCGGTTATCCCGTAAGTCCGATACTCCTTCAGCCAGCTCGCCGTAAACGCCTGCAGCCAGGGCCGCAACTCCGCCGGCGTCACCAGATTCCGGTTGCGCTTCAATGAATCGTCCAGACCGCGCGCAAGCACCCCATGCGGCTCCTTGTCCGGTACCGGAAACCCATAGACGCCCGGCCCATAATGGCTCGGATACATCATCGGACATAAATAGTCCGCCGCATTGCTCACCGCCTCCCAATACTGACCAATGTTCATGTCGTCCCTCACCGTGGGCACTAACCCAAAAATGTCCGCCGCCAAATAAACCCGCAACGGCGCCAGCTGCCCCCGCGCCTCCAATAGAAAATCCTGAATCGATTGCGCCTTCGAAATACCCGTCGGGTTGCGATAGTCCAGCTTGCGGCTGATGGAAACATCCGGAAACCGAATGTAATCAAACTGAATCTCCCGGAAACCCGCCGCAGCAGCCTCCCGCGCCAAAGCCAAATTGTAGGCCCGAAAATCTGAATCATATGGGCTCGCCCACGTCAGCCCGTCACGACTCTCATAAGGCTTCCCAGTCGCCGGATCCATGATCGCCTTGCTAGGATGCGCCCGCGTATACGACGGATCCTTAAAGGTCACAATCCGCGCAATCGGGTAAATCCCGTGCTCCTTCAACCGCTTTATCAACGGAGCCACATCCTTCATCACCGGCTCCTTGGCCCCTGGATGGTACCGTCGCACAGCCGCGGTCGGCATCAGTAAATCACCCCGGTCATCCTTGAAATCAATCACCAATGCATTGATGTCCGTCGTGTCCGCCAGCCGAATCAATTCGTCCAGTCGCGCCCCCGAAACACTATAAAGCGTCGCGTAAACACCCTTGGCGTCCACCCGCGGATTACCCTCGTATTCCACCTTCGCCAGCGGACGATAGACCAAATCCGCGTAACCAGCCGGATAAACCACCTCAGGCATCCCGGACCCCGCCACAGATGCATCCACGTCGTAGCCAATACTAGGCCCAGTCACCGCCAAGGGCGACTGCACGGCCTCACGACCCGCTGCCACAGCTCCCAGCGCAGTCCCAAATACCAACCCCATCGCCAACACCAGCAACGCATACCCACCTAACCGAACAAAACCCAGACAGGAAACGATACCTCCCACACCCAAACCCGCTCTCTTGATTCCACCACAATCTCTGGTCATGAGCCGTCGATATAGGCCCCCAAACGCCTCCCGAGCAATCACGGAGTTGCTCCCTCCACCGTAAAACCAACAGGGCAGGGACAGCCCCACACTCCAAAACCCCCATAAACACAGGAATTCCAGGATATATGAATTAAATATAACATACATTGTGCGTGCTATTGGCGCAGGCCAGATCAGACGCCCGCCAGACTACCTCGCCAGCCGAAACCTATGCCCAACCCGGTTATTACCCTCCTAAAACCAACCCTACCGATACCCCCAGCCAAATCGCTCCGAGATCGGCCAGAACACAAAACTCGACCGTCCCACCAACTGCTCCTGCGGAAATGCACCCCAAGCCCGGCCGTCATGACTGTTCATGGTGTTGTCGCCCATCGGCAAATATCGCTTCGGCGGCACCACATAAACGCTGTTCTCATCGTCAAACAACGGCGCAATGTTCCGTTGATACCCCGGCGGAATTGCCTGGCGCGCCACAAAGTTGTTCACGTGCCCGGAATACTCGTCACGCCGCGGCGGCCTGGACGGATCAAAACTGTAAACGTTCTCAAATCCCGGCGTGCTGGCATCCAAACGCTTGCCATCAATAATCAGATGCCTGTCGTTCCCAATCTGCACCCGCTCACCCGGCAACCCCACCAGTCGCTTGATGTAATGCGTGTCCTGAATCAACGCCGGCATCCCCGCCGAACTAAAAACAATGATCTCTCCGCGATGCGGCGGCCGGAAGTTGTAAATCATCCGGTTCACAAATAGATGATCTCCCGCAACCACCTTCAGGCTGACAATCGGCTCACCCTTCCGGTAAACCCTCCCAATCCGCAGGTCATCACCGGCATTCCTCGCTTGATCCTGAACACTGCTGAATGAGGACGGAAAATAAACCGTATACCGCTGGTCTCCCACAGTCAGGGTCTGCTTCTTGATGAAAGGAAAAACCAGCGAAGCCCGCCCCAAATCCCGCAGGGCCCCATCCGCCCGGGCCACCACATGCAGGTACGAAATTCCGTGCCACCACTTGTCCACGGTCCACCTCCGCAACGCCCCGGGCACCACCGCATCCGGCTCCTCCTTCAAATTCGTCGACACAATTCCCCACAAGGTCGGCTGGGCCGAACCCGTCGGAATCGCCATCGGCTGCACAAAAAACGTCCTCAGCGCCAACACCACCGCACCCGTCACCAACAGCACCTCAATGTTCTCCCGCCAAGCCGGGCTAGGATAAGGCCTCAAATGCTTCTGAACAACCTTCTCTAAATTCTCCAGCACGCCGTCGAGCTCCTTCAAATCCCCGGAAGCCGCAACCCGCCGGACCTCCCGCACCGCCTCCCGAACCCGCTCAGCATGCCCCTCAGGCAGCAAATCCCTCTGCGCCCGCACCATGCGCTCAACATGACGACAGGCATCCACCGCATGCCGCACTTTCTTGGATAAGAACCAGCGAAATATCATGCCTTCAATACCTGGATAAATGCCTCCTGCGGGATCTGCACCGAACCGATCGCTTTCATCCGCTTCTTGCCCTCTTTCTGCTTCTCCAACAGCTTGCGCTTACGCGTGATGTCACCGCCATAACACTTCGCAGTCACATCCTTGCGCAACGCTCCCAAGGTCTCACGCGCAACAACCTTGCCGCCAATCGCAGCCTGAATCGCCACCTGATATTGCTGCCGCGGAATGACATCCTTCAGCTTCGCCGCAATAGCCCGACCCCGCCCCTCCGCCTTGGTCCGATGCACAATGCACGAAAACGCATCCACACTCTCGCCATTCACCAGAATGTCCAACTTCACCATGTCAGATTCCTGATACCCGTCGTGCTCGTAATCCATCGAACCATAACCACGCGTGATGCTCTTAATCCGGTCATGGAAATCGATCAGAATCTCAGCCAACGGAATCCGACAAGTCATCATCACTCGACGCGTGTCCAGTGTCTCAGTGTGATGCAACTCACCCCGCTTCTCCGAAACCAATGCCATCATGTCCCCAATATATTCGTTGGGACAAATCAGGAAGGTCTTCACCATCGGCTCCTCCACCTCCCGGATATACGTCGGCTCAGGCATGAACGCAGGATTGTCGATCTCCTTCACGGTGCTGTCCGTCATGATCACCCGATACACCACGCTCGGATACGTGGCGATGATGTCCATGTCATACTCCCGACGCAACCGCTCCTGCACAATCTCCAGATGCAACAAGCCCAGAAACCCGCAACGAAAACCAAAACCCAACGCAACGGTGCTCTCCGATTGGTAAACAAAAGCCGAGTCGTTCAACTGTAACTTCGCCAAACTCGCCTTCAACGCCTCGTAGTCAGCCGTGTTGATCGGGTAAATCCCGCTATACACCATCGGGTGAATCTCCTGAAAACCCGACAGCGCCGGCGCCGGCCGCTTGCTGTCCGTCAACGTGTCGCCAATCTTCACGTCCTTCGGACTCTTGATGTTCGCCGTCAAATAACCCGTCTCACCAGCCACCAGGACATCCCGCACATACGGCTTGGGATTGAAACTCCCCACTTCCTTGATCTCAACGTTCTTGCCCGAGTGCAAAAGCTGAACCTGCGTCTTCGCCCTCAGCTCACCCTGAAAGACCCGCACCAACGTCACAACCCCACGGAAAGAATCGAAATAAGAATCAATCGTCAGCGCCTGCAGCGGCTTGGTCCGATCCCCCTTCGGCGCCGGCACCCGCTTCACAATCGCCTCCAGTATCTCCTTAATACCTATCCCTTCCTTGGCACTCGAAGGAATCGCAGAATCTCCCGGTATCGCCAGGATGTCCTCCAACTGTTGCCGCGCCATCTCCACGTTCGCATGCGGCAGGTCAATCTTGTTGATCACCGGAATGATCTCCAAGTTCTGCTTCATCGCCAAATGCACGTTCGCCACGGTCTGCGCCTCCACCCCCTGCGCCGCATCAACAATCAATAGCGCCCCCTCGCACGCAGCCAAACTCCGCGAAACCTCATACGAGAAATCCACGTGCCCTGGCGTGTCGATCAGGTTCAACTCATACGTCTCACCATCATCCGCCTTGTAATACATCGTGACCGGATGAGCCTTGATGGTAATCCCCCGCTCCCGCTCCAAATCCATCGAGTCCAACAACTGGTTCTGCATCTCCCGATCGGAAATCGTACCGGTCATATGAAGCAACCTGTCGGAAAGCGTGGTCTTCCCGTGGTCGATGTGAGCGATGATACTAAAATTGCGTATTCGTGATGTGTCCATGTTTGACGCGCCTCCCGATTGCATCGCCGGTGACGCTCTCCCGCTAAAACCGAATGCGGGAACATAATGAGGCCCGCGCACAAGCAAAAGGGGAAACTTCATCGGCGAATCTGCTTGATGCCTCAGTCCCGATACCAATACTAGCCCCGGTTTTTGCCAGGGCCCACGGAATGCGGACTTGCAAACCCCGCCAGGGCCGGAAGGCAGCAACGGTAGCCTGCTCCGTATCCGCCGTGGTTACCCTGGCATTACCCCCCTCCCCCACCCCCCCCTCCAACCTCGCACTTGAACCCAACACCCACCCATGAAAGATTAGCCCGACAGTTCATGCGCGAACCATAGATACCCCATCCCACACCAAACCCGCTTCACTACCGCCAAATCTATACCGGAAACGCCACACCCACACCACAACCTACTCTCCCACAAAGTTTTAGAAGATGGCATACCAAGTCATAGCCCGCAAATACCGACCACAACGCTTCCGCGATGTCGTCGGTCAGGACCACGTCACCACCACGCTTTCCCATGCCATCACCCAAGGCCGCATCGCCCACGCTTACCTCTTCTGCGGACCCCGAGGCACCGGCAAAACCACCGTCGCCCGCATCTTCGCCAAATGCCTGAACTGCACCAACGGACCCAAACTCGACTTCCCCGACGATGACCCGCGCTGCATCGAAATCGCCGAAGGCCGATCCCTCGATGTCATGGAAATCGACGGCGCCAGCAACCGCGGCATCGATGAAATCCGCGCCCTCCGCGATACGGTCAAATACGCTCCCGCCACCTCCAAATTCAAAGTCTACATCATCGACGAGGTGCACATGCTTACCAAGGAGGCCTTCAACGCCCTCCTCAAAACCCTCGAAGAACCCCCCTCCCACGTAAAATTCATGTTCGCCACCACCGAACCTGAAAAAGTCCTCCCAACGATCCTCTCCCGCTGCCAACGCTTCGACCTCCGCCGTATC
>JBJOII010000186.1:0-6632 GCA_046047235.1 Verrucomicrobiota bacterium | reverse complement strand
TTGAAGGGTGAGAGGAGTTTGGCCGCACACTGGCTAGCGTCTGCCGCGAACTTCGGTCTTCGATACCGATAGCGATCCCGATTTCGATTTCGATGGCGCAGAGCGCAGAGCGCAGAGCGCGGAGGGCTGAGTGGGGAGCATGAATGTGGTCCCGAGGGATAACCGCATGAACGCAGCCATACGTGAATGGCCGGGCTGGGTGCAGGGATGGGTTTATTCATGTGTGGACTATTCATGCGGTTGAAGGGTGAGAGGGAAAGGGGCGCGTCAGTACGTCGGTATGTCGGTTTAGTCACGCGCGGCTGGTGCCGCGCATTAAAGCCCCGAGCTGGGGGGATGGGCGCTTTGCGTGGGAGGGGTGTGGTTGGAAACGGGGTGGCTGACTTCCGGCCCATGACCTCTGACCTTCGGCTTCCGGCTCTGGGGTTATCTGGTTGCAATCCTTTGGTGCTCTGGTGCATTTTTTGCGCAACCGACCTGGCGTCCCTTTCTGCGAGTGTATGAGTTCGTGTGCTTGGGGGAGGGCGTGGTCTTGTTGGTGGCACAAGTAGAATGAGGATGAACCATTTCGTATTCACGGCTGTGGGGCTTTTGGCCTTGTTGTCTGGAGCATGCCGTCCGGCTGCGGTGAAGCAGGAGGCGGGGTTGCCGCCGGTGGTGGTAGCTGAGGTCCTGGTGGCGGATTTGCCGATCTTCGGAGAATTTGTGGGGCAGACTGAGGCGCCGGCGAACGTGGATGTGCGGGCGCGGGTGGAGGGGTTTGTGGAGGGGATTCATTTCCGTGAGGGGTCGCGGGTGAAGGCTGGCGATCTGTTATTTAGTCTGGAGCGGGAACCGATTGAGCAGCGTTTATTTCGTGCGCGGGCGACATTGGCGGAGGCGGAGGCGGCGTTGGCCAAGGCGCGGGCGGACATCGCGAGGTATACGCCTTTAGTGGAGAAGCGGGCGATACCGCGTCAGGATTTGGAGAATGCGGAGGCGATGGAGCGTCAGGGTTTGGCGGCGGTTGCGGCGGGGAAGGCGGATGTGCGGAAAGCGGAGATTGACTTGAGTTACACGGAAGTGCGGGCGCCGGTGAGCGGATTGATTGGGGAGAAGCAGGCGGACGTGGGGAGTTTGGTGGGTGGTTTTAATGCCTCCTTGCTGGCGACGATTTCTCCGGTCGATCCGATCTGGTTTAACGCGAATGTGAGTGAGGTGGCTTATCTAGAGGCATCCAGGTGGTTTACGCAGGAGGAGATGGATTTGTGGGAGAAGGAGGGCAAGGGGGGGCGTCCGGTGACTTTGATTTTGGCGGATGGCGAGGAGCACGGGGAGGAGGGGCGTTTTATTTTTATGGATCGGGCGATTGATCCCAAGACGGGGACATTGCGGTTACGGGCGGAGTTTGCGAACCCGGGGAACCGGTTGCGGCCGGGCATGTTTGGTCGGGTGCGGGTATTACTGACGGAGAAGCCGGGTGCGGTGGTGGTACCGCAGCGGGCGGTGCAGGAGATTCAGGGAACGTATAGCGTGTTTAAGCTGGGGGAGGGGGACAAGGCGGTGTTTACGCGGGTGAAGGCGGGTCAGCGGGTGGGGTCGTTGTGGGTGATTGACGAGGGGTTGGCGGCGGGCGATCGGGTAGTTGTTGAGGGGGTATTGAAGGTGCGGGATGGAGTGGTGGTGGCGCCCGCGGTGACGAATATTTCATCGGCGCCGGTGGAGGCTTTGCGGCGTCAGGTTCCGGGCAAGCAATAGACTGCCATGGCTGATTTTTTCATTCGCAGGCCGATTGTGGCCATGGTGCTCGCGATCGTGATGGTGATTGCGGGGTCGGTGACATTGAGCCGGTTGCCGGTTTCGGAGTTTCCGGAGGTGAGTCCGCCGGTGATCAAGGTGACCACGACGTATCGGGGTGCGGCGGCGGAGGCGGTGGAGCAGTCTGTGGCGACGCCGATTGAATCGGAGATCAACGGGGTTAAGAACATGATTTACATGCGGTCGTTGAATTCCAGCGACGGCACTTTGGATTTGGCGGTGACCTTTGACACGGGGACGGACGTAGATTTGAACCAGGTGAACACGCAGAACCGGTCCGCTTTGGCGATGCCGCGGTTGCCTGGGGATGTGAGTCGGGAGGGGGTGAAAGTGCAGCAATCGAGTCCGGACATCCTGATGGTGTTGGGGTTGTCTTCTCCTGGCGGGACGTATGATGCGTTATTTTTGGCGAACTATGCAGTGATCAACATGATTGATTCACTGGCGCGGGTGCAGGGTGTTGGGCAGGTGGTGAACTACACGGCGCAGGATTATGCGATTCGGATTTGGTTGCGGCCGGATCGGTTGACTGTGCTTGGGTTGACGCCGGCGGACGTGATTGCGGCGGTGAGGGAGCAGAACGTGCAGGCTGCGGCGGGGATGATTGGGGCTGAGCCGGCGCCACTGGGGCAGGAGTTTCAGTATAGCGTGCGTGCGAGCGGCTTATTGCAGGAGCCCGAGGAGTTTGAGGACATCATTGTTCGGTCGAATCCGGACGGTTCGCAGGTGAAGGTGCGGGATGTTGCGCGGGTGGAGATGGGTGGGCAGGTTTACAAGACGCGTGCGCGGGTGAACGGGGCGGATGGGGCGGCTTTGGGGATTATGCTGGCGCCCGGGGCGAATGCGATGGCGACGGCTGAATTGATCCGGGAGAGCTTGGCGGAGATGGAGGAGCGTTTTCCGCCGGACGTAAAGATGGATGTGATTTTGGACTCCACGCTTCCGATTGAGGCGTCGATGGAGGAGATTGTGCACACCTTGCTGGAGGCGGTGGTGCTGGTGATTCTGGTGGTCTTTTTGTTTCTGCAGAGTTTTCGGGCGACGATTATTCCATTGCTGACCGTGCCGGTTTCGTTGTTGGGGACGTTTATGGTATTTCCGTTGCTGGGTTTTTCGGTGAACACCCTGACTTTGTTCGGGTTGGTGTTGGCGATTGGGATTGTGGTGGATGATGCGATTGTGGTGGTGGAGGCGGTGCAGCATCATTTGGAGCGGGGCAAGAGTCCGGTGGAGGCGACGCGAGCGGCGATGCGGGAGGTATCGGGTCCGGTGGTGGCGATTGCGTTGATTTTGTGTGCGGTCTTTGTGCCTGTGGCGTTCATGCCGGGGTTGACGGGGACGTTGTATCAGCAGTTTGCGGTGACCATTGCGGTTTCGGTGATCTTTTCGGCGGTGAATGCGTTGACCTTGAGTCCGGCGTTATCGGCGAAGCTGCTACGTCCGCCGCAGCCTGCGAGGGGATTACTGGGGAAATTATTTGGTGGTTTCAACCGTGGGTTTGACTGGCTGACCGGGCGTTACACGGGGGTGGTGGGTGGTTTGGCGCGGAAGAGCGTGCGGGGGATTTTCATTCTGGCGGTGTTGTGTGGCGGGATTGTGTTTTTGGGGCAGCGGGTGCCGGGCGGGTTTATTCCGGATGAGGACAAGGGCTATATCTTTGCTGCGGGCGAGTTGCCGAGCGCGGCGTCGTTGCAGCGGACTGAGGTGATGGCGCAGAAGATGGAGGGGATGATCCAGGGGGTGGAAGGAGTGGAGGGTGTGTTGTCGGTGGTGGGCTACAATTTGTTGTCTGGAATCAACGCGCCGAACGCGGTGACCTTTTTTATCAAGCTGAAGGATTGGAAGGAGCGGCAGACTCCGGCGTTACATGCCAACGGTATTTTGAGGCAGTTGATGGGGAGGTTTGCGGGGTTGACGGAGGGGATGGCCTTGGCTTTTGGGCCTCCGGCGTTGCCCGGGTATGGGAATGCGTCGGGGTTCACCTTTGAGTTGCAGGATCGGAGCGGCGGGGATGTGGGGAAGTTGGCGGCGATGACGCAGACATTTCTGGAGGAGGCGCGGAAGCGTCCGGAGCTGACGCGGCTTTACACGGGGTTTCGTCCGGGTATTCCGCAGGTGAAGGTGGATTTGGATCGTGAGAAGTGTCGGAAGCTGGGGGTGCCGGTGAACGATGTTTACAGCACGTTGCAGTCGTATTTGGGGGGTGCGTTTATCAATGATTTCAACCGGTTTGGGAGGGTGTTTCGGGTTTATCTGCAGGCGGAGCCTGAGTTTACGAGTGAGCCGGAGGATATTGGGCAGTTTTACGTGCGCAGTCAGAGTAGTGGGGAGATGGTGCCGTTGAGCACCCTGGTTCAGGTGAGCCAGACGGCGGGGCCGTTGTTCACCATGCGCTACAATTTGTTCCGGACGGCGGAGATCACGGGTGGGCCGGCGCCGGGGTATAGTTCAGCGCAGGCCATTGGTGCGATGGAGGAAGTGGCGGGGCAGGTGTTGTCGCGTGACTTCGGGTATGAGTGGTCGGGCATTACGTATCAGCAGAAGAAGGCGGAGGGGCAGGCGGTGTTTGTATTCGGGTTGGCGGTGGTTTTTGTGTTCCTGCTTTTGGCTGCGCAGTATGAGAGCTGGTCGCTGCCTTTTGCGGTGTTGTTGTGCACGCCTTTGGTGGTATTGGGGACTTTTATCGGGTTATTGGCGCGGGGATTTGACAACAACGTTTTTGCGCAGATTGGTTTGGTGACCTTGATTGGTTTGGCGGCGAAGAACGCGATTTTGATTGTTGAGTTTGCGAAGATGCAGCATGAGGCGGGCAAGCCGGTGATTGAGGCGGCGATTGAGGGGGCGAGGTTGAGGTTGCGTCCGATTTTGATGACATCGTTTGCGTTTATTCTGGGGTGTATTCCCTTGGCGACCGCTTCGGGATCGGGTGCTGAGTCGCGCAAAGTGATGGGGACGGCGGTGGTCTTTGGCATGAGTTTGGCGACGATGTTCGGGGTGTTATTAATTCCGGCGTGTTATGCTTTTGTGGCGGGTTTAGCGGAGAGGTTTGGGGGGAAGCCGGCTGTTGTGGAGGGAGATGGGTCGGGGGGGCAGGCTGTTGAGAAAGGAGGGCATTAACGATGCGTTGGCGGGGTTCATTTGCGTGTGGGTTGGCGGGGTGTGCGGGTGCGTTGTCATTGGTGGTATTGGCTGGGTGTGCGGTGGGGCCAGACTATGAGCGGCCTGATTTGGATGTGCCGGGTGGGTTTCGCAATCCGGGTGAGGTGGTGGAGAGTGGGGGTGGTGAGGGAGGCTTGGGTACATTGTCTTTCAGGGAGGTTTATCCGGACGAGTTATTGCAGGGGTATATAGCGGAGGCGTTGACGAACAACTGGGACATGCGGATTGCGGTGGCGCGGGTCTTGCAGGCGGAGGCGGCGGCGCAGGTGGCGCGGTCGTGGTTTTGGCCGACTGTGCAGGCGGGGGGGGATTTGCAGACATCGCGGGGGTCGGAGAACATGGGGACGCCGATACCGGCGGGGGTGAATCCGCAGCGGGAGTATGGGACGGCGGCCTTGGCGATGCCGGCGTATGAGGTGGATTTGTGGGGGCGTTTGAGGCGTGCGGACGAGGCTGCGCAGGCTAGGTTGCTGGCGGCGGAGGAGTCACGGTTGACTGTGCAGCAGACTTTGGTGGCGCAGGTGGCGGCGTCCTATTTCCGGTTATTGGCTTTGGACGGGGAACTGGCGGTGTCGCGTGCTACGCTGACGAACAGCACGGTATCGCTTGAGCTGGCCCGGACACGTGAGGAGGGGGGTGTGGCTTCGATGCAGGATGTGTATCAGGCGGAGGCTTTGGTGCGGAGGTCGGAGGCATCGATTGCGGCGACGTTACAGGCGATTGAGCAGGAGGAGAACCAGCTGCAGGTTTTGCGTGGGCGCAATCCGGGGTCGGTGGAGCGGGCGGGGGCGGTGAGGAGTGATTTTCGTTTGGCCCGGGTGCCTGCGGGTTTGCCGTCGGAGTTGTTGGAACGTCGGCCGGACCTTCGTTTAGCGGAGCAGCAGTTGGTTGCTGCGAATGCGGACATTGGGCAGGTGAAGGCGGCGTTTTATCCTCAGATTACCCTGACGGGCATGGCGGGTTTTCAGAGCGTCTCTTTGGGGGATTTATTTACGAGCGGATCGCGGGTTTGGCAATTTGGGCCAGCGGTGACGGTGCCGGTATTTACGGGGGGGAGGTTGCGGGGCAATTTGAAGCAGGCGGAGGCGGCGTATGAGGAGGCGGTAGCGGTTTACCAGAAGACCGTGCAGGGAGCATTTCGTGAGGTATCGGATGCTTTGGTGGCGTATCAACGCACGCGTGAGTTTCGTGAACGGCAGGAGTTGTTGGCGGAGGCTAATCGGAGCGCCATGGATTTGGCGATGGTTCGGTATGAGGGAGGTGTCACAAGTTATCTGGAGGTGACTTACAATCAGCAGCAGTTGTTTGACTCGGAGCTGCTGTTGGCCCGGGCGATGCGAGACGAGCTGCTGAGTCTGGTGCAGTTGTACCGTGCGTTGGGTGGCGGTTGGACGGCTGATGCGGTCCGCGCGGCGGACCGCAGGGAGAGGGCTGAGGGCTGAGGGTTGTGCCGCGTGCGCGGCACGGGATCTGGTAGCTAGTAGCTGGGAGCTGGGGGACCGGCGCTGCGCGCGAGGTGCAAAGCGGGAAGCGCAGAGGCCGGAGGGCTGGGTAGGGAGCATGAATGTGGTCCCGAAGGATAACCGCATGAACGCAGCCTCACATGAATGGCCGGGCTGGGTGCAGGGATGGGTTTATTCATGTGTGGACTATTCATGCGGTTGAAGGGTGAGAGG
>JBJOII010000185.1:0-6712 GCA_046047235.1 Verrucomicrobiota bacterium | reverse complement strand
CGCGAACTTATCGCTATACCCAGCATCAACCCCGCCTTCCAAATGGGGTCCGATCCCGGCCCCGGTGAACAACACCTCGCCGATTTCATCGCCGCTACCGCCGCCACCGCCGGCCTCACCGTCGACCTCACCCCCATCCACCCCAACCGACCCAACCTCCTCGCCATCCTTCACCCAAAAAAGGAAACCCGCCACCGCATCCTCCTCGTCCCTCACCTCGATACGGTCGGCGTCCAGTCCCCCTCCCAACTCCAACCCCAAATCCAAAACGGCAAACTCCACGGCCGCGGCGCCTGCGATACCAAAGGCTGCATCGCCGCCATGCTCACCGCCCTCATCCGCACCTCCAAACAACGCCAGCGCCCTAACCATACCGAAATCGCCCTCGCCACCACGGTGGACGAAGAAAACGGCCAAAGCGGCTCCCGCGCCCTCGCCCAGTCCGGTATCCAAGCCGACCTCGCCATCGTCGGTGAACCCACGCTCAACCGCATCGTCACCGCCCATAAAGGTAACCTCTGGCTTGAAATCGAAACCCGCGGCAAAGCCGCCCATGGCTGTAAACCCCACCTCGGCCGCAATGCCATCCACGCCATGGCCCGCGTCGTCGAACAACTCGAAGGACCCTACGCCCAACAACTCAAAACAAACCGCCACCCCCTCCTCGGCCACCCCACCATCAACGTCGGCACCATCCACGGCGGACGCCAACCCAATATCGTCCCCGACTCCTGCACGATCACCATCGACCGACGCACCCTCCCCGGCGAAACCGACCGCGCTGTCCGCCAGCAAATCCGCCAAACAATCGCCCTCGCCAACACCACCGCCCGTATCGTCCCCGTCCGCTCCGTTCCCTGCCCCCCACTCGAAACCCCCCACAACCAGCCGTTTATCCAATCACTCATGCAACTGGCCCGACAACGACACCCCCTCGGTGTCGACTACTTCTGCGACGCCGCCGTCCTCGCCGCCAAGGGGATCCCCAGCATCGTGTTCGGCCCCGGTAACATCGCCCAGGCCCACACCCGCGATGAATGGATCGATACCCGCCAGCTCACCGAAGCCACCGACCTCCTCTCCCACTACCTGGCCTCCCTCCCCTGACCCCGCCCGCGCCCCGCATCCCACCCATGCGCCTCGCCTTCCTCACCCACGAACCCTTCTACCCCCCCTCCGGCGGAGGCTCGGCCGAAGCCATCTACCTCATCCAGGAACTCACCCGACGCCAACACGACGTCCACCTCTTCTGCCCCACCTTCCCCAACCACCACGACGTCGCCCGCCAGTTTAACTGCACCATCCACCCATTCACGCTCTGGCCCATGGGCCGTTACACCTCCCTCCGCACCCCCAAATACCTCCTCTACCCCCGCTACCTTAAAAAGCTCGTCGCCCAAACCGCCCGGGAGACCCGCTTCGAAGCCATCCTCTCCCAACACGCCATCTCCGCCGTCGCCGCCGGCCAGCTCGGACAACAACTCCAAATCCCCGTGGTCATGAACTTCCTCGACCACCTCACCGGCTTCATGGAAACCTGGCCCCGCTGGAAAACCCCACGCCCCCTGCTCAACCGCCTCAAAGCCTTCGAACTCTCCCTCCCCTCCCGCTACCACGCCAAAGCCGTCCTCACGGTCTCAGACCCCCTCGCCGACCTCTTCGCCCAGACCGGATTCCCCCGCCACCTCATCCACCCCATCTACTACGGCTTCGATGCCGCCGCCTTCCAGCCACCACCGCCCAACTCCACCCCGCAAGACCCGCCCGTCATTGTCATGCACGGCTCCTTCGACCAACACCACCTCGGTCCCATCGCCCTCCAAGCCCTCCAAACAGTCCACGCCCAAATGCCCAATGCACGCTTCCGCTTCGTCGGTCGCGAAACCCCCTCCCTCACCGCCTTCTGCAAACAAGCCCACTCTCTCATGCCCCGACTCACACTCGAACGCACCGGCTTCATCCCCTACACCCAAACCGCCGCCCAACTCCACGAGGCCTCAGTCGGTATCGTCCCCTACGAAGAATCCTCCGGCGTCCACTGCGCCTTCGTCGCCAAGATCGTGGAATACCTCGCCACCGGCCTCCCCGTCGTCAGCACCACCCTCCAAAGCGCCAGCCGCTACTTCCATGACGAACCCGCCGCCCGATTCGCCGGCTTCAATGGCAAACAATTCGGCCACGCCATCCTCGATTGGCTGAATAGTCCCGTCGCCGAACGCCAGTCTCTCGGCCGCAAAGCCAGCCAACGCGTCACCCAACACCTCAACTGGTCCACCATCTGCCAAAACGCCGCCGACTTCATGGAACACGCCGCCTCCCAAAAAGCATGAGCCAGCACGAACACCCAACCGAATCCTCCACCACCTTCTTCCGACAAGGCTCCTGGCTCGTCATCGCCACCGGCACCACCGGCGTCCTCATGCTCGCCTCCCAAATGGTCGCCAATAAACTCATGCACCCAGATGAATGGGGCACGTTCTTTACCCTCCTCCGTCTCTACCTCCTCTTCAGTATCCCCGCCCTCGGACTCCAAACGGTCTTCGCCCAGCAAACCGCCGCAGCCATCACCCCCGAACAACACTCCCTCCTCGCCGCCACCACCCGCTCCGTCCACCGTGGCCTCTTCGCCTTCTGGATAGCCCTCGCCCTCATCGCCACCCTCTGGCAATCCACCTGGCTCAGCCTCCTCAATCTCCATGAACCCGCCGCGCTCTGGATCACTCTCGCCATCGGCCTCGCCTCACTCTGGGTCCCTGTCTGGAAGGGCATCGTCCAGGGCCAACAACACTTCGCCGGCCTCGGCTGGTCTCTCATCCTCGACGGCGCCGGCCGCTTCGCCGCCGTCACCGTAATCCTCCTCCTCGGTGGCCAGGCCGTCGGAGGCATGGCCGGCGCACTCTTCGGCCAGATCGCCTCCCTCGTCGTCGCCTTCTGGATCACCCGCGACATCCTCCGCCAACCCGCCTCCGGCTTCACCTGGATACCCTGGCTCAAACGCGTCATCCCCCTGACAATCGGTTCAGGTGTCTTCATGCTCATGACCACCATCGACGTCATCTACGTCCGGACTACATTTCAGGAAGCTGATTCCACTCTCCTCTACAATCCGGCCTCCATGATCGGTCTGGCCCTCATGGTCATCACCACCCCACTGGTTCAAGTGATGTTCCCCAAGGTAGCCCGCAGCTCGGCCCTGACCCAAAACTCCCGCGCCATGCTCCTCGCGCTCGCCGCCGCCGCCGCCGTCGGCGCCGCCGCCGCACTGCTCTGCACCGTCCTCCCTTCCCTGCCCCTCCGCATCATCTTCCTGAACAATCCCAAGTATCTCGACGCCGCCCCACTCGTGCCATGGTTCGCCTGGGCCCTGCTCCCCCTCATGCTCGCCATGGTCCTCGCCAACAACCTCCTCGCCCAGGCCCGCTTCACAATGGTCCCCTGGCTCGCCGCCATCGCCATCGCCTACATCATCACCCTCCTCTCCATCCAAACACACCTCACCCAGCAAGAACCCCTCACCGCCTTCAAAAACCTCCTCGCCATTCTCGGCGCCACCAACTCCCTCCTCCTGATCACCACCACCGCCTTCTCCCTCAAGCCCCACAACCCAAGAGGTCAGACATCCAAGGTCAGCCGCCAGCAGTAACATCTCCGCGTCTATCCTCATTCGCGGTCAGCCACCCCCACAGACCCCACCGGTGTTTCGGAGTTTTCCCTCTTCGCCGAGGCTTCGAAGGACACGCGGTGTTTCAAATCACCAGCCCATCAGCCCAAACCTCCCATAACCACCAAAACCCAAGCAGCAACAGTCACCCCCTCAGCTATTCGCGTCCATGGGCGTCCATTCGCGGTTAAGAACAAAGCTCACCCGCATCCTTTCGTGTCCATTCGCGTTCAGCGAATTCCCCATTAGCGTCGATTAGCGTCCATTCGCGGTTCAAAACTACCCGTCCTGATCCGCGCCGATTAGCGTCCATTCGCGGTCAGCCCCACAGACCCCGCCCGTGTTTCGGAGTTTTCCTTCTTCGCCGAGGCTTCGAAGGACACGCGGTGTTTCAAATCACCAGCCCATCAGCCCAAACCTCCCATCACCACCAAAACCTAAGAAACAACAGTCACCCCCTCAGCTATTCGCGTCCATTGGCGTCCATTCGCGGTCAGCGAATTCCCCATTAGCGTCGATTAGCGTCCATTCGCGGTTAAAAAACCCATTCGCGTCCATTCGCGGTCGCCAGCGGGAATCTCCATCCGCGGTTGGCCGGATGGAACCAAGGGTCACCGGCTCATCACCAACCGTTCCCATTGCAATTGGCGGTGCTTGAAATTGAGGATGACACCAACGCTTCTCTCCGAGATTCGCAGATAGTTCAGCACCTGACCGCGATGTTGATCATCGATGCCGTCCACCGTCTTCGTATCGACCAGCACTCGATCCTCCACCTCCAGATCGGGAACAAACTCGTCCACCTTTTGTCCGCGATAAATTACCGGATAGCGCTTTTGCTGAGAGTATGAAATGTGGCGAAAGGCAAATTCCACGCACATTGCTCGCTCATACGTTTTCTCGCGCAGACCGTGGCCGATTTCATTAAGCACAGCCATCGCGCTGCCCACGATTTCATACACCAACTCCTTTTCAACCAGCTCTGACATACCTACCTCCTTTCCGGAAAACCTAGAATCCATCCCCAAAAACACAATCGCGAATTGCCCTGTGCCCCATTTCTCAACCTCGAATGGACGCTAATTGACGCGAATACGCCAAACCCTATCGAAGGTGCTGATTTTCCATGCTTCCCCCCTTCGCCCTTCCGAGCGCGCGAACATGACCATCAAGCTGCGGAGACCAGGCAGCGCCACCGGCCATTGCAACCACCCTCAGCTATTCGCGTCCATTGGCGTCCATTCGCGGTTAAGAACAAAGCTCACCCGCATCCTTTCGTGTCCTTTCGCGGTTCAAACAAACCGTTATTCGCGTCATTTCGTGTCCATTCGCGGTCAGCGAATTCCCCATTAGCGTCGATTAGCGTCCATTCGCGGTCCAAAACCACCCTTCCTGATCCGCGTCGATTAGCGTCCATTCGCGGTCTCACTGCCAGAAGCGGAAGGCCTCCCACCCGCAATACACCAAATACGGGTCCACCCCGCACACGGACACAATCCCGTGCACCAATCCCCAGAACGCGCGGTTCGCAGCCGGCACATACCACAGCACAATAAAAAGCCCCCACAGGAACGCGTTCGACTGCATCAGCAGCTGCGCTTCCGTCCGTGGCGACAACCAGGGCGAGATCGCTCGAAACCCATCCAGTGGCGGAATGGGCAGCAGGCACAGCACGATACTACTGATCTCGAGCACCATCAGAAAAGCCATTGAGATCGACATCCCGTTCTCGGGATCCGACGGAATCAGCCCCGATCTAAAGCCCAACGCGATCAGCACGACGATCACTGCGTTCATTGCCGGACCGGCCAGCGACACGCCGGTTCGCCATCCTCTCGAGCGCAGCAGATGATCCTGGATATACACCGCACCGCCGGGCAGACCAATGCCACCCAGCATCAGGAAAATCACCGGCATCAGCAGGCTATAGACCGGATGCGTATACGCCAGCGGGTTCAGGGTCAGGTAGCCCTTCTCCACCACCGTGGTATCCCCCCCTCGATACGCCACCAGCGCATGACCAAACTCATGCAAGCAAACGGAGAACACCCACAGAACAGTTACGGTGAGAAAAACAGCCATAAGAATTGTCGCCCAATCTACCTGCAACCCGCACGCAGCACACCCCAAAATCCACGTTGCCCGCGCCCTCCTTAAGCGCCACATTCCTAGCATGATCAAATCCATCGCTATCGCCTTCTCCCTGCTCCTGGCCACCACCCACGCTCTCGCCCTCAACAAAGGCGAACTCAACGCTCGAATCGGCAAACTCGGCTCCCAACTCGAATCCCTGCAGAAACGCTCCGAAGGCGCCATCCCCGTCGAAAAACTCAAGGCCGCCAAGGGCATCATCCTCATGGAACGCACCAAAGGCGGCTTCATCATCGGTTACGAACAAGGCCACGGCGTCGCCATGGTTCGTAACCAGGACGGTCAATGGAGCGCCCCCAGCTTCATGATCAGTCACGAAGGCAGCTTCGGCGCCCAGATCGGCGGCAAATCCTCCTTCATCGTCATCCTCCTCATGCACGACTCCGCCACCGACCGCCTCCTCAGCTCCGAGTTCAAGTTCGGTGGCGAAGCCGCCGGCACCGCCGGCGATAGCAGCGGTTCCACCACCAAGAACGAATCGGAAAAACAACCCGTCCTCGTCTATGGCTTCTCCTCCGGCGTCTACGGCGGTGCCACAGTCCAAGCCGGCTCAGTCGATACCGACGAAAAAGCCAACACCACCTACTACAACGATTACTTCTCCCCCAAAGAAATCCTCTTTGAAGCCAAAGTCGAAACCTCCGAACGCGCCAAACAACTCGCCGAAACGATCGACAAACTCGCTAACAACTAACCCGTCCACGACCGGCATCCGTTACAAAAGGTTCCACATCGAGCCCGGCACACCCCCAGCTGGCAGCACAAAACCACACCGCACAACAACCACCGGCGTCAATCCGTGGTACAGGTTCAAGAGATAGGTAACGGAAATGGTTCAAGACATAGGTAACACTTTTCCGGCGCTGCGCTGAGGTCATGCTCAGCGCATGCCGTGGAAAG
>JBJOII010000184.1:0-12430 GCA_046047235.1 Verrucomicrobiota bacterium | reverse complement strand
TGAGGCGAAGCGCGGGAGTTTTGAGTATTGGGTAGCCGAGCGGTATTGTCTGTATTCGGCGAGTCGTAAGGGCCGGTTAATGCGGGTGGAGGTTCAGCATGGTCCTTGGCCTTTGCAGTGGGGGGAAGTGGTGTTGGAGGAGAATGGGATTTTGTCTGCGGCGGGACTGGTTCCGGAGTCGGGAGCGCCGGTTTGCCATTTTTCCAAGGGGGTGGATGTCGTGTCCTATGGGGGGGAGCCGGTGGGTTAACGGGAAGCTGAGGGGCTGGGGGGGGAAGGAACGGGATTCCATAGGGTGTCGTTGCTATCCTACAGCTGGCTTCTGCTTACACTGCATAAAGGACCCTAAAAATCGCCTGTAAGGGGTCAAAAAGGGGTGGTTTCGGAAAGTAACCTGTTCCTGGAGAGAAGGTTGCTCTGGTTAGACCACGATATCATTTACGGTGGATAAGTGATTCGATTGCGGTCGGTGAGCTGGATGAGAGGAGGTGGGGAGGATGGCTACTGGTGTTGGCTGGAGCGAGGACGAGGGGGGAGGGCGTGGGTGGAAGGGGAGTACAGCCTGGCCGTGGGCGGGGTGGTGATTCGTGAAGGGGGCGCAGTTTTTGGTCTAGGCCGAGGATATGGGCGGTGGGTTTAACGAAGCCGAGCTGGAGGTGGATGAGCTGGATATTGGCGGTTTGGAGTTCGGTGAGGGTGGCATGGGGGAGGTTGGGGTCCAGCTGGGGTTCGAAGATGAACTCTTCCGTGAAGTTATGGTGACCGGGGCGATAGGTCTGGGAGTAGTAGTTGGTGAGCGTGATGGGGGTGGTGGTGAGGCCGGAGATCTGCGTTTGGGCGAAGCGGACGAGTGGGGCGGTATAGCCGGCGGCTGCGGGTTCCTCGTTGGGCCAGTAGAAGGAGGTCTCGATGTGGATATTGTCTGGGAGGTCAGCTGAGCGGGTGATGAGGATATCGTTGGGGTTGGGGTTGCGGAGGGGTTCGAGGAAGGCGATTTCCTGGGTGGTGGTGGTGATGGTTCCGGTTTGGGAGAGGGTAGGTTGGGGTTGGGTGTAGTCGATCGTGAGGAGGGGTTCCAAGTCGTGGGGGGTGAGGATATCGGTCAGGGGGGAGGAAGTTGGGGTGGGGATGGGGGTGGCTAGAGTCCATCGGGTGTTTGGGCTTGGGGTCCAGGTGAAGGAGGTACCATCGGGGGAGAGGGCGGCGTTGGGCCAGGCGAGGAGGGGGTCGTTGATGGAGGTGATCTGCTGGTTTTGGATGAGTTCGCAGGTGCCTTGGGTGAAAAGGCCTTGGGGGAGGTTATTGGTGGTGAGCTGCATGCTGGTGGCCTGGAGGTTCCAGCTGGATTTCAGGCGGTGGTTGGCGAAGACGTCCCCGCTTTCGCGCTGGGCCACGACCCATTGGACAGGTTCATGGATGAGGTAGGGTGCGGCTTGGTTCGTGATGGTGGAGCCGGGGAGTTCGCGGACTTGTTTGATGACGAGGCCGAGGTGGAGGTCTTTTTTGAATTCGAGGTCGAGCGTGAACCGGTCCTTGTCGGGGTGGAGTTCGTGGTAGCGATCGGCGACGCGGCGGAAGAGTTTTCCGAGCTCGAGGTAATCGTCCTGCCAATTCATGACGAAGGCTCCGAGTGGGACGAGGGAGGAGTATTCCCGGATATCGACTCCGGTGAAGGAGCTGAAGGCATAGAGGTCGGCGACTTCTGGTCTGGAAGTTCCGGTGGGGTTGGTGACTGATTCGGCACCGAGTTGGGTGACGATGGGGCCGGAGATGAAAGGGCTGCCGGCGTAGCGGCAGTCGAGAGTGGCGACGCCATTGGCGAGTTCGGCTTCATCGGGGAAGGAGTGGTGGACGAGGATGGCCATACCGACCTGGGATTCGTTGACGGAGTGGCGGAGGCGTTCGAGGAAGGCGTTGACGTTGTAGAAGCTGGCGTAAACGCGCTGGATGGCGCGGAGGACACCGCGTTCATTGGCTTCAGTGGGGTCGCAGGCACTGGGGCCGGAGGTGTCGTTGTCGATGTCATCGAGGAGGCAGCCACTGTAACTGTCGTAGAGACCGGCGCCGGTGAACGTGTCGGAGTCTTCGACATTGGTGGAGCTGCGGAAGCGGATCTTCCGGTTGGGATCGAAGGGGTGGAGCAGGGCGAGGATGTCCTGCTGTTGTTGAGGGCTGAACTGGGCGGTGGAGGTGATGAGTGTGCGGATTTCGGTCAGGGCAGGTTGGAGTTCCGTCATGTCTGGGGGGTAGTTGGTGAAGGGGGCCAGTCGGGAGGTGATTTCGTTGCGCAGGCTTTGGCCGGCGGGCGGGAGGGTTTGATCGAGGAAGGCATCCCAGAGGTCGAAGGAGAGAGCGATGGCGGGCGCGGGTGAGTTGGTGGGGAGGGTAGTGCGGAGGAGTCCGAAGTTGGAGGCTTTACCGCCGAAGAATGCGATGTCGTCGGGAGTGAGGCTATCGGCTGTCGTGGAGATCGAACCATAGGCGGCCTTTGGGGTGTATTGGATGGGGGCGGGTTGTTTGAGGGCGAGGAGTTGGTCTTGGAGTTCGTGTGAGAGAGAGTTCTGGACATTGATGACGCGGACTTCGGGGCCTTCGAAATCCGAGCTGGCACGGAGGATGACCCGGAGATTCGTGAGGGAGTGGACCTGTTGCTGTTCCAGGGGATCAGGCAGGTAAACAAAGGGTACGTTGAAGGATCTGGCGAGAATGGCGGTGTGGGAATTGGGGGTGGAGGGAGTGAGGGTAATGATGCCGCTGACCAGCGGGGTTTCGGTGGGGATACCGTCCGTGAGCAGGATGTCGGTGGGCAGGAGACGTCCGTCTCCCAGGGCGGTTTGGACATCGGCTGCGGGGAAGAACTTGAGAGTGCCGAGGGCCCACCCGGTGGAGTAGACGTGGGAGTTGCCGGTCCAGCGATCGAGGGAGGCCACCGTGATGTTTTGGCTTTCAAAGTAGGTGGTGTGGTTTTGTGCGGCTGCCATTTGTTCAAAGGCGGGGAGATAGATGGCGGTTGCGTTGTTGGTGGAGTGGACGGTGGCCTGCACGAGGTTGAACCATTGGGCGATTTGTTCTGGAGGGTAGGGGTCAAGGCCGATGAACTGGATGCCGTATTCGACGAATGTGGGTCGTGGGGGGAAGAGGATGGTGCCGAGGACGAGTTGTTGTCCCTGGAGCCGGAGTGAGGCGAGGTCGAAGGAGGTTCGGTCGGTACCGATGAACGGGGGGAGGCGGAGCGAGGCGAAGTCGTAATGGAAGGGGAACTTGGTGCTGTTTTGGTAATAGACGCGTGAGGGGTCATTCAGCAGGATGGCGAACTTGATCCATCGACTGGAGGACGTGCTGGCGGAGGAGAGGAAGGGGTCTTCGGGGAATAAGATCTGGTTTTTCCAGTCGTCGTCGGGGGTGCGTTCGCGGGTCCAGGCCCGGTAAAAGAGTGACGTTTCGGGGGTGTGGGTAAGGTTGGGGTAGTTGAGGGCGGCGTCGTGGAGGAGGGCGACGGGGGTCCAGGTATTGAGTGAGGGGGAGGATTCGAGTCCCAACACCGTTCCGGCTTGCGACTGGGTTTGGAGTCTGACTTGCGGGTGATCGGGGGAGGGGGGCACGGAGGTAAGATGGGGTGGCGAGGGTTGGGCTAAGGCGGTTGTGACCGTGAGCAAGCTGGCGGTGAAGAGTTGGGTGAGGAGGCGTTTAACCCCTGAAAGCGACGGCTCTGGTCGGGGGGAGGAGGGTTTCATTTCACTCGCTTCGCGGGTGGTTTGAGTTATGTTGAGGCACACTGGAGACCACCCATGAGAGCATCTGTGATATCACGAGGCAACCGATTGTTCTGCAGCGTTTGGAGTTCGGGGAAGCGGGAGGGAGGTGGTTGGCTTTGGGGCGCCGGTTTGTTGTTGTTGCTGGCGATGTTGCCATTGCGGGCGGCGCAGCCTACTTCGTTTGAGGCGGTCACGCGGCAATTGGATCCGGGAGGGACGTTGTTTGTCTATTTGAGTACGGAGCGGTGTTTATCTGATTTATCGGGGGCGACCGATCGAGTGCGGGACGAGGTGTTGGACGCCTTGCGTGGGGCCGGAGTTGGAGGTCAGGAGTTGGATAATATTGGGCGGGCATTCCGGTCGGTGTCGGGATTTATTGAGCGGAGCGGGGTGGAGTCACTGACGGGGATCGGGTTAAGTGGACTGGAGGTGCGAGAGGGGGTTTATCGGACGAAGATGTTTGCGCACCGGCGGGGTGGGGTTGAACCGGGGTATGGGGCTTGGTTGTTTGGGCGGTCGCCGCATCGGCTGGAGAGCGCTGGGCTATTGCCTGCTACGACCGTTTATGCGGCGTTTCATGATTTGGACATGGGGGGTATTTGGTCGGCGGTTGAGCGTGAATTTGGAGGATCTGGGTTTCCTGGGGCAGTGCGGGGTCTGGAGGATTTACGGCAGACTGTTGAGCGGGGGGTAGGGATGTCGATGGCCGACTTTCTGGGATCGTTGGGGGGGGAAGTTGGGGTTGTGTGCACCTTGCACGAGGACCGGGAGGTTGCGGTTCCGCTGCCTTCAGGTGAGACGTTGATGGTGGGAGAACCCAGGATTGGTTTTGTGGTGAAGGTGAAGGACGACAGGTTGTTTCAGCGTTTGGAGGAGTTGTTGGGCGGTGGGGGTATGGACGTGTTGAAGGTGGATGAGGACGGGGTGCGCATTCGGTCGGTAGAGGGGCCGTTTCCATTACCGTTTGAAGTGAGGCCGAGTGTGGCGAGGTTCGGAGATTATCTGGTTTTAGCGAGCAGCGATGAGTTGGTGCGGGAGATGGCCCTAGTGCGGCGCGGAGGAGTGAGAGGGTTGGTATCGGCGCCGGGGTTTCGGAGTTTGGCGGAGGGTTTGGATTTGGAGGGGAACGGTTTTGGGTATGTCGACCGGAGGTTGACGGAGACACTTGTTCGAGTGCAGCGGGCATTCCTGGCGGAACAGGCAAGCATGGGTGGCGGGAGGGGTGGGGTAGAGGCGGCGATGCTGGGGTTGGTGGAGCGCTGGATGGGTGCACAACAACCGATGGAAGAGCTCAGCGTGAGTGCGAACACGGAGGACGGCTGGAAGGTCGTGACGCAGGGTAATCGAGAGCCGGCACAGACTTTGGTGGCAGCGGTGGGTGTGGCACCCGTCGCGATCCTGGCTGGCATGACCCTGCCTGCGTTGGCGAACGCCAAGACCAAAGCCCAGTCCATCGCCTGCGTGAACAACATGAAGCAGATCTGTTTGGGGGCGCGGATTTACGCGACTGATCACGAGGATGTGTTCCCGCCGGATGTATCGAGTATGGAGGCTGAGTTGTTTTCGCCGCGGGTGTTGTTTTGTCCGGAGGATCCGATGCGTCCTGATCCGTTGCCGGAGAAATGGGGTGATGTGGATTTTGACAACATCAGTTACGAGTACTTGATGCCGGGGGCTTCTGCAGTGGACGATTTTGATCCTCGGCAGGTGATGTTTAGGTGTCGGCATCACGGGCATGTGGGGCAGGCGGACGGTGCGGTGATTCAGTCGCGGTAGTTGAGGTGAGGGATTGGAGAGTTGTTCTACTGTTGGAAAATGAAAGTCCGGTTATGTCGATTATTGCTTTGGCGGCGTGGATCGGCGGGGTGGCGATTTCTTTTTACAATGGGAACGTCAAGCTGCCGCTTAGTGTGCTGCTGATTGGGGTAGTGCTGTTGTTTGCCCCGATTGGCTTCTGGAGCACGGTGGGCATCTGTTTGCTGGCGGCGGTCATCTGGATTGCGAACAAGGCGGACATGATGTGAGGTAACGTTCGAAGGCGGAGGCTTTGGAGGGGTTGTTGAAGGCGATGGCGGTGGAGATTTTCCAGGGTTTGAGTTGGGAAGTATGGGGGACTTCGCCGGCGTTGTGTTTGCGGAGTCGTTCCTTGAGGTTTTGGGTGATGCCGACGTAATGGGCATTGGGCTGGGAGAGGGAGTGGAGGAGGTAGACGTAGTCAAAGGGCATGGGTCGTCTGTGAGCTTTTTTGGGGAGCGACCTCCTGTTTGGGCGTGCGGGCGCTGCGCGGTCCGTGACTTGCGGTCCTGACTTGCGGTCCTGACTTGCGGTCCTGACTTGCGGTCCTGACTTGCGGTCCTGACTTGCGGTCCTGACTTGCGGTCCGTGACTTGCGGTCCGTGACTTGCGGTCCGTGACTTGCGGTCCTGACTTGCGGTCCTGACTTGCGGTCCGTGACTTGCGACGCCCGGCTTCGAGCCGCTTTGCGGCACTACGCCGTGGCACCCTTCGTTCTTCGCTCCGCTGCGAACGAAGGGTGGTGGAGGCGGCGGGAATCGAACCCGCGTGCCTGACAAACAAACCAAAGATGCCTACATGCTTATCCGGAGGTTAGGTCTCGACGCAGGGATGGCGCTCCGGCTCGAATCCCATTGTCCAGGTCCTGAAAAAGTTTCGACCTGACGCGCAGAACCGCCACGTCTGATCTAACCTGCTAATGGCGTCTGTTCCCTGTAGCAGGTGTCCAGGGGCAGACGTCGGGGCCTTAGGCCGCGAGAGCCAACTCAGTGTTAGCAGTTACTTTTTTGACTCGATGATTAACGAGGCCAACGAGTCGTCCTCGGCATGCCACCCTTGGCGCATTCACCAGGTCGAAACCAGTGCGCCCCCGTAGATGACTTGGGGAAAGCCCCCCCCCCCCCCCCCCCCCCCCCAAAAAAAGCAAACGCCAGGTCGGCGGGGCCGGCCTGGCGCTTTTGTAAGGGATGGGGTGAGGCTTAGTAGCCCATGCCACCCATGCCACCCATGCCACCACCGCCGTGGTCGGCGGGGGCGGGCTTCTCCTTCTCGGGGATCTCGGTGATGAGAGCCTCGGTGGTGAGGAGGAGGCCGGCGATGGAGGCGGCGTTTTGGAGGGCGGTGCGGGTGACCTTCTTGGGATCGACCACGCCGGCCTTCACGAGGTCGACATATTCGTCGGTGCCCACGTTATAGCCTTCGTTGCCCTTGCGGCGCTTGATCTCCTGGACCACGACCGAGCCTTCGACACCGGCGTTGGCGGCGAGGGCGCGGGTGGGGTATTCGACGGCGCGTTTGATGATGTCGACACCGATTTGTTCGTCGGAGTTGGAGCCTTTGACGGCTTCGATCGCGGCGACGCAGCGGAGGAGGGCGACACCGCCTCCGGGGACGATCCCTTCTTCCACCGCAGCGCGGGTGGCGTGGAGGGCGTCTTCGACGCGGGCTTTTTTCTCCTTCATTTCGGTTTCGGTGGCAGCGCCGACATTGATGACGGCGACACCGCCGGCCAACTTGGCGAGGCGTTCCTGGAGCTTCTCGCGGTCGTAGTCGGAGGTGGTTTCCTCGATCTGGCGGCGGATTTGGTTCACGCGGCCCTGGATTTCGGAGCTCTTGCCGTAGCCTTCCACGATGGTGGTGTTTTCCTTATCGACCACGACGCTCTTGGCGCGGCCGAGGTCGGAGACTTCGACGTTTTCGAGTTTGATACCGAGGTCTTCGGTGATGCAGCGGCCACCGGTGAGGATGGCGATATCTTCGAGCATGGCCTTACGGCGGTCGCCGAAGCCGGGGGCTTTGACGGCGCAGACGTTGAGGGTGCCGCGGAGTTTGTTCACCACGAGGGTAGCGAGGGCTTCGCCTTCGACTTCTTCAGCGATGATGATGAGGGGTTTGCCGACCTTGGCGACCTTCTCGAGGAGGGGCAGGAGGTCTTTGAGGCTGCTGATTTTCTTTTCGAAGATCAGGATGTAGGCCTCTTCCATTTTGACTTCCATCGTCTCCGCGCTGGTGACGAAGTAAGGGGAGAGGTAGCCCTTGTCGAACTGCATACCTTCGACCACTTCGAGGGTGGTTTCGATGGATTTGGCTTCTTCGACGGTGATGGTGCCGTCCTTGCCGACTTTGTCCATGGCGTCGGCGATGATTTCACCGATTTGGCTGTCCCAGTTGGCGGAGACGGTGGCGACCTGTTTGATTTCTTCCTTATCCTTCACCTTCTTGGCGATTTTGCCCAATTGGGCGACGGCGGCTTCGACGGCCTTATTGATGCCGCGTTGGATGCCGATGGGGTTGGCGCCGGAGGTGACGAACTTGAGGCCTTCGCGGAAGATGGCTTCCCCGAGGACGGTGGCGGTGGTTGTGCCATCACCAGCGGCGTCGCTGGTCTTGCTGGCTACCTCGCGCACCATTTGGGCGCCCATGTTTTCGAAGGGGTCTTCGAGTTCGATTTCCTTGGCGACCGTGACACCGTCTTTAGTGACGGTGGGGGAGCCGAATTTCTTATCGAGGACGACGTTGCGGCCTTTGGGGCCGAGGGTTGCGATGACAGCTTTGGAGAGCTTGCTCACGCCGCGCAGGAGGGCCTGGCGTGCTGCCTCGTCGAACAGTAGTTGTTTAGCGGCCATAATGGTTTTCGATCAGTTGTGAGAGGGGTTGATTAGTCGATGATAGCGAGGATGTCGTCGGCGTTGAGGAGTTTATATTCCTTGCCGTCCAGTTTGACTTCGGTGCCGCCATATTTGCTGACGAGCACGCGGTCGCCCACTTTGACTTCGAAGGCGACCTTATTGCCACTGTCATCGGACTTGCCGGTGCCCAGGGCGCGGACGATACCTTCGGTGGGTTTTTCTTTGGCGGAGTCAGGGATAATGATTCCGCCCTTTTTCACTTCCTTTTCCTCGACGGGTTCCACGAGAACGCGGTCGCCCAGAGGTTTCAGTTTAATTGCCATAGTATTGCTATGTCTTCGGTTTAGGTTTGATTTGTGTTCAATCAAATCCCGCTGCACTCGCTGCGGGAAAAAATGGGAACTAGGTGGTTGGGTTATTTTTTGTCGTCGACGACTTCGGCATCGATGATGGGGCCTTCGTCTTTGCCGGATTTGCCGGCTTTTTGTTCTTTGGGTGATTCGGCTGAATTGGCTGAATCGTCTTGGGGGGCTTGGCCGGCCTGGGCCTGTTGGGTGGCCTTGTAGAGTTGTTCTGAGACCGCCTGCCAGGCTTTGTTGAGGTTTTCCGTGGCGGCTTTCAGCGCATCGGTGTCCGAGCCCTTGAGAGCTTCCTTGAGATCATTGAGGGCTGTTTCGATCTTGCTCTTATCTTCGGCGGGGAGTTTGTCGCCGGTATCCTTGAGCATTTTCTCGGAGCGATAGGCGGCGTTGTCGGCTTCGTTGCGGGTTTCGATTTCTTCGCGGCGTTTGCGGTCGTCTTCGGCGTGGGATTCGGCGTCCTGGCGCATTTTTTCCACTTCGTCCTTGGAGAGGCCGCTACTGGAAGTAATGCGGATTTTTTGTTCTTTGCCGGTGCCGAGGTCTTTGGCGTGGACGTGGAGGATACCGTTGGCATCGATGTCGAGGCTGACTTCGATTTGGGGCACGCCGCGTGGTGCGGGCGGGATATCGGCGAGGTCGAACTGGCCGAGCAGTTTATTATCGTTGAAGAGCGAGCGTTCGCCTTGGGCGATACGGATGGTGACGGCCGGCTGGTTATCGGCGGCGGTGGAGAAGATTTCCGATTTCCGGGTTGGGATCGTGGTATTGCGATCGATGAGTTTGGTGAAGACACCGCCGAGCGTTTCGATGCCGAGGGAGAGGGGGGTGACGTCGAGCAGGAGGACATCTTTGACGTCGCCTTTGAGGACGCCGCCCTGGATGCCGGCGCCGATGGCGACGACTTCGTCGGGGTTGACGCCTTGGTGGGGGGCTTTATTGACGAGTTTATGGGCGGTTTCGACGACGCGGGGCATACGTGTCATGCCACCGACGAGGACGAGTTCGTCGATTTTTTCGGCGGCGACTTCGGCATCGCGGAGGCAATCCCGGACGGGGCCGATGGTGCGTTCGAATAGGTCATCGCAGAGTTGCTCGAGTTTGGAGCGGGTGAGTTTGAGGGCGATGTGTTTGGGGCCGTTGGCATCGGCGGTGATGAACGGCAGGTTGATTTCGTATTGTTGGGAGCTGGAGAGGGCGATTTTCGCTTTCTCGGCTTCCTCTTTGATACGTTGGAGAGCGTCGGGTTGTTTACGGAGGTCGATGCCCTGGTCCTTTTTGAACTCGTCGAGGATCCAGTCCATGATGCGGTTATCCCAGTCATCGCCGCCGAGGTGGGTATCGCCGTTTGTGGCTTTGACTTCGAAGACACCGTCGCCGATTTCGAGGACGGAGATATCGAAGGTGCCGCCGCCGAGGTCATAGACGGCGATTTTTTCGTCGGATTTTTTATCGAGGCCGTAGGCGAGGGAGGCGGCGGTGGGTTCGTTGATGATGCGGAGCACTTCGAGGCCTGCGATACGGCCGGCGTCTTTGGTGGCTTGGCGTTGGGAGTCGTTGAAGTAGGCGGGGACGGTGATGACGGCTTGGGTGATGGTCTCGCCGAGGCGCATTTCTGCGTCTGCCTTTAATTTGGCGAGGATCATGGCAGAGACTTCCTGGGGGCTGTAGACCTTGGTAGAGCCTTCTTCTTCGACTTCGACGGCGGCGTCGCCATTGGCGGCGCGGACGACTTTATAGGGGACGCGTTTGGCTTCCTCGCCGATTTCGTCGAATTTCCGTCCCATGAACCGTTTGATGGAGTAGACGGTATTGCGGGGGTTGGTGACGGACTGACGTTTGGCGGCTTCGCCGACGAGGCGTTCGCCATTTTTGGCGAAGGCGACGACCGAGGGTGTGGTGCGTTTGCCTTCGGAGTTTTCCAACACCGTGGGTTCGCCGCCATCCATGACGGCCATGCAGGAGTTGGTTGTGCCGAGATCGATACCTAAAACTTTTGCCATATGCTCCACTCAGTTAACGTTCTGAACAGGGTGTGCCAAGCATCAGCGATGCCAACTTCTGCTTTGTTGTTCTAATAGGCTAGTGTTCAATGTATTACGTATTGTGCGGGTGGTAATTGCTGTGAATTGGCATTGGGAAAAGCGCCGAAGTGGCACACTTGCGGTCGGGTGTGACACAGTTCGGTGTGACATCGTTGTTTGGGCTGGGGTTTCCACTGGTCAAGGGGCGAGGAGTTGAGCAGACTCCGGTTTTGGTTTGGGTTGGGAAGAGAAGTTTTTAAGAAGGAAAGGAAGCGAGGATGAGTGAGTATCGTCCGACTCGGGTTCGGTTATTTATCAAGCCGTATTGTGGCTGGTGTGTGCAGGCGATGGACTGGCTGGATGCGCACAAGGTGAGGTATGAGCACTTGGACGTGATCAAGGATGGTGCGGCGTATGATGAGATGGTGCGTTTGAGCGGGCAGAGTTTGGCGCCGGTGATTGAGGTGGACGGTCGGGTTTTGGCGGATTTTGGCGTTAGGGAGCTGGCGGCTTTTTGGGGGCGGCTGGGTCAGGGGGGGGGTGAGCGATGAGTGGGGGTATAGAGGCGGCGGCTCGACCGCGGTTACCCGCATGGTTGAGGCAGGAGTTACCGACGTCGTCGAGTTATCGGCAGACGCGGAGTTTGCTGGACAGTTTGAGTTTGCACACGGTGTGTGAGAGTGCGCGTTGTCCGAATCACTGGGAGTGTTGGAGTAGGGCTACGGCGACCTTCATGATTGCGGGGGACCGGTGTACTCGGGCGTGTGGATTTTGTGCCGTATCGACTTTGAAGCCTATGCCACTGGAGGCGGACGAGCCTGAGCGGGTGGCGGAGGCGGTGCGGCGGATGGGTTTGAAGCATGTCGTGATCACGGCGGTGGCGCGGGATGATCTGGCGGATGGTGGGGCGGGGCATTTTTGTGAGACGATTCGCACGGTGAGGGGTGTGGGTGAGGGGATTGTGATTGAGGTATTGGTGCCGGATTTTGGTGGGCGCGAGGATTTGGTGCGGTTGGTGGTTGAGGCGGGTCCGGCGGTATTCAACCACAATTTGGAGACTGTTCGGAGGCTGACTCCGGAGGTGCGGCATCGGGCGACCTATGATCGTTCGTTGGCGGTATTGCGGATGGCGGCGGGTATGGGGAGGGGGCGTTTACATGTTAAGTCCGGGATGATGCTGGGGTTGGGGGAGACGGAGGAGGAGGTGTTGGTGGCGATGGGGGATCTGCGGGAGCATGGGTGCGACATATTGACTTTGGGTCAATATTTGCAGCCGACGCTGAAGCATTTGCCGGTGGTGGAGTTTATTGCGCCTGAGCAATTTGAGCATTTTAGGGGGTTGGCATTGGAGATGGGGTTCAGCCATGTGGCGAGCGGGCCGAAGGTGCGGAGTTCGTATCATGCGGACGACTTTCAGGTGGGAGTTGCGGCTGCTGACACGGGAATGTAACCGTCTTGTCACCCTGTGGGCGTTGTGGGAGATTTGGCGGCGTGATAACCAAGGTCCGCGTGACGCCCAAGATACTGGTTGTTGATGATGAGCCGGATGCGGTTGAGCTTGTGGCCTTTAATTTGAAGGCTGCGGGGTATGATGTTGTGACGGCGGTGGAGGGGGAGGAGGCGCTAAAGAAGGCGCGGATGCAGCTGCC
>JBJOII010000183.1:0-9110 GCA_046047235.1 Verrucomicrobiota bacterium | reverse complement strand
TGGGAGATGGGAGATGGGAGATGGGAGATGGGAGATGGGAGATGGGAGATGGGAGATCGCGCAGGAGCTAGAAGGTAGGAGCTAGGAGATGGGGGGGCAGGTGGGTTATTGGTTATTGGTTAAGGGTTGGAGGTTTGAGGGTTAGGGTTGGCTGGGGCGGTAGGGGGTGAGGTTGATTTCGTGGGGGGGAGGGTTTCCGCCCTGGCCGTAGAGGTAGTGTTGGAACCAGCGGAGGGTGCGGATGCTGTAATCGAGTCGGGAGGCGGCTTTGCGGTTGCCGTGGCCTTCCCCGGGGTATTCGACCAGGCGGACGGGGGTATTGCCGTGCGTTTTGAGGTAGCGGAAGAGTTCACGGGATTGGGAGGGGTGGACGCGGGTATCGGCTTTGCCGTGGAGGATGAGCAGGGGTGTGCGGGCTTGTTCGGCGTAGCGGATGGGGCTGCGTTCGAGGAACCAGTCCCATTTTTCCCAGGGGTAGTGTCTGGCGTGGACGAGGTACATTTCGTCGGGGATATCCGTGGTGCCGAACTTGGAGATATGGTCGCTGATGCCGACGAACATGACACCGGCCGCGAAATGTTCGGTGAGTTTGGTGGCGCACCAGGCGGTGGCGTAGCCGCCGTAGGATCCTCCGGTGACACCGACTTTTTTGGGATCGACGAGCTTGAGGTTGACGAGGTGTTGGACGGCATCGACGAGGTCATTGAATTCGGCGCCGGCGTAGTCGCCCTGGCCGAGTTTCGAGAATTCCACGCCGCGTCCGGTGCTGCCGCGGTAGTTAGGGTAAAAGACTGCGAATCCCTCGGTTGCGGCGATTTGGCCGAGGCGCGAGTAGGTGGTGACCCATCCGTTGGCCTGGTGGGATTCGGGGCCGCCGTGGACGGTGAGGATGAGGGGGTAGCGTTGACCGGATTTTTCGTAGTGTCGTTGTCCCGGGGGATTGTCGTGGAGGGGGTGGACGAGGATGCCTTCGAGTTCTAGTCCATCGCGTGCTGTGTAGCGGACCACTTCCTGTTTCGCCAGCTGGACTTCGGCCAGCCAGGGGTTGGAGTCAGTGAGGCGTTCGGGTTCCGGTTGTTGGGGGTTGAGTTGGTAGAGTTCCGGGGGGTGGTTTGGTGATTGGGCGATGAGGAAGATGTGTGTGGCGTTAGCGGTTGGGGTGAGGTCGTCCACCACGATTTGGTTGGCTGGGAGGATTTGGGTGGGGGGCTGTCCGATTTGGACTGAGAGGATTTCACTGGTGGTTCCGGTTTGGCCGAGGGCGAGGACTGTGTGTGGGGTGGCCCAGCTGAGGCGGGAGAAGTGCCCGAGGTAATTCGGGACGATTTCGGTGGGGATGCCGCCGGTTACGGGGGCGACGAGGAGTCGGCCTTCTTTTGGGTCGTGGATGTCGGTGGTGGCGATGAGGCAGAGCTGGCTGCTGTCGGGACTCCATTCGAACTGGCCGAGTTTGCCTGGGGTTTCGATGGTGGCTGTGACGGTTTGGGTCTGGGGGTTGTAGATGTGGATTTTCTGGCGCATGAGGGTGTCATCGACACCTGGGGTGGGGGTAAGGCTGATGGCGAGCAGTTGTCCATTGGGGCTCCATTTCACGGCGTGGGCCGAGCCGGGGAGGTCTAGTGGTGTGGGCTGGACGGGTTCCTGGTCTAACCAGGGGTCGGGGGGGGCTGATGCGGCAACGAGCCAGACCTTGGTGGGCTGCCAATCTTCTTCGAAGACTTCTGCTGCGAAGCCCTTCTTTTCGTCGTCCTTTTGTTCCTTGGGGGTTTCTGCCTTGGTGAGGAAGGCGATTTGTGAGCCGTCGGGGTTCCAGTCGTAGGTTCCTATCCCGGTGGCATGGGTGGCGATGCGGGTGGCTTCGCCGCCATTGACTGGGATGGAATAGAGGCTGGTTTGTTCATCGCCGGTGCGTTTTTGGAGGAAGGAGATTTCGTGTGAATTGGGGCGCCATTGGATACCGGTGACATTGACCGGGCCGGTGATGAAGGGGCGTGAGGTGTGGTTGGGTGTGACGACGTGCAGTTCCTGCCACGCGGGGCCATCGTCCTCGGTGAGCGGGCGGCGAGGGACGGAGAGTGTGTAGGCGATGTGTTGTCCTGAATCGCTGGGCGCGAGTTCGGAGACCTGCCGGATGCGGGCTACATCGAGGAGGTTGAGCGGGCGTTTTTCTGCCCGGCTGTGGGTGATGGAGCAGAGCAGGAGCAGGGTGAGGCAGGTCAGGCTTGGATGGTGGGGGGAAGCGGGGGCAGGATGCATGATTTGGAACGTGCTTTAGATGTTGGAGTGCTGTGCTCGGATTCGTGTGACGATCGTCACGCGAATCCGTGCAATTCGATCTGGGCGTGGGGGGGTATTGGCGGCTTGAATCGGGGTAGGGGGTGGGTATGGTTCGCGGCATGTCCTGGCGTCGTTTAATGAAGAGGTTGTTGTTGGGGTTGGCGGGGTTGGTAGTTCTGGTGTCGGCGGTAGCTGCGGGTGGGTGGGTGTATTTGCATCCGGATGTGGAGCGGAAGGACGGGGTGGAGTATGGGAGGCGTGGGGAGCGGGCGTTGTATCTGGATGTATTGCGGCCGACGAAGCCGAATGGGTTGGGAGTGATGATGATGGTGAGTGGGAGTTGGAAATCGGGAGCGCCGGGCAGTTTTGATGCGTGGATTGCGGCACCGTTACTGCGTCGGGGTTACACCGTGTTTGCGATTTACCATATATCCCAGCCGGAGGCATCGGTGATGGAGATTGTGGAGGATGTGAATCGCGGGGTGCGTTATGTGCGTCATCATGCGGGGGAGTATGGGGTGGATCCGGGTCGATTGGGGGTGACGGGCGGGAGTGCCGGGGGGCATTTGAGTTTGATGCTAGCGACGCGCGGGGGCGGGGGTGATCCGGATGCGGAGGATGAGGTGGATCGGGAGAGCAGTGCGGTGCAGGCGGTGGCGATTTTTTTTCCGGTGACGGACTTATTGAATTTGGGCAAGTCGACGGAGAACCTTGGGGATGGCGGGCCGCCGAAGAGTTTTCGCAAGGCGTTTGGGGCGGCGGGGACGGATTTTGAGTTATGGAAGACGGTGGGGAGGGATTTGTCGCCGATTTACCATGTGAGCAGCAATTTGCCGCCGGTTTTGATTGTGCACGGGGATGCGGACACGCTGACTCCATTGGAGCAATCGGAGTGGTTTGCGGAGAAGGCGAAGGGAGTGGGGAGGCCGATTCAGCTGGAGGTGCACAAGGGTGGGGAGCACGGTTGGTTGACGATGCCTTTGGACATCATGCGATTTGCGGACTGGTTTGATGTGCACCTTGCACAGCGGGGCGGGGATCACTAGGGTTTTTGGGCGGCGCAGCTGGGGCTGTGTCAACGGAGCTGTGCTATGAGTGACATTAAATTTGCGTGTCCGTCCTGCGGGCAGAAGATCAAGTGTGACAGTGGTCATGCGGGTTTAAAGATTGGCTGTCCCGGGTGTGGTGGGGAGCTATTGATTCCCCGGCTGGAGGAGGTTTCTCCGGAGGCAGTGAAGCCGGCGACGCCGGTGGAGCGGTTGGTGCAGAAGCCGGCGGAGGTGAGGGAGGAGGATCCGACGGTAGTTTTACGGAAGCCGGCACCTGCGGGCGCGGTGGAGAAGAAGGCGGAGCCGGTGGTGTCCAGGCCGGAGCCGAAGCCGGTGTCCCGTCCTGCGCCCAAGTTGGAGGAGGAGCAGCAGGATCTGTCGTGTATTTGTCCGGTGTGTCGTTCGCATTTGAAGGTGAAGCAGCCTTCGAGGAAGAAGGCGGTTATGGCGAGCGGGATGTTACCGATGGCTGAGTTGGTTCGGCCGGGGAGCAGTGAGGCCCGGTTTGCGGTGTCCTCGGCGGCGACGGCTGGGGAAGTGGCGAGCAAGCCGGCGGTAACGCCTGAGGCGAAGCCGGTGGAGAGTGCTGTGGCGGGGGCTGAATCCAAGCCGGCGCCTGCGGTTTTTGGGAACAAGCCAAGGATTTCGTATTTGTTGACGGGCAAGCCTCCGGCTCCGCTGCCGCGTCCGGACGGGTCGCCGAGGAAGCGGGCCAAGGGGGCGGCTGCTGGTGGGGAGGGCGAGGCCGGTGAGTAGTCTGGGGCGGGCTTTCCGCGTGGGTTATGGGTATGGGGGATGTTGGGGTTAGAGTGGCACAGTTTGGCCTGGCAGGGCGATGGGGTAGGCGCCGTGGTCGTTGGGTTGGACGGGGGCAGGGTCGGAGAGGGAGGAGAGGCCGGCGAGGTTGGGGGCGAGTTCCAGTGAGGAGTTGAGGGCTTCTTCCCAGGTGACGGTTTTTCCGCCTTCGCAGGCCATTCGGCCCATGATGGCGGCGAGGCATGATTTGGCGCTGCGTTCGGTTTCGTTGTAGGGCTTGTTATTTCGGATGGCGTCGAAGAGGAGGTCGTGTTCGTGCTGGTAGGCGTCGGTGGCGGGGCCGCGATAGCGCCAGAGGAGGTCGCTGGGGCGGCGCTGGTGTCCTTTGAAGATCATGGGGACGGGTTGGCCTTCGCCGAGGACGGCGGAGCCTTGGGTGCCTTGGATGATATCTCCGAAGAACTCGTAGCAATTGCGCATATGGCGGCCTTGGGCGGCCATGCGGGTGCCATCCGGGAAGGTGTATTCGGCGAAGTAGTGGTCGAAGAGTTCATCGGCGTCGGTACGGACCTGGCGTCCGCCCATGCCCTGGACGGAGGTTGGCCAGTCGTTTTTGATCCAACAGCAGACGTCGATGTTATGGATCAGCCAATCGACGATGAAGCTGCCGTTGAGCCAGGTATAGCAGCTATAGTTGGCGATTTGGTGGGCGAGTTCGGGTGTATTGGGGTCACGTGGGCTGATGCCGACGGGGCCGTGCATGCGATAGGCCCAGGCAGTGATGACATCGCCGATGATGCCTTCGTGGATTTGCTGGACCGCCTGTTCGAGGGGGATGGAGTGGCGGCTCATGAGGCCGGTGGCGATCTTGAGGTTTTTGGTGGAGGCGAGTTTGCCGGCTTCGAGGACCCGGCGTATGCCTGGGGCGTCGACTGCGAACGATTTTTCCATGAAGACATGGACGCCTTTTTTGACGGCGTATTCGAGGTGCAAGGGGCGGAAGGCGGGAGGGGTGGCGAGGAGGACGATGTCATCCTGATCTAGGGAGTCGATGGCTTTTTTGTAGGCATCGAAGCCACTGAACTGGCGTTCCGGGGGGACGTCGACTTGTTGGGGGAAGCGTTCCCGGAGTTGGGCGTGGGTGGATTCGGCTTTACTGGGGAAGACATCGGCGACGGCCCAGAGTTTTGTGGGGCCTTGGGTGGAGAGGGCTTGGCTGGCGGCGCCGGTGCCACGTCCGCCGCAGCCGACGAGGGCGATTTTGATGGTATTCTTTTCGGCCGCGTAGCCTGGTTTGGGGGTAGCGGTGGCGAGGGTCGCCCCGGCGAGGGTGGTGGTGGAGGTTTTGAGGAAGTTGCGGCGGGTTTGGAGGGTTGGGGTGGGTTTTGTCATAAGTAACGCTCTTTGGGGTTGTTGTGGAGGATATGTATTACTTCACTTATGGGCAAGCGTGTGCTTTACGGAATGTCGATGAAGGTTGGGTGTTATTGGGGGGTATCACCGTTGACATGGGGTGATGGAGGCTTTCAATAATGCTACGTTTCATAGATACGAGTCTGCGAATGGAGCCAATTATTCAGATTGAGGGGCTGAGGGTGGAGTATCGCCCGAAAGCGATACGACAGAAGGTGCATGTGGCGGTGAGGGCGCTTTCCCTGGAGGTGTTTGCGGGGGAGGTCTTTGGTTTTTTGGGGCCCAACGGGGCGGGGAAGACATCAACGATGCAGGTCTTGCTGGGGTTTACGCCGCCGTCGGGGGGTAGGGCTGCGTTATTTGGGGTGGATGTGCGGGAGCCGATTGCGCGGCAGCGGATTGGGTATTTGCCGGAGCTGACGTATTACTACAAGTTTTTGACTGCGGAGGAGATCCTGAGGTTTTACGCGAAGTTGTTTGGGATTCCGCGTGGGGAGGCAGACAGGAGGGTGGAGCGGTTATTGAAGCTGGTGGAGCTGGAGCATGTGCGGGGTCGGGCGATTCGGCATTTTTCCAAGGGGATGCAGCAGCGTGTGGGGTTGGCGCAGGCTTTGATTAACGAGCCGGACTTATTGTTATTGGACGAGCCGACGAGTGGTTTGGATCCTTTGGGTCGGATGAAAGTGAGGGAGATTATCCAGCGGTTGAAGGATGAGGGGCGGACCGTGTTTTTTTCGAGTCACGAGTTGGGGGAGGTGGAGACGGTGTGTGATCGGGTGGCGATTTTAAATGCGGGTGAGATTCGGGCGGTGGGGACGGTGGAGGAATTGACTGGGGGAGAGGCGGGGAGTTTGGAGCAGGTATTCTTGAAGATCGTGGGTTATGGAGGTGAGGTGAAATGAGCAAAGTGATGGCGATAGCGCAGGTGGTGGGGAAGGAGTTGTATCGGCGCAAGGATTTCTACGTATTGTTCATCCTGACGGCGTTGATCACGCTGGTTTTGGGGAGTGTAAATTTCTTCAATGAGGATCACGTGGTTCGGTATTTGAAGGAGGTTTGTCTTTTGTTGATATGGGTATCGTCGTTGGCCATGGCGGTGATGACGGCGGCGCGGCAGATACCGGCTGAGCTGGAGTCGAAGACCTTGTTTCCGTTATTGGCGAAGCCGGTGAGTCGGGCGCAGGTATTGCTTGGCAAGTATTTGGGTTGTTGGGTGGCGAGCGGGGTAGCGCTGGTGGTTTTTTATGTATTTTTCGGGGCGATTAGTGCGTCACGGGAGCATGAGTTGCCGTTTGTGGGTTACGTGCAGGCGGTGTGGATGCATTGGATGTTTTTGGGGTTGGTGATTGCGATGACATTGGCGGGGTCGTTGGTTTTTGCGGCGCCGTCATCGAACGCGACGATTGTATTGATTGTGACCGTGGGGATTTTGTTTGTGGGTCAGCATTTGTACAAGGTGGCGATGCAGACTGGAGGGTTTGGGGGGTGGGTGGCGATGCTGGTGTATTATGGGATACCGCATTTGGAGTTTTATGATTTGCGGAGTGTCGTGATTCACAACTGGCCGGCGCGGGACTGGGTGGCGATTGTGTTGGCGACGGTCTATGGGGCGGTGTATTCGGCTTTCTTTTTATTGGGCGGCTGGTGGTTATTTTTGAGGAAGGTATTGACGCAATGAGTGGTGTGCGGGTGGTGCTAGTATTGGTTTTGTTATGGAGTGCGGGGTTGAGTTTGGCCCCGGTGCTGGGCTTGCGTACCCGAGGCGTGCAGGTGGATCGTGAGGGTGGTTTTTTGTCGATGTTGTTGGGGGATGGGCGGAGGTTATTTGCCAACCATTTTTTTGCGAAGGCGGATGCGTATTTTCATCGGGGCCGGTATCCGACGATTTTTGACCAGAAGCAGGAGGAGGAGTTGCACATGGTTGGGGGTTCTGCGGGGGCGGCGGGGGGGGGTGGGCATGATCACGAGGAAGCGGAGGAGGGGGATGAGGGGCATGTGCATGATGAGCACTGTGACCATGGGGAGGGGGTTGAGGCTGGGCATGTGCATGATGAGGATTGCGGCCATGATCATGGTGAGGCTGGAGTTGAGGCAGCGGGTGCGGGTGGTTGGGTAGGATGGTTGAACGGGAGGTTGATGCCGGCGGATCACGTTCACTTGGAGGGTGGGGATGCGAAGGAGATGTTGCCTTGGTTGAAGGTGTCGTTGGAGTTGGATCCCGACAATGTGCAGGCGTATGTGACGACGGCTTATTGGTTGCGGGACGGGTTGGGTCGGGTGGATGAGGCGGAGGAGGTTTTGCGTCATTCCGTGCGGCGGGATCCGAGGGCGGCTGATCCCTCGATTTTGTTTGAGCTGGGGATGTTGTTGTATGAGGGGAGGGGTGATGGGGTTCGGGGGAAGAACTTGTTATTGGCGGCGTTGGATCGGTGGGAGGTGGTGGAGGCGGGCAAGGAGGATTCGAATCGATTATTGCATGCGTCGATTTTGGGACGCTTGGCGGAGATGGATGAAGCTGCGGGACGTTATGGGGAGGCTTTGGAATGGCTGAAGCGGTTGGAGGAGGTGAGTCCGAATCCGGAGGCTATTCGGGAGCGGGAGAGGGAGGTGGAGGCGCTGGGGGCGGGGCGGGAAGCGCCAAGCGGGAAGGGGTAAGCGGGAAGGGCTGAGGGCTGAGGGCTGAGGGTGTGGGGGCAGGAAAAAGCCCGGGGCTATGCCCGGGCTTTGCGAGAGAGGGTTTTGGGTTGGGTTATTTCAGGAGTTCTTCGGCGATTTGGACGGCGTTGAGGGCGGCGCCTTTGAGTAGTTGGTCGCCGGAGACCCAGAAGCAGAGTCCGTTATCGAGTGCACAGTCTTGACGGAGGCGGCCGACGGCGCAGTTATCTTTTTCCGCTTGGACGAGGGGCAGAGGATAGGAGTTATTTGCGGGGTCGTCGATAACATCGAGTCCGGGGGCTTTACGGAGGACCTCGAGGGCGGCCTCGACGGTGACGGGCTTTTCGAACTCGGCGCTGACGGCGATGGAGTGGGCGCGGTAGACGGGGACGCGGACGCAGGTGACGCTGGCCCGGAAGGTTGGGTGGTGCATGATTTTCCGACCTTCGTTTTCCATTTTCATTTCTTCCCTGGTGTAGCCGGTGGGGAGGAAGGAATCGACGTGGGGGAGGACGTTGAAGGCGATCTGGTGGGGGTAGACTTCGCGGGTGACGGGTTGGTCATTTGCGATTTGGTTTACCTGATTTTTGAGTTCTTCGATGGCTTTGGCGCCGGTGCCGGAGACGGCCTGGTAACTGGAGGCGAAGATGCGTTTGCAATGGAAGGCCTGATGGAGCGGGTAGAGGGCCATGAGGGTGACTGCGGTGGTGCAGTTCGGATTGGCAAGGATGCCGTTATGACCTTTGACGTCCTGGGGGTTGACCTCCGGGACGACGAGGGGGACGGAGTCGTCCATCCGGAAGGCGCTGGAGTTGTCGACGACCACGCAGCCGGCTTTGACGGCGGCGGGAGCGAAGGTTTTTGAGATGGATCCGCCGGCGCTGAAGAGGGCGATATCAATGCCTTTGAACGCGGATTCCGTGAGTTCTTTGACGGTGATTTCCTGGCCTTTGTAGGTGA
>JBJOII010000182.1:0-6875 GCA_046047235.1 Verrucomicrobiota bacterium | reverse complement strand
CCCCCCCCCCCCCCCCCCCCCCCCCCCCCCGCCCCCCAATTCTCAGCTCATTCGCCCAGGGACCCGCGCGGGGCCCACTCAGCATTTGGCGCTTCTGAGCTAGCGAAATCGGGATCGGGATTGCTATCGGTATCGAAGGCTTCGGTTGGCGATTGGAGATGCCCGGATCCGGGATATCGCAGATTGAATATCACCGTAATCAACGAACGGAGGTCCCTATTCATGTAAGGGCGTGTTCATGCGGACATCCTCCACGGTTTCAGAGGTCAGGGGTTGGGGCCGCGGTAGACGCAGCGGGCGGTGCAGGTTTCGGCGACGACGAGTTCGGTGAGTTCGGGGAGGTTGGGTTTGAGGTGGGTCCAGATCCAGAGTGCGAGGTTTTCGCTGGTGGGGTTTTCGAGTCCGGGCACTTCATTGAGGTAGTAGTGGTCGAGTTGTTTCCAGAGCGGTTTGAAGGCCTTGGTGATATCGGCGTAGTCCATGACCCAGCCGTAGTGGGGGTCGCATTCCCCGCTGACCACCACTTCGACCTGGAAGCTGTGTCCGTGGAGGCGTCGGCATTTGTGGTCTTGAGGGACGTTGGGGAGGTGGTGTGCGGCTTCGAATTGGAAGGTTTTGCGGAGTTCGAGTTTCATCGGTCTACAGGTTTTGTGTTCGGGGTTTATTGTTCCCAGTCGGTCCAGGTGAGGAGGTCTCCGAGGGCGGGGTGGCCGTCGTGTCGCCAGGGGAGGGGTGGGTCCTGCATTTTGCCGAAGGGGCAGATGCGGGTGACGCCCCATTTGGCGAGTGCTAGGGCGATTTCCTGAGCGCGTTGTCCCATGGCGGCGAGGGAGACCGTTGAGATTTTACCTTCGAGGGCTGTGGTGGCGTGGAGGGCTTCGTCGGGGTCATTGACTCCCTTGACGTAGACAAAGCGGTGGAGGCAGGACGTTTGGAAGCGGGGTTCGTCTTCGAGCACGACTGTCCAGTGGGTATTGCCGGGGCTTCGCCAGATGCGGGTGGAGGGGGTATTAGCGGCGCGGAGTTGGTAGAGGGCCTGGCGATCGGCGAGGTGGGCTGCGGTCTCGGGGGGTAGCTTTGCACGAGGGGTGACGGCTTGGAGTTTTTCCAGTTCTTCTCCGAGCCATTGGGCGAAGAGTTCGGGGGTGACGCTGCCGTGGTTTTCCACGTAGTAGAGGTGGGGGGAGAGGCAGCCGAGCTGGTCCCATGCGGCGACATCATGGGCGGCCTGGGTGGCGAGTTCGCGGGCGTGGAAGCGGGACATGACTTCGCGGGCGACGTAGCCGAAGCTGACCTTGTGGCCGTAGCCGAGGAAGCGGACGGGTGGGGGGATGCGTTGGCGGAGGTTTTTGAGCGTTTCGTCACTCCCTTGGGCGGTGATGCAGGAGGCTTGTTCGAAGAGAGTGGATTCGAGTGGGAGCGTGCCGCCGGGCCAGGTGGCGAGTTCGATACAGGAGGCGAGTTTAGGTTCTATGGCGTAGAGAGAGTGGGCGAATAGGCGTGGGAGGAGGTCGTTGCCCTGGGAGCATTTGACGAACTGGGCGGAGCGGGCGAGCAGGCCGAGGATGAGGCTGACGAGGGTGGAGCTGGGGATATTGCCGGCGGAGAAGTGGACCAGGAGTTCGGGGCCGATGGCGATGGAGCTACGGCTGGTTTTGAGTTCCGGTTCAGTGACGACGAAGCGGTCGAGGCGTTCGGGGTGGCCGAGTTCCTGGAGGATGAGGGATTGGAGTTCGGTGAAGTTGAGTCGATGGAACAGGGCATCCAGTCCGGCGGCGAGGGTTTCCCGGGAGAAGCCGGTTTGGGCTGGGCCGTGTTCGAGGGCGAGTTGGCGGAATGGGTCATCGGGCTGGAGCCAGTTATGGCCGATTTCGCAGAGGGTATCGACGATGGCCTGGGTGGGGCGGTTGGCGAGGTATTGTTGTCGGTTCCGTTTGAGGGCCTGACAGGCCTCGGTGAGCATGGTGCTGGAGAGCGTGGCGCCAGCGGGCAGGTCGGCGATGAAGTAATTGGGGAGTTCCATTAGGATTGGAGGAGCGAGCATCCGCGGTTGATGGTGCCTGTTGCGCGTCCGAGGATTTCGAAGCCGTTGGCATTACCGATTCCGAGGTCGCCGGTTTGGATGGACATGATGGAGCGGACATTGGCGAGGTCGAGCAGCGTGATCAGTCCGGGGTCGCCGGGAGCTGGGGGCTGGTTGGTGCCGGGCTCGACGAGTCGGGCGTGGCACCATGGGGGAAAGCGGAATTGGCGGGGCGAGGTGGTGCCTACGATGCGGTCATAGGCCTGGGAGCTGAGTTCGCACATGCCGTATTCACTGACGATGTGGGAGGGGGGGACTCCGAGGTGGCGGGTGATGAGGGAATGGAGAGAGGCTTTGGGGAGTTGTCGGGTGCGTCCTTTATAGCCTCCGGTTTCCATGACCCGGGAGCCGTTGGGGAGAGTGAGGCGGATTTGGTTGTTGGCGAGGTGGTCGAGGAGTTCGACGAACCCGAAGGCTGTTCCGGAGACCAGGCAGGGTTCTCCGGCATTGCACTGGTTCTGGAGGCTACGGGTGATCTGGGTTGGGTTGAGGTGCCAGAGGTGGTTTGGGTCGACGGATCCTAGGCTTTGAGAATCGGGCGTGCCGAAGTTACGGATGGCGGATTCCATCATGGCGGCCAAGGAGGAGTGAGGGGCCTGCTGGCTGTCGGGCATGAGGTTGAGGAAGGTGATGTGGGGCAGGTCGTGGAGCAGGTGATACTTGAACCAGGGCAGGACGAGGCTTTGGTAATGGGCGAGGGAGGAGTGGGAGTGGAAGTGCTGGCTGGTTTCGCTGCTGGTGGTTCCACTGGAGCGGAACACGTGGTGGTGTTCGCTTGGGGGGAGGCTGGTGAGTTGGAATTCCTTGAAGGCGGAGGTTGGGAGTGGGGGGATGTCGGTGATCTCCCGGACGGAATTCGGGGTGTGGTGAAGCGCGAGGCAGTATTGTTTGTAGGGTGTGACCTGTTCGAACTGCAGTTGGAAAAGGTCGAGGGCGATTTCGGAGAATGCGCCTGAGGTTGGGGATGAGGAGGCCAGCGTCAGCTGGGTGAGGCGTTGGTAGATTGAGCTGAAAGGGTCGTTGGTCATGCGGTTTTTGTGGTGAGCTGGCAAGCCCGGGCTGGTTTTCCGCCACAGCCCAATGCCGTTTTAGTGCCAGCGGGGATGCATGGATGTCGAGCACAAAGGGGCTTGTTCGGTGCGCAGTAGTCCATTGACTCCGCAAACTGGATCGTTATCTTCTTTTTGTGTCCGATCTCTTCCAAAACGCGCGCGGCTTCTTTGGCTCTGGATCTGAGGCTGTTGTTTTTGCCTTGGTGGTGGGGGCTGCTGCGTTGTTTTCTATCTACCTTTTGGCGGACGGGATGTATCACCGTTACAAGTGGAAGCGGATTCAGCGGAAGTTTAAGGAGTCGAGCGACTGGGTGCCTCCGGAATAGGCGGGGCTTTGTAGGGGAATCTGCTGACTACGGGTTGGGTATTTGCTTCAAAAATCAAGGTTGCTAATTCTGTTTCGGTTTCGTTTATCCCTGTACAGAATTTGTCTAAATTTCGCAACTGCCTTGTAACCAGGTGGTTATAAATATTAAGCCATCTGGCTGAAATAGCCTGTTAATCAGTTTGGCGGTGAGCCGTTTTAGGGTTCATGACTTTAAATCTCAGGACAAAAATCATTGTGATGGTTTTGGCGGGTTTTGTGGCGCTTGCGGTTGCCTTGAACGTGCTTTCACTTAGGCACGCCCGGCAGCAGGCGGTCGATTTGTATAAAGAGAAGGCTGCCAGCATTATTTTAGCGGCCGAGGCGTCTCGGGAGGAGATGGCGGAGAAGTGGCAGGATGGGGTCTTTACCAAGGAAACTCTACGGGCGTGGGCCGATGAGGGGAAAGTTGATCTCGTCGTGGCGTCGGTTCCGGTAGTGACCGCCTGGAAAGTGACCATGGCTAAGGCCAAGGAGGGTGGTTATGAGTTTCGGGTGCCGAAATTTGATCCGAGAAATGACAAGAACACGCCGGACGAGATTGAGGCTGAAGTTTTGCGGAAATTCGAGAACGAGAAGCTGGAATCGTTTTCGATGATTGACGAGGAGTTGAATGCGATCCGGTATTTTCATCCGATTCGGCTGACGGCGGAGTGCATGTTGTGTCATGGGGATCCGGCGACGAGCATGGAGATTTGGGGGAACGATCGTGGGGAGGATCCGACCGGCGCGAAGATGGAGAACTGGAAAGTGGGGGATGTGCGTGGGGCGTTTGAGGTGGTGCAATCGTTGGACGATGTGGATGCGATGCTGCAGGCCTCGGCGATGAAGAAGGCGGGTGCGACCGTTTTGTTTCTTCTGTTAGCGTCGGGAGTGTTTTACGTGATGGTGTCGAAGTCGGTGGTGAAGCCGGTGGAGGGGATCATTGGTCGGCTGACATTGAACACGGAGAGTGTTTCCTCCTCGTCATCGCATGTGGCCGAGGCGAGTACGGGACTGGCGAATGGGGCGGCGGACCAGGCGGCGAGTTTGGAGGAGATCAGTGCGGCGTTGCATGAGATTACTGATTTGACCAATCGGAACGCGAAGTTATCGGCGGATGTATCGGTGCATGCGGGGAGTGCATCGGAGGCGACGCGGGTGGGGAGTTCGGCGATGCAGCGGATGTCGGAGGCTGTGATGCGGATTGAGAAGGCAGCAAACCAGACCACGACGATTGTGAAGTCGATTGATGAGATTGCGTTTCAGACGAACCTATTGGCGTTGAACGCGGCGGTTGAGGCTGCGAGGGCGGGTGAGGCGGGGAAGGGGTTTGCGGTGGTGGCTGAGGAGGTGCGGAGTTTGGCGCAGCGGAGTGCGCAGGCGGCGCGGGACACGACCAAGCTATTGGATGAGTCGAGTGACAGTGCGCGTCAGGGGGTGGAAGTGACTGAGGAAGTTCGGGCGACCTTGGAGCGGATTGCGACCGAGGTGGATGGGATTGGGTCGTTGGCGCGGAGTGTGGATGAGGGGAGCCGGACGCAGGCTGAGCAGATTGCGGACATATCACGTGCGGTGAGTCGAGTGGATGGGGTGGTTCAGGCGAATGCCGCTGCTGCGGAGGAGTCAGCTGCGGCGAGTGAGGAACTGAAGGGTCAGGCGGCGGATCTGCAGGTTGTGGTGGGTGATTTGGGCCGGGTGATTCACGGGGCTCGTGCGGGGGGGCAGGTTGCGGTTGGGCCGATTGTGCAGAGTCCGGCTGGGGGGGGTGGGCTAGGTGGTTTTAAGATGCCGTCCTTGAAGCGGAACGGCAAGCCTGCTGCGGCGACGGCGGTATCGGAGCCGGAGGCTTTTGAGATTGTGAGGCACTGATCCGTTCAGGCCGGTTGAGTTTTTGAGCCGGAGGGAAGTTCCCTCCGGCTTGATGCTTTCAGGGAACGGCGGGGGAGACGAGGAGGTAGAATCGCGCGGTGGTGGGGTTATCGGTGATCATGATGGTTTGGGGAGAATCGTGGGCTGGGACATCGGTGAGTTTGGACCAGGGGGAGGAGTTGAGGTCGGGGGAGTAGAGGAGGGAGTAGGAGGTGTTGGCTTCGGTCTGGAATTGGATCTGGATGGAACCCGGGCTGGGTTCGGTCCATTGCAGGGTGGGTTGGGGTTGCGGGGACTGGATGGGTGGGGTGCCTGCGGAGGTGGTTGTGAGCATCCAGCTGGTGGGGTCGTTGGCGTAGGCGGTTGCGTCCGGGATGCGCTGGAGTGAGTCGGTGGAGTTGGTGGGTGTGGGCCATGGTGGGAGGGGGGAGTAGCTGACCCGTTCCACGAGGATGTAGGGGATGAAGCCGGCATCGGGGGCGGTTGCCGGCTGGGGGGTATCGGGACGGAGGAGTTCGAGAGTTTCTCCGCTGTTATTGAGGCTGCCGGTGTAGGGGCCGGTTATGGTTTGAGCTTCGGGGTGGTTGAGGAGGAAGGTGGCGAGTTGGTCGGGTTCAGTTTCGGGGTTGAAGGGTAGGACGAGGAGCGTGCTATTTGCGGGGATGGTGGTGGCGGGTGGAAACTGGAAGTGTATGGCGCCGGTGAGCTGCCAGGTATTCTCGGGGAGTTCGGGGTCGTAGAGTGGTGTGGGTTGGTTGGAGGTGTTCCAGAGCTCGACGAACTCCGACGAATTCGTGGAGGTGTTATTGGGGGCGTAGAAGATTTCGGAGATTAGGATTGGGCCGATGAGCGGCTGGGAATTGGGGAGGCCGGAGCCGAGGCGGAACTCTTCCAGGGAGTTGGGGGAGTCCTGGCCGAAGGTGGTGTAGAGGAGGGGGGCGAGGTCGAAGCCTGTGCTGGTGGGGATTCGCCCGTAGGAAACACCGTTGGCGGTGGCGCCGAAGTTGACGGAGGTTCTATGGCCGGTGAGGTTGCCGGCTTCGTCTGCTGCGCAGAGCGTGAGGGATTCTCCGTAAGCGGAGCTGAGGTTGAAGCGTGGGGGGGCTTCGACTTCGTTATCCGGGGTACCGAACTGGTATTGGTAGACGACGAGAGTTTGGTTTGGATCGAGCCAGGTATCGGGGGGCAATTGGAATTTCCGGGGATCGGAGGGGTTGTCGCTGAGGAACCAGCCGCTGAGGTTGACCGTTTCGTTTCCGGTGTTGAGGAGTTCGACTGCATCTTCGAGGGGCGGGTCGGTGTGGGCGAGGAGTTCGTTGATGACGATGTTTTGGAGAGGGAGGTAATTGGCTTGGCCGGGGCTGGCGGAATCCGGGAAGAAGAGGAGGGAGTCTGATCCATCGAGTAGGCGTCCCTGGGATGTGTTGGGGCTTTGTGGTCCGAACTGCACGCTATCGACGAGTTCGAGTTCGGGGGTGTAGAGGAAGATGGAGTCACCGTCCTGGTTAAGCTGGAAGTTGGCGTG
>JBJOII010000181.1:0-6918 GCA_046047235.1 Verrucomicrobiota bacterium | reverse complement strand
TTGGCTCGGCTGCATATTCATTACTGACTTACTTGTGTTACTTACGATTGCATGGGTTGTGGGCCTTGTCAACCGGTTTGAGGCGGGAAGCGCAAAGCGGGAAGCGGGAAGCGCAGAGCGCTGAGGGCTGAGGGCTGAGCGCTGAGGGCTTTTGCGTTCCGGGGTGGCGGAACGCAGGTAGACGGTAGAGAGGAGAGAGGAGAGCGTGCTGCCGCGGGGGCGGCACGCAGGGAGCTAGAAGCTGGTAGCTGGTAGCTGGGGGATGGGATGATTGGAGGGCTGGTCCACGACCGCTGTTTTTTGACTACTGGTTGCCGATACCGATACCGATAGCGATTTCGATTTCGATGGAATGACTGGGGCTGGAAAGGGGGATCCTTGAGGGCGGATGCCCTGGGGAGGTTGGGTTGGAATCGGTCTTTCGTTTGGGGAGTGAGCTGATTAGGTTTCGGGGTTTCGGATGATTTATCTAGATAACAATGCGACGACGCGGGTGGATCCGGAGGTGTATGGGGTGATGCGGCCGTATTTGGAGGAGTTATGGGGTAATCCATCGAGTGGGTATCGTTTTGGGAGGGAGGTGGCGGCTGGGGTGAAGCGGGCGCGGGGACAGGTGGCGGGTTTATTGGGGGCGGGTGAGGATGAGGTGGTCTTTACGGCGTGCGGGACTGAGTCCATTCACACGGCGATCTGGAGTGCCCTGCAGGCTGAGCCGGGCCGGAGGCATGTGGTGACGACGGCGGTGGAGCATTCGGCGGTGGTGAAGGTGTGTGCGGGCTATGAATCCAGGGGGTATGAGGTGAGTGTGGTTCCGGTGGATGCGGAGGGGTTGGTGGATTTGGGGGAGGTGGAGCGTGTGTTGCGTCCGGACACGGCGTTAGTTTCGATGATTTGGGGCAACAACGAGACGGGGGTGTTGGGGCCGGTGGGAGGGGTGGCTGAACTGTGTCGTGGGAGGGGGGTGCCGTTGCATGTGGATGCGGTTCAGGTGGCGGGGAAGCTGCGGCTGGATGTGGCTGAGTTGCGGCCGGATTTCCTGTCGTTATCGGGGCACAAGTTTCGGGCGCCGAAGGGGGTGGGCTGTTTGTATGTGAGGCGGGGGACGGTGTTTCATCCGTGGGTGGTGGGGGGCGGGCAGGAATCGGGTCGGCGCGGGGGGACGGAGAATGTGGCCGGGGTGGTGGGGATGGGTATGGCGGCTGAGCTGGCGGTGGGCCGACTGGATGAATACCGCGATCGGGTGCGGGGGTATCGGGATGCGTTGGAGACGGAGCTATTGGAGACAGTAGCGGGGGTGCGGGTGAATGGTTCGGTGGAGCATCGGCTGCCCAACACATCGAACCTGTCCTTTGAGGGGGTGGATGGTGAGGCGTTGATGTTGATGTTGGACGCGGGGGGTGTGTGTGTGTCGACGGGGTCGGCTTGTTCGACGGGGAGTATTCGGCCGTCGCGGGTATTGACCGCGATGGGTCGGAGTGCGGGGGAGGCGCGGGGGACGATTCGGTTTAGCTGGGGTTGGGACAATAGGGAGTGGGAGGTGGGGGGGGTGGCGGCTCGTGTTCGGGCGGCGGTGGAGAGGTTGCGGGGTGAGCTAAGACTTTAGGATGGCCCGGGAGGCATTGTTCCGGATAAAAGGCGGCTTTACGGATGAGTGATTCACCGTTGATAGAGGTGAGGGATTTGACGAAGCGTTATGCGGGACACACGGCTGTGTCCGGCATGACGTTTAGCGTGGGGCGTGGTGAAGTAGTGGGTTTACTGGGGCCGAACGGAGCGGGAAAGACCACGACAATGCGGATATTGTCGGGCTTTATGCCGGCGACATCGGGGACGGCGCGGATTGCGGGGTATGATGTTTCGACTGAGTCACGGGAGGTGCGGCGTCGGATTGGGTATATGCCGGAGAACAATCCGTTGCATGTGGACATGCGGGTGAGGGATTACCTGAAGTTTCGGGCGCGGTTGAAGGGTTTGGCACGGGGGCGGGTTGCGGGTCGGGTGGATACCGTGATGGAGCAGTGCGGGTTGGTGGATGTGAGCCGGAAGATAGTGGGGCATTTATCGAAGGGTTACCGTCAGCGGGTGGGTTTGGCGGATTCGTTGGTGCACGAGCCTGAGCTGGTGATTTTGGATGAGCCGACGATTGGTTTGGATCCGCATCAGATCCGGTCGGTGCGGCGGCTGGTGAAGTCGCTGGGGCGTAGCCACACGATTTTGATTTCGACGCATATTTTATCCGAGGTGGAGATGACGTGTTCGCGGGTGTTGATTATGAACGGGGGGCGGATTTTGGCGGCGGACACGACGCAGAACCTGCAGGCATTGGCGAGTGATGCGGCACAGGTGGTGGTGGAGGTGAGGGCGCCGGAGGCGGAGTTGCGGGCGTGTTGGGAGGAGATGGCGGAAGTGCAGTCTTTTGATGTGGCGCCATCGGCCGGGGATTACTGGCGTTGTCTGCTGGTGGTGCGGCCGGAGGTGGATGTGAGGTCGGCGGTTTATGAGCAGGTGAGTCGTCGCGGGTGGGGGTTGCGCGAGCTGAGTTTGAGCCGGGTTTCGTTGGAGGATATTTTTGTGCGGGTGACGGGTGGGGCGGACGACGAGTTGGAGGAAGGGGAGGAGGGTTTTTGATGCAGGCCTATTTGACATTGGTGCGTCGGGAGCTGGGGATGTATTTCAACTCGTTTACGGGGTATGCGGTGATTGGTGCGGTGTTGTTGGTGCTGGGGTTTAGTTTTGTGGACGTGCTTTACAAGCTGAACGGGGCCCCGACGTCGGCCCCGTTGGGGGAGGTGTTTTGCAACACCTTTTATTTCTGGGTGATATTGGTGGTGACTGCGCCGGTGATCACCATGCGGTCGTATGCGGCGGAGCGTTTTAGCGGGACGTATGAGACCTTGATGACGACGCCGGTGAGTGATGTGCAGGTGGTGTTGGCGAAGTATAGCGGGACGATGTTGTTTTATGCGCTGACGTGGCTGCCGTTGTTGTTGTGTTTGCTGGTGATCCAGCGTTTTACCGACGGGCAGGTGGCTTTTGATTTGGCGACGGCGCTGAGTACGTATGTGGGGATACTGGTGATTGGGTCGGCGTTTATGGCGATGGGCGGTTTGGCGTCGGCGGTGACGCAGAGCCAGGTCTTGGCGGCGATTCTGGCGTTTGGGTTTTGTGCCGTGTTGTTTGTGCTGGGTTTGAGGAATCTGGTGCCGGTGCCATCGGAGACGTGGTCGGCCCCGGTGTTCCGGCACATTGCGATGACGGAGCACATGGAGTTGTTTGCGCGCGGGGTGGTGGATTCCCGTCCGGTGATTTACTACGGGAGTTTGACGGCCTTGTTTCTGTTTCTGACCTTGAAAGTAGTGGAGAGCCGGCGGTGGAGGTGAGGGTTATGGCTGAGCATTCCAATTCCAATTCCGGTTTCTCGCTTTGGCGCCGGTGGGCCATGGGCGGGCAGGTGCTGTTGGGTGTGCTGGCGATGGCGGCGATTGTGGTGATGGCGAATTACCTGTCGGCCCGGCATCCGGCTCGGGTTCAGGTATCGGACACTTCCCGGTTTGGTTTGTCGCCGTTGACGCGGTCGATGTTGTTGGGATTGACCAACGATGTCTCGATCAGCGTGTTTTTTGATCCGGAAGAGTCATCATTGTTCCCGTCTGTGCGTGATCTTCTGGACGAGTATACGGCGGTGAGTGACCGGTTGAAGGTGGAGTATGTGAATTACGGGAGGAATCCGGGGAGGGCGGAGTTTTTGCTGTCGCGTTATGGTGTGACGTCGTCTTCGGACACGCTGCTGGTGGTTTTTGATGCGGAGGGTCGACCGGCGCGGGTGGTGAGGGAGAAGGAGCTTTCCGACTATGATTTTTCCGGGGCGATGCAGGGACAGCCGATTCGGCGGATTGGGTTTAAGGGGGAGCAGTTTTTTACGTCGGCGCTGCTCAACCTGATGGATCCGCGTCCGATTCAGGCTTATGCATTGACGGGGCATGGTGAGCCGGACTTGGCGAACGAGAGTGCGCCGGACGGGTATTCGGAGGTGGCGGCGATACTGGCGGAGAAGAACATTGTGCTGCGGCCATTGGAGATGCGGACCAACGGGGTGCCGGCGGATTGTGAGTTGTTGTTGGTTGGCGGGCCGCGTTTTCCGCTGCCGGCGGACGAGATCCAGAAACTGGACCGGTATTTCCAATCGGGGGGGCGCGGGTTGATTTTGTTGAACAGCGTGGCGCGGCCGGGGGTGAGGTCGTCGGGTTTGGAGCCTTTCCTGCGTCGATGGGGTATTGAGTTGGGGGAGGGGTTGGTGGTGGATGAGACGCAGTCGCAGGCTGGGGACACGCGGGTGTTATTGACGGGTGAATTTGGGAATCATCCGGTTGTATCGCCTTTGCGGGGTGCGCGATTGGGATTGATCATGCCGACGAGTGTGCGGCAGTTGGAGGCGGCGGGGCCTGTGCCGGAGAACTCGAAGGTGGTGGAGTTGGCATTTACGACGGCGGCGGGGAAGCTGGTGGTGCCGACGACTGGCAATCAGGCGGTGGTGCAGACCAACGGGGTGATTCCTGTGGCGGCGGCATTGGAGCGGGGGACGATTGCGGGGGTGGTGCCGGACCGGGGTGCGGTGCGGATGGTGGTGGTGGGAGAGGCGAGTTTTTTGAGCAACCAGTTGATTGAGTTTGAGGCCAACCGTGATTTTTTGGGGTTGGCGGTGAACTGGCTGGTGGACCGGCAGCAGTGGCAGCATTTGGGGCCGCGACCGGTGAGGGAGTATCAGATTAACCTGACCGGGGCGCAGTTGCGTGGGGCGGCCTGGGTTTTGTTGGGGGCGTTGCCTGGTGCCGCGATGGCATTGGGTTTTGTGGTTTGGCTGAGGCGTCGTCGGTGACCGGAAGCATGCAATCTCGCAGCACAGTTCTATTGGTGTTTTTGGCTTTGGGTATGTTCGGCTACATCGTGTTTTTCGAGTGGCCGGGTGGTGATCGTGATCCGGAGCAGGAGTTGGCGAGGAGGGTGTTTCCCGGGTTGAAAGTGGATGAGGTGACGGCGTTGTCGGTGACTCGCAGCAACCTGACGCTGCGGCTGGAGCGGGGTCCGGGGGGGAAGGACTGGCACTTGGTGGGGCCGGAGTATCCTGCGCAGGGGTGGTTGGTGGAGAGCTTTTTGTCGAGCCTGGCGGAGTTGCAGCGGAACGCGGTGTTGGAGAAGTCGGATTTGGAGGCTGAGCAGGGTGGTTTGGCGGCTTTGGGTTTGGAGCCGCCCCTGGCGACGGTTGTGGTGGAGTCGGGCGGTGAGCGGTTTGGTTTCAGCATGGGTGGGCGGACTTTGTTGGGGAAGACCATGTATATGCGGCTGGCGGGGCGGGAGACGGTGGAGGTGGTGGGGGTGGGCCCGTTGGAGCGTTTGCCGGCCGGGGTGGCGGCTTGGAGGGATCCGCGGTTCCTGTTTTTGGCGGGTGTAGAATTTGACCGGTTGCAGTTGAGGTCGGCCAACCGGGAGTATGGGTTGCAGCGGGATGCGGTGACGGCGCGGTGGAGGTTGATATCGCCTCGTTCGGCCCGGGCTGATCACGCGCGGGTGGAGCAGTTGTTGCAGCAGTTGCAGACTGCGCAGATTGGGGCGTTTGCGGCTGAGCAGGGTGTAGTGGATCTTGAGCCTTTTGGTTTGGCAAAGCCCCAGGCGGGATTGGTTTTTATGCGGGGCACGAACACGGTTTTGAGTGTGGATTTTGGCAACAGTCCGACGAATGCGACGGAGCTGGTTTTTGCGCGGCGCAGTTCGCCGGAGGGTTTGATCCTGGTATCGAAGGAACTGGTGAGTGCGGTGGCGGTGCCCTACTCGGAGTATTTGGATTACCGGCTGGTAGACCGGCCGGTTGATCAGTTGGAGAAGCTGAGTATTACGGGCGATGAGTCCTTTGCATTGGTGCGGGCGACGAACGGGGTATGGGGTTTGGCGGAGACGACGCCACGTCCGGCTGATCCCGGTTTGGTGGGGAGTTTTCTGGAGCAGTTGAGCAAGCTCAGGGTGGTTGAGGTGGCGAAGGAGGTGGTGATTGATCTGGATTTGCCGAACTACGGCCTGGCCGAGCCGCAGCGCAGCCTGACCCTGCAATGGGCGGCCGGTGAGGGAGGGAAAGAAGCGCCTTCGCTGAGGCTGGATTTTGGCAGCGTGCAGGACCGGAGAGTGTTTGTGCGGAGGTCGGATGAGGTGCCGGTTTACACCGTGGCGCAGGAGGATTTTTTCAGCCTGCCGAGGGCGGCCTATGAGTTGCGTGACCGTCGGTTGTGGGAATTTACCACGAATGAAGTCGTGGGGGTGAGCCTGATGGTGGGTGGTGCGACCAACCGGATTATCCGGAGCAGTGGGGGGCAGTGGTCGATCGCACCGGGTTCGCAGGGAATGGTGAACACATTTGCGATGGAGGAGGCGATGCATCGGATGGGTGGGTTGCGGGCGCGTTTCTGGGTCGATCAGGGGGTGGACAAGCTGCCTGATTACGGGATCACGCAGCGGGATCATCGTGTGGCGATTGATTTGCGACAGGGTGGGGAGCTGAAGACCCTGCAGTTGGCTTTCGGGGCGAACTCGCCTTCCGGAGGGCCGTTTGCGGCGACGGAGCTGGAGGGTGTAGTGACCGTGTTTGAGTGTCCGCTTGACGTGTTTTATCCGTATGACGAGGCCGTGCGGATGATGATACCAGCGAGGGGCGGAGGGCAATAAGAGTATGCCTGCGCAGGTTGAGACGGGGAGGCGCGGTTGGGGGCGGCGCATCTTACGGCGTTTAAGGCGGGTTGTTTTAGTTGCGCTGGCCTGTGCCGGCGCGTTGCTGGTTTATCTGCATTATGTTGGGTTGCCGGGGTGGGCAACTGACCTTTTGTTGCGTGAGGTGCGGAAGCAGGGGGTGGCGCTGGAGTGTGGTCGGGTGGT
>JBJOII010000180.1:0-7327 GCA_046047235.1 Verrucomicrobiota bacterium | reverse complement strand
GCTTGATGGGGTTCAGCTGGTGGCCGCCCCCGTCAATGGCACGGCGGTGGTGAATGCGGACGGCACCGTCAGCTACACGCCAAATGCGAACTTCAACGGAGCCGACCAGTTCAGCTACCGCGTCGTGGACGCCGATGGAGCTGCTTCCAACACGGCCGTTGTTCGTATCACGGTCAACTCCTTGAATGATGCACCCGTGGCCTCCGATGATTCCGCGTCCGTGGACGAGGATTCGTCTGTCTCGATCAACGTCCTGGGCAATGACGTGGATCCCGACGGTGCGCTTCCGGTTGACGGAGTTCAGCTGGTGGCCGCCCCGGTCAACGGCACTGCGGTGGTGAACGCAGACGGCACGGTGAGTTACACTCCGAACGCGAACTTCAACGGAGCTGACCAGTTCAGCTACCGGGTGGTTGACGCCTCGGGAACGGCTTCCAACACCGCCGTTGTTCGTATCACGGTCAATTCCGTGAATGATGCTCCAGTGGCCTCCGATGATTCCGCGTCCGTGGACGAGGATACCTCTGTCTCGATCAACGTGCTTGGCAATGACGTGGATCCCGACGGTGTGTTGCCGGTCGATGGAGTTCAGCTGGTGGCCGCCCCGGTGAATGGCACAGCGGTGGTGAATGCAGACGGCACCGTAAGCTACATGCCGAACGCCAACTTCAACGGTGTTGATTTATTCAGCTACCGGGTCGTTGACGCCTCGGGAACGGCCTCCAACACCGCAGTGGTGCGGGTCACGGTCAACTCCGTGAATGATGCTCCGATCGCAAACGATGACTCCGTCACTGTAGGCCAGGACGACCAGCCGAAAATCGACGTGCTGGGCAACGACTCGGATCCTGATGGTAACGGGGATATTCAGCCTGATTCGGTGACCATTATAACGGCCCCTGCCAATGGAACCGCTGTCTGGAGCACTGTAGACAGAAAGGTCGTCTATACTCCCAATGCCGGATTCTCCGGGACAGACGCGTTCATCTACAGCATCGCTGACGCTGCAGGCGCTGTAAGCACCGCCACGGTTACCGTCGAGCTGGTTCCGGCTCCGGTGGTTGAGGCGGATGATGTCACGGCCAAGGTTTATTACGTATCCCGTCGCGGTATGTATGACATGACCGGGACTACCACCAGCCCGAACAGCACACTGACCCTGTGGCTCGGGAATCCTTCCGATGGCAAGCGCATCGGCTCTGGCAACGCGGATGCCCAAGGCAACTGCCGAGCCCGGTTCACCAGTAGCATCCAGGCGTTGAATGGTGAGACCGTAACGGTGACATCGTCCGCTGGTGGCCAAGCCACTGCGACGATCATCTCCCTCTAAGCGCTGCCTTGGCGGGCTAGAGAATTAGTAAACCACACAGACCGCGGCCGTGGTGCAGATCTGAAAGGATCGGTGCCACGGCCGATGTGTTTTTCCCGGGGTCAATTCCTCGGGTGAACTGGACGGGGAGCCCGTAGTTGTTCTTAAGCCGGAAGCCTTCCTCAACGGGTGTTCAAATCTGCGAAATAGGTGGGCGCGATGAGGAGATGTAACTTGCTGGAAATGAGTGGGATATGTCCCGTCTGCGATATGTGTCTTAGGCCTAAAGTTAGCGAGGAGGCGGTGTGGTTTAGAGCTTCTGCAAATCGACATCTGAAATGCAACATGCTGGTAACCAGCATCTTGCGGCTATGGAGGAGGTGCCCGGTTCAGCTGGCATGGTCATGGCTACAGCATTCACGACGATGGTGGAACTCAGTGGCGAGAAAGGGTGAAGTATGAAAAAGCGGACGCAGGTGTATTGGGTGTGCGGGACTGGAAGCTACCGCGGCTGGGCCCAGTCAGTGGAAGCGGCGCAGGCGCTGCGGGAACGCAACTCGGGAGATGCGACCGTTGGTTGGACTTCGATGGTGCGTGGGCCAGTGAGCTCGGGACGGCCATCCGCCCCGGCTGCATTGTACCTTGGTGGAGTAGGTGAAAGTTAAGCAATGGTAACTCGGGAGGTCAGGTCAGGAATACGGGAGGGAAACAACCCGGCAGAAGAGGGCCGCACTGCTGGCCGCAATCGAAAACAGCCGGCTTCCTTTCCTCGCTGGAACCTGATGATTAGCAGGCACAGGTACGGATTATGGGGACACCTGTCCCAATAATCCGTACCCAGCGGGGTCGTGAGTTGGGCGGTTGGGGAGGGTTAGGGCTGGTGTTCTAGGGGGTGTCCGGCGGCTTTGCGATGGGATTGTGGGCGAGGGCGGAGGTGGCGAAGACGAGGGGGTAGAGTTGTTCGGAGTACCAGAGTCGGGCGAAGTAGAGTCCTATGGGGGTGGGGGTATGGTGCTGGTTGTTTTGGATGGCGTTGGTGAGCCAGCGGAGGCCGTTGGATGTTGCATCCACGGCGGAGGGAATGGCGGACAGGGCCTCGGCGGCGAGGGCGGTTTCCTCGATGGTTGGGGGGACATTGTGATTGCCTCCCCAGCCGCCGTTGGGGTGTTGGGTCGACAACAGGAATTGGACGGCAGGCAGGGCGAGGTTGGCGGGTGGAGGTGGGAGGTTGGGGAGCGGGGGAACGAGGGCCTTGAGGACCTGGGCAGTGCCATAGACGGGGTTGTGTTGTTCGGGGGCGGTCTCATTGCCGAACCAGAGTGGGAGCCAGGCGCCGCTGGGTTGTTGGGCCTTTTGCAGGTAGCGATAGGCTCGGGTGGTGGACTGGCGGATGCGTTGCTGGAGGTGTGCAGGGAGATCGGGGAACCAGGCGTCCCATGCGCGCAGGGCATGCGCCGTGAGTTCGGGAGTGCTTTGGTCGAAGGGAAGGGTGCCCCAGCCGCGGCAGAACGTGGGGATGCCACCGTCGCGGTTTTGGAGGTTGAGGAGCCAGGTAATGCCGTGTGTTGCTGCCTCCAGGATACGGGGGTTGGGATGCTTTCGGCTGAGGATTTTGAGGGCGAGGAGAGCGCCGGCGGTATCATCGGCATCGGGGACACCGCCGGGGAGATCGGTCCAGGCCCAGCCGCCGGGGGCGGCTTGGGTGTAGGGGTGGGTTTGGCGGTATTGCTGTTGGAGGAGCCAGTCGAGAGTGGGTTGGGTATCGATGGACGAGAGGATTTCGGATTGGTGGGCGAGGGCTTTGATACTGAGCGTGGTTCCCCAGGTGGCGAGGTTGGTATCGATGGGCCAGGAGCCATCGGGGCGCACGGAATTGACGAGGAAGGAGGTGCCCTTGAGGAGGACGGGGTGGTTCTGGAGTCCCATGGCGGCGAGGCTCATGGTGACGAAGCTGGTGAGCGGGGTGGCTTCGAGGAATCCGCCGTTGGGAGGCTGGAGTTTGATGAGGCGTTGGAGCGTCTTGGTCCGGGTCCAGTTTCGGAGTTGGCGGGTGATGGGATTTTTAGTGGGGGCGAAGTGATGGATGACCTGGCCGATGGCGATGAGGGCGGGGAGGGCGTAGCTGACCACGGGGAGCCGGAGGGCACCGAAGAGGCGTGGTGGCAGGGCGCCGAGTTCGAAAGGGAGAGGGTGGACGTGTTTCCAGCCTTGGGGGCCGAGTCGGCCGCTGAGGGCGAGCGTCATGGTGATGGGGACACTGAAAGTACGGTCTTTGCCGTAGGCTTGTTCGATGGAGGGGACGAGATTTTGGAGAGAGCCGGCTTTGCGGGTGAGCCATTGGATGGCTTTGGTTATGCAGGTGGCGAACTTGTCATCGGCTTGGGCGATACCGAAGGCGGCCCAGGCGAGGGCGGTGGTGCTTTGGTTGCTTTGGCTGCGGGTGGTATCGCCCCAGCCACCGTCCGCGTTGGCGTTGCGGCTCAGCCAGGAGAGGCCGCGTTGGATGAGCGTGGCGTGGCGGGTTGAGTTTACGGTCGTGAGGGCGATGACGGCTGTGGCGGTGGAGAGGGCGCTGGTGCTGAGTTGTCCTGTCCAGCGACCTTCGGGAGAGCGGAGGTTGAGCAGGTCTTGTGTGACCGTATGGAGGGCGTTGCGTTGATCGTGGGAGGGTACCGTCATGACAGCGCGAGGTGTCCCAGGGCGAGGAGGCCGTAGAACGTGTATTCGGGGTCGAGGTAGTCATCGGCCCAGTGGCCGTGGAAGCCGCCTTCGGCGGACCAGAGCGAATCGACGAAGTCGAGGCAGGCTTCGTGGATCTGGCTGGTCAAGCGGCATTGGAGGGCGGCGAGGGCGTGGAGGGCGGTGGCGGTTGAGAGGAGATCGGGCATGGGGGCGCCGGGGACGGCGAGGAATCCGCCTTGGGGGTGGGCTTGGGCGAGGAGCCAGTTACCGAGTTCGGTGCTGGGGGGGAGGCCGAGTTCACGGAGCAGGACGATGGCACCGGCGGTGGCGTTGGTGGCGCCGCGGGGTGCATTGGGGAAATTACTCCAGGCGCCGTCGGCGGAGCGGAGTTGTTGGAGTGAGCGGGCGAGTTCGAGGGGCTGTGGGGGCAGGCGGTTGAGGTCCTGGTAAGCGCCGAGGGCGACGAAGGCGCCATAGGCTGTGCCGTGGTTGAGTTTGGGGTCGGCTTCGTAACCGCCGTCGGGTTTGCGATAGGTTTCCAGGCGTTGGAGGAGGGAGGTTTGGAGCGTGGGTGGTGCGAGTTCGGGTCGTGCGAAGGCCCAGCAGCGGGCGAGAGCGCCGAGGTGAACGAAGTCGAGGGAGGCGCCATCTCCCAGGGACTGGAGGTATGTTTCTAAGGGTTTGCGTGGCCAGGCGGTTTTGAGGCAGTCGAGGCAGGAGAGCGCGAAGAGCGTGTAATAGACATCGGGGTTACCGGCCCGGTCGCAGGCGTATCCGCTGGTGGCGATGGAATGGAGCCAGCGGTTTTGGATGAGTTGAGCCGAGTCGGACAGGAAGCTCCTGGAGGCGGCGGCCACCTGGAGCATCTGAACGCGCATGCTCATGCGTGGGAGTGTGCGGTTTCGTTCGCGGGTTTATCGCGGTTGAGTTGTTCCTGTTCCTTGCACCAGCCCTTGATTTCGATCTCGTTGAAGATTTTTCCTACGACGCGGCGGAGGAGGCTTTTGAGGCTGGGATTTTCGAGTTCGCCGAGGGAGCGCACGGCGGTTTCCTTGTAGGTTTCCAGGAGTTGTTGGCAGCGTTGGTCGGCCTTGGTTTGTTGGCAGAGTTCATGGATACGCCTGGCATCCGGGGTGGCCTGGCGGCGCCACACCTGAGCGAGGTAATCCTTTTCCTCGCCTTTGGCGCGTTCGTGCGCGACGGCGACCGGGAGGCTGGGGCGTTGGCCATCGACGTCGCTGGTGGCGTCTTCGGCTTTGAGGTCATCGAGGTCATCGCGGATTTGGTAGGCGATACCGAGGGCTTCGCTATAGGCTTGGAGGACATCGGCATGTTCCTCGTGTTGTCCGCTGTAGATGGCGCCCAGGCGGAGGGCGACTTCGAATGCGGGGGCGGTTTTGCGTCGGAAGATATCGACGACCTGGAGGGAGGACAGCGGTTCCGGTTTTCTGGCCCAGAGGAGTTCGGCGCCCTGGCCGCGGCAGAGTTCGCGTTGGCCGATGGCGGCGACGCGGCACATTTCGGCGCGTTGTTCACCGGGGATGGAGGTTGCGGCGAGGAGGCGGTAGCCTTCACCGATGAGGTGGTCACCGAGGTTGAGGGCGACGGGGATGCCGTGTTCCGCGTGGAGCGTTTGTTCACCGTAGCGGATGGAGTCGCCGTCCTCGATATCGTCATGGATGAGGGAGGCTTTATGGAAGCATTCGACGGCGATGGCGACGCGTTTGAGGTCGTCGGGCATTTCCGTGTGTTCGGGGTGGAGGGCCTGGTAGGTGGCGACGGTGAGGAAGGGGCGCCAGCGTTTTCCGGCGCGCATGAGCCAATCGCGGGCGAGCTGGTCGGTTTCACTTTCCACACCGCCCATGAGTGCGTCGAGCGAGGCGGGGGAGAACCAGCCATCGACTTCTTCGCGGAGGCGGGTGAGGTCGAGTCGGCGGGTTTTGTCGTCGGCGGTGAGGTGGATATATTCCCAGACCCAGTCGAGGTCGACGTTACAGTCGTGGCAGTCGTCCTGGAGGAGTGGGATGGCGACGCCGGGGACGGCGGCGGCTTCCATGTAGGGGAAGGCGCGTTCGAGGACACTGAGGCAGGACACGCCGACGATGGCGTCGATTTTCCCGGTTTGGATGAGGCTCATGACGATGGCTGAGCCTTCGGCGACGAGGACGGCGTAGCCGAGTTTTTCTGCTTCGACTGTGAGGTCTTGGATGGAGCAGAGCCCGCATTGTTTACAGAGGAGGCCGAATTCGTCGAAGGGGGCGGGGCATTTGGATTCGACGCGGAGGCATTTGGGGAGGAGGAGGAGTCTACGTTCGTAGGGGACGGAGGCGAGTTGTTCACGCCAGGTTTCGTTATTGATGAGGACGCCGATGAAGTCGGCGTAGTTCGTGGAGCACTGGAGGCCGGTGATGACTTGGGCGGCGTGGGTTTTGAGTTCTTCTGTGGAGAGAGGGGGGACGGGATTGAACTCGGCGACGTAGTGTCGGACTGCCTGGAGGATTTGGGTTCGTTCCTTGAAGGAGGCGGGGAAGTTGGGGTTGACCTCGCGCCAGGTTTGCATGGGGACGGGGCGCGGGAGCGAGAAGGGTTTGGTTAGATTTCCGATGTAGGGCATAGGGTGAGTCAGTTAACTTTGGCTTCCGTCTGTTTCACATCGGTGGACAGGCATTGCTGGAGTTCCCGGGCACGGGTTGCAGCATTGGCATCCATCCGTTGGTAGGCATTAAAGTCTGAGAACCAGAATCGTTTGGCGAGTTTATAGGCCCAGTGTTTTTCGGGCACTTCTTTTCCGGGGAGCCATTGGCTGAAGCGTGGGGTCATGGCATCGAGTTCCGCGAGGGCGGTTCCGCGGGCCGTGGTATCGCGAGGGCGGTTCCGCGGGCCGTGGTATCCTTGGCGCCGTGGTTTTCCACGAGTTGCCGGACGAGGTCGGGGCGTTCGAGGATGACGCAGCCTCGGGTGGCTTTGCCGGATATTTCGCGGAAGTCCTTGAGGAAGGTGCTGGAGTTGAACGTTTCGACGATGCCGCGTTGATCGCGGATGGTTTCCTTGCCGAACTGGAGGACGGGGCAGGGTTCGATATCGCCGTAGGGGCTGACGTGGTGGCTGATCCCGGTGACCATGGGGCAGAGGGCCTGGCCATCGGCATCGTAGTAGGCATCGATGATGGCGATGGGTTTTTTGGCGCGCATGGAGGTGACGAACTCGCGGACTTGGACCAGTTGGCTGGGGTGGAGGGCGAGGGCGGTTCCGCGGGCCGTGGTATCCTTGGCGCCGTGGTTTTCCACGAGTTGCCGGACGAGGTCGGGGCGTTCGAGGATGACGCAGCCTCGGGTG
>JBJOII010000179.1:0-9493 GCA_046047235.1 Verrucomicrobiota bacterium | reverse complement strand
CAGTGGCTGCGCTTGCGCGCAGCTGGGGTGGGAAGGTTGTTGGAGCTGCCTGTCCTCCGCAGCTCGAAGAGCGTAGGAGGAAAACTCCGAAACTCTGGCTTCCGTGCGCGCCATAGGCGCGCCCGCTGAATTCGCCGCAGGCGAATTCAGGGCGAGACGACTTCGACATCGGGCGGGCGGACGAGCCAGATTTTGTCACCGCCGAGGCGTCGGGCCGAGAAGGTTTCAACGACCCAGACGTCGCCATTGCCTTCGAAATTATAGTGATCGAAGGTGCGCGAGTGGCGGGCCAGCCAGTCGAGCAAGGCAGGGGAGAAGGGCCACGGGGTGTCGATGGCTTCGAGATCGGCGAGTTCGTCGTCCTTGAGTCGGGAGGGTATGAAGAGGGATTCGCCGGCTTTGACCGTGACCGTGGTGGAGTAGACCTTGTCCTCCTCCTCGGGCTCGCTGCGTCGGGAACCGCGTTTACTTCCGTGGCGGGGTTTGTATTCGCCCTTGAGGTCGATGTTGATGAAGACGACGACCGTGCCTGCGGTGACGTGGACATCACCGGTGCGGGCATTGACGAAGAACTCGGTGCCGCGGACTTCGGTGGTGGCTTTGTCGGTGGTGACGAGGAACTGGGAGCCGGGTTTTTGTTTGCCGACCTTGGAGACGAGTTCACCCGATTGGAGATCGAGGAGCGTATCGGTGACGCGGCCGTTGTCTGTTTCCGTGTAATACAGTCGTTCGAGGAGCAGTTTGGAATCGGCGGTGAGGCCGATGGTGGCGTCGGTTTCGGGGAGGTGGACATCGACGCTGCTGGCGGTGCTGGTTTGGAGGGTGTCGCCGGTGTGCAGGGTGGTGCCGACGAAGGCCGGATGGATTTGGCCGGTGCTATCGATGTAGGTGGCGCTGCCTTCGATGTTCTTGATCACTGCCGTGCCGGGTTGTTGAAAGCCCAGCACGGTGGTCGCACAGATACCAAGGCAGGTCAGGGCGGATACGATATGGCTCAGGATACTTCTTCGCATGGTTCTTGTTCTTTCGCTTGGCTAGGCACGGTCCCTACTCGCAGCACCTATCACTCAAAGCGAAGTGCGCGGATTGGTCTATCACGGAAGCGACAGAGCCTTGCGGAAATCGGTCTAATGTCGCTGCGACGAGTGGATTAGGGATTTTGGGCCTTCCTGATGGATTTCGCTGCGCGAAATCCAGTGGCGCCGCTGGGATGTAGAACGTCCCAGGTGTGGCGCGTAGCTGTTTTGAAACGGGGAAACACCGGGCGCCGGAGGCGCGTTTCGATCCCGATAGCGATTTCGATTTCGATCCCGAGGGCTGCGTGAGGTTGGTGCAATGATTTGCGGTCCACGCGGCGGACCGCAGGGAGAGAGGAGAGGGGAGAGAGTGCTTGTGGCAAGGAGATAGCGGTCACGCGCGGCATCCGTCTTCGCTCTGCGAGCTACGCCGGGACAAGCCGCGGCCGTACCGGCGGGAGATTGGTGCATGGCGCGAATTCCAGTGGCGCCGCGATGCGGCGCTGGGTGTTCCGAATTACCGAAACTCGGAAGCACTGAAACACCGCATGGTCTTACTCCGCGCCTGCGGCGGGGAGTAAGACCATGCGAAACCCGAGGTCGTTGCCGCGGAAGGTGGGGCTGTAACTGACGCGGTCGGAGACGCGGCAGCTGCGCTGGTCATGGAGCCAGCCGCCGCCGCGATACATGCGATCGGCACCGGTGGCCGGGCCGGTGGGGTCGGTGACCGCATCGGCGGCGTATCCACCGTCAAACCAATCCCCGCACCATTCCCAGACATTGCCGATCATGTCGTGCAGTCCCCAGGCGTTGGGTTCCTTTTGTCCGACGGGTTGAGGGCCGTCCTTGGTGTTGTCGGCATTCCAGGCGATGCGGTTGAGATCACCGTAGCGGACGTCGCGGTTCCCGGCCCGGGCGGCGTATTCCCATTCGGCTTCGGTGGGCAAGCGCCAGCTCCAGTTCTCGGGCAGGATGCCCGCGGCATGGTGTTTTGCGGTGAGTTTACGGCAGAACTCGTCGGCCTCGCGCCAGCTGACATTTTCTACGGGACGGTTGGCGCCTTCGAACTCGGAGCGGTTGCGGTCCATGACGGACATCCATTGTGCCTGGGTGCATTCGGTGGCGGCCATGAGGAAGGGGCGGGTCAGGGTGACCGGGTGCTGGGTTTCGTCGGAATCGCGCCATGCGTCGGCCTCGGTGCTGCCCATGAGGAAGGTGCCGGCGGGGATCCAGCGGACCGGGATGGTATCGACGAGTCCGGTGGAGCCGGCGATGACCGGGGCCTGGAAGTTGAAGGTGGAGAGGGTTTGCCAGATTTCCGGGGGCACGCCCGGTTCGGGTTTCTTGGAACAGCCCGTGAGCCAGAGGCTGATCCCGATGACACTCATCCCGCGCAATATGAACGAACATTGCATGGAGGTGATCTGTGCAAAGACGGGTACGCGTTGCAAGGATTGTTACCGGTGGATTTCGCTGCGCGAAATCCAGTGGCTGCGCTCTCGCGCAGCTTGGGAGGGAAACACCGGGCGCTGAGGGCTGAGGGCTGAGGGCTGAGGGCTGAGCGTGGCGAGAGGTGGGTGGTAATGATTTGGCGGCCGTGCGGCAGCACGGCCCTACCTGCAATGATTTGGTGCAATGGTTCGCGGCCGTGCGGACTACGCACTCGCGCTGACTCTCTTCTCTCTCCTCTCTCCTGGATCCTCGCGCCGGAGGCGCGTAGCGCGCAGCGCCGAGGGTGTTCCGGGAGCGGAACAGATGTTCCGTGGTTGGAACAGGTGGGTGCTCCGGAAGCGGAATTGAGAATGCAAATTCAACCCGTGTGGTGCACCGCTGACGTGGTTCCGGAGTATGTTTTGCTATTGGCACGATGTTGGCTTCATCACGCGCGATTCCTAGGTTTGAGGTTGACCGTTGGTGGTCATCGCGATAACAAAATGGGGTCAATGTAGCCCACGCTCATGTCGCACCAGATACAAATCGAGCCCGTTTCGGTCGATTCCGGACAGGGGTGGTGTACACCGACAGGGTCATGGCATTTTCTTTTGGTGGTTCAGGGGGAGCCGGTTTGTGATTCGCTGAAGCCGCACACGCCGCTATTCAAGGGTGACATTGTAGTGGCACATCCTTCGGCGGCGATTTGTGTTTGCAATAGGGGGTATGAGACGGCGCGGGGGAATTTGTTGTCGATTAACCCGGATTATTTGCGGCCGTTGATTAGCGGTTCGCGGCGCACTGCCCTGGAGCAGATGGCGGAGCGGAATCAGGGGCAGCGGTTGCTGAGCAACCGTAATCCGTCGACGTTTAGCATCAGCGAGATTTTGCAGAAGCGGCTGCCATCACCGCCGCAGACGCATAGTGTGGCAGTGCAGTTGGTGAATCATTTGCTGCATCAGTTGCCGGTGCCGGTGGGCCCGGCAGCGGTACCGGCGACCCCGGCGATTCAGTTTTCCGTTCAGTTTTTACAGGAACGGATGAAGAAGTATCTGGACCAGTTGGATCCGGCGGATCTGGCTGCGCTCGGAGCGTCGGACTTGGCGGAGGCCATGCAATGCTCACCGCGTGAGCTGTCGCGTATCCTGCAGAACCAATACGGCTGCAGCTTCACGCAACTGAAGAACAAGCTGCGGCTGAAGAACGCGGAGCAACGTTTGGCCAACACGGACGACAGTGTGGCGGACATTGCCCGCGAAACCGGGTTCAGTCAGACGTCGGCACTGTCTTCGATCTTCCAGCGCAAGTATGGTGAGTCGCCTTCGATCTGGCGCGCCAAGCGCACCCGTTCCTGAGCGATGGATTTCGCTGCGCGAAATCCAGTGGCTGCGCTCTCGCGCAGCAGCCGGTTCTGAAACACAGAAACTCCGAAACTCTGGCTTCCGTGCGCGCCACAGGCGCGCCCGCTGAATTCGCCGCAGGCGAATTCAGTGGCGTAGCTCGCGCGTGGTCTGTAGTTCACTGGGATGCACGCGATAATGGATCCGGTGGCGTTGATATGGGGATGGGTGGTGGTGATGGGGTTATGGCTTTGGAGGAAGGACTCGAAGCGCGGCGCGATGGTGTTGTGGGTTGGGGCGGGGTTGTTGTGGGTGATGGAAGTCACGCGGCTGCCAGCCCGGTTGATGGTGGCGTTGGAACGTCCGTATGTGAGGTCAGCGCAGGGTCTGGAGGGTCGGGTGGATGCGGTGATTGTGCTGGGGGGGTTCGGGAGCGGGACGTCGCGTGAGATTACGGGGATGGATTGGAGCGGGGCGGCGGATCGGATTTTGACGGGGATGGAGTTGGTGCGGGAAGGGAAGGGGAAGGTGCTGGTGGTGAGTTGGGGGGGAGAAGAGGAAGCTGAACGGGAACGGTGTGAAGCCTGGGTGAAGCGTTGGAAGGTGGGGGAAGTGGTGTCGCTGCAACGCTCAGCCAACACGCGGGAAGAAGCAGTCCACAGCGCGGCGTTGGTGGAGGAGAAGAAATGGAAACGCGTCGCGCTGGTGACATCGGCCTGGCACATGGGGCGGGCTGAGTCCGTGTTTGCGAAGGTCGGGCTGGAGGTGATTCCGGTGGGTTGTGATTTTCAGGGGCATACGGCGTTGGGGCGGGATCGGTGTTATGTGCCGCAGAGCGAGTCGCTGGTGCTGTTGCGCTACTGGCTGCATGAGGTGGTGGGGAGCGGATACTATCGCGTGCGCGGCCACCTGTAGCCGCGCACTGCTCCGGGAGAGGGCAGAGAGGAGAGGGGAGAGAGTGGTAGTGGCAATGATTTGGCGGCCGTGCGGCATCCGTCTTCGCTCTGCGAGCTACGCCGGGACAAGGCTCGTCCCTACCTGAGCGATGGATTTCGCTGTGCGAAATCCAGTGGCGGCACTTTGTGCCGCTGACTATTCCGACACTCCAAAACTCTGGCTTCCGGCTTCCGGCTTCCGGTCTAAAGCGTTGAGGGGTGGGGGTTTCCGGGGAGGGTGCTGGTGATGGTGCGGAGGTATTGTTTCCAGGCGGTCCAGGCGGGTTGGAATTGTTCGATTTGGGTGAGGTGGGAAGCGTGAAGGTGGAGGAAGTAGCCGGGGCACAAGGGGAGTTGAGCGGTGGAACTCAGGAGTTGAGTGATGGCGGGGTCGGTGGGGTTGGAATTGAGGATTTGGAGCAGGGTATAGCGTGCGGCGAAATCGTGCGTGGCGATTTTGATCCGGCGTTCGAGTTCCTTGCGAGTTTGGGTGAGTTGGAGGGTGGGCAGGGTGGGCTCGGGCAGATTCGTCGAGGTGATTTGGCAGGCGAGCTCGAATTGGCCCAGGCGGGCGGCGATGTAGGCCAGGGTCAGCCAGTCGTTCGTGGCGACGTCAGGATGGTTATCCAGCCATGCGGCGATGGTTTCCGGATTACCGAACACGGCCCAGAGGAGGAGGAATCGGGAGCGTTGCGGGGTGGAGAAGCGGCGCAGCTCGGGGTCGTCGAGGAGCCATTTGTCGATTTCGTCAGCGCGTTCTTCATCGGGACCGTGCTCGAGGAATTCGAGGATGAGGTCGGGATCGCCGAAGGCGAGGGAGAAGAGTTCATGTCGGACGGAGGGGATGGGGCTGCCGATGGCGAGGATTTCGGTGTAATAGGCGGCGCGGTTGGTGCCGGCGCGGCGGAGGGTTTCGTTCCAGGCACTGAACGCGAGGGAGGGTGCCCGGGTGAGCCAGGCGGTGGCTTCGGATTGGGGGTAGCGGGGGTCGCGTCGGTCCAGTTTCCGGGTGCGGGTGAAGTCGAGCATGGGTTCTTCGATGGGGGCGTTGCCATAGACGCCGGCGAGGCCGCGGGCGAAGTGGAGCTGGGGATTGAGCGGGGTGATTTCGAGGAGTTGATCGACGATGGTGCGGGTTTGGTCGTGGGCTTGGGCGGTGATGCTGGGTTCGAGTTGCCGTTGCAGGTCGGTTTCGAGCGCGGAGGTGGGGAAGGGTTGGAGTCTGGGTGGCAGGATCCAGATGACGGCGAGGGCGATGGCCAGTGCGCCGACGAGGCGGGAAGCCTGAGGGCGGAGGGCTGAGCGCTGAGCGCTGTGGGTGGAGGGCTGGGAGCTGAGGGCGGAGGGCTGAGCGCTGAGCGCTGAGGGCGGGGAGGTGGGGTCGTTGATGGTGGGCATCAGGAGCGATTTGAGGGAGGAGCTGGGGGCGCGGAGACCGGCGGGGTTAGGTAATGGGTAGAGAGGGTAGGATTGTTGGGAGCCGGGGTTAGGAGCTGGAAGCTGGGAGCTGGGAGCTGGGGAGTCCGAGTTGGAGACGGGTTCACGGTGCCAGGGGTGGCGGAGCAGGGCGAGGAAGAGGAGGGCGGGCCAGAGGGATCCGGGGCGGTGGCCTGAGACGTCGGCAATACCGTGGAGCAGGAAGCAGCCGCTGGCGACGGCGAGGCCGGTGCGGATGAGGAAATCGGGTTGGGAGGTGCGGGGTCGGTTTTGGATGAGCCAGACGAGGGCGCTCCCGAGGAGGAGGATGGGGGTGATCCAGCCGAGTTCGATGAGGGCCCAGATCCAGTCGCTTTCCGGATGGATGGCGCGTTTGTAGGGGACGACTTGTTCTTCGTATTGGTTGAAGACGGCCTCGAAGTTACCGAGGCCAATACCGTGCCAGGAAGCGTCCTGGGCGAGGTGGTAGGCACCGGGGTCGGTACGGAGCGAGAGTTCCTTCAGGAGAGAGGGTGGTTCTTCACCGGGGTGGATAAAGCGGTCGAGAGTGGGGCCGCCGAAGGTGAGGAAGAGCGTGAGCAGGCCGAGCAGGGAAGCGAGGCCCCAGCCGAGCCGGCGTGCGCTGCGGCGCGAGGCGGCGGTCGGGAGCCATTGATGACGACGGCGAACCCGAGCATGATTGAGATGCCGAGCATGGCCCAGCCCCAGAGGCGGCCCCGGAGCAGGTCACGTCCGCCGAGGGCCAGCGCGAGGATACCGGCGAGGGCGAGCACGTTTCCCGTTTGGTTTCGGTTTTCGAAGAAGCCGAACCGGCCGTGGTTCACCCAGATCTCGGGTGCGGAATTGGAGGTGTAGAACGTGAGAGCGCCGAGGGCCAGACCGACCATGCCGAGCAGGTAGAGTCGGATCAGGGTGACGCGTTGCAGTTGCCAGGAACGGGTGACGAGCACCAGGGCCCAGAGGATGCCCAGGGTCCAGAGCAGGATCCCCTCAAAAGTGAGCCAGGGTTGTATGGTGATGAAGGGTCCAAGCTCGAGGTTGGCCTCTTCGCGGAGCAGCACCCGATAAGGCATCTCCCCGACCCAGGATACCGGTAGAAATGCGGTCCAGGGCAGCACGAGCAGGGCTCCCGCCGTCCAGAGCATCCAGCGCGGGGGAAGTCGGCGCGGGGGATCGAGCAGCAGCACGAGCCCGAGGCCCAGGGCGAGGATGCCTTGGGCCCAGAGTTCCGTGCTGCCGCCGAGGCTCGGGGCGAGGATGGTGATCAGAACGATGAGGATGTCAGTGATACGACGATGCATGTGTGTGGGGGGGCGCGCGGCGCGGAGCGCGCCGCGCGGACTACGGGTGCAGCGGAGCTGCACCGACAACGGACTGTGGGGCTCGACGGGCTCGCCCTGACTGTTGCTCGCCCGCATTTGCGGCCTCGCGACGAAGTTGCGTAGCCCTAGCTACCAGCTACGAGCTCCTAGCTACGACGCGCCGGAGGCGTGTTTCGATCCCGATCCCGATAGCGATAGCGATTTCGAGGGGTGAGCGAGGTTGGTGCAAGGATTGGGTGAGGTAGGGTCACGGCTTGTCACGGCGTAGCTCGCAGAGCGAAGACGGATGCTGCGTGACCGCAGGACGTTGGTTGTGGCAATGATTTGCGGACGACAGGCACGTCGTCCCTACCTGTGCGATGGATTTCGCTGCGCGAAATCCAGTGGCTGCGCTTGCGCGCAGCGGATTGCTCTGAAACACCGGGCGCGGAGCGCGCCGCGCGGACTACGGACTGTGGCCCCGCCCGTTGGGCGGGACTGACTGTGGTGGCGCTGGAGGCGCCACTGACTACGGACTACTGATGGTTAGGACGGTGACTACCGTCCCATGGTCAGCGAACCCGCGGCGTAAAACGCCGCAAGCAGACGCGGGTGAGCCACGGTCTGGCCGTTAGGCCTCGGCGGGACTGACTGTCAGGACGAGGCATGTTCGCTTCTGTCTCCCCTCTCCTCTCTCCTGTCTACTCTCGCCCTGATCCGGGCTGGGCCCGGTTCAGGGCGAGATGACTTCGATTTTGGGAGGGCGGACGAGCCAGATATTACCATTGCCGAGACGGCGGGCGTCGAAGGTTTCCTGGATCTGGACGGTGCCAGAGGAGGCGAAGTTGTAGCCGTCGAAGCAACGGGAGTGCTTATCCAGCCATTTCAGTAATTTGGGGCTGTAAGGCCAGGGAGTGCTGATCGCCGCCAGTTCATCCAGCGGATGGGCCTTGTTGAGTACTTTCGGGATGAAGAGCGATTGGCCGGCGCCGACGGTGATCGTGCGGGTCAGCAGGGTGGAGTCGTCCTTGCCCTTGTTTTTGTCCTTATCTTTGCCTTTGTCCTTATCCTTGTCCTTGCCGTGATCGTCGTCGTCGTCATCCCGACCGCGGCTTTTACCGTCGACGAGGATATTGAGCGTGACGAGGACGGTACCGGAGGTGACGTGGACATCGCCGGTGTAGGCATTGACGAAGAATTCGGTGCCGCGGACTTCGGTGGTGGCTTGATCGGTTTGGACGAGGAACCTGGAGCCGGGCTTTTGTTTTTGGACCTTGGAGACCAGTTCGCCGGACGTGAGGTTCAGGAGAGTGTCAGTGATTCGTCCGCTGGGGGTGTCCGTGTAGGTCAGGCGTTCAAACTGGAGGGTGGCGTCGGCTTCGAGGCCCACCGTGGCCCCGGTTTCGGGCAGGAGGAGGTCGGCTGAGCTATCGGTGCCGGTGCTCAGGGTGTCCCCGGCGCGGAGGACGGTGCCTTGGAGGGCCGGGTGGATGGTGCCCTCGGAATCTGTGTAGGTCGCGGATCCTGAGAGGTTTTGGATGACGGCGGTGGCGGGTTGTTGGTTGGCCAGGGCGCAGAGCGGGAGGCTGAGGGCGGCGATGAGACTGGCGATTCGGCTGACGACTGACTTCTTTAGCATGGGACTCCTCACATGGACGGGTTGCGGCTGGTACGACGGTTCGATATACGACACCTGTACTACGTATTCCGTCTATGGATCTTGGAGCCAAGCTGTGCGTGTTTTGGGACATCCGTTTTGGGGGGGGCAGTTGCGCAGGGGCGCAAATGCACCCCCCCAAACGGAGGAGTGAGGAGAGAGGAGAGGGTGGATTTGCGCGGAGCGCAAATCCCGGTACCCGCCTCCCGGCGGGTCTGTCCACTTCCGTACCGCGTCCTTGCGGCCGCGGCCTGTCGCCCGCTGGAGCGGGCTTCTGTGGATTTCGCTGCGCGAAATCCAGTGGCTGCGCTTGCGCGCAGCTGGGGTGGGAAGGTTGTTGGAGCTGCCTGTCCTCCGCAGCTCGAAGAGCGTAGGA
>JBJOII010000178.1:0-7122 GCA_046047235.1 Verrucomicrobiota bacterium | reverse complement strand
CGGAAAATGCGGGGGTCGATTTGTATTTTGGGTCCATTACTGGCGCGGCTGCATCGGGCGCGGGTTTCGTTGCCCGGGGGATGTGTGATTGGGACCCGGCCGATTGATCTGCATTTGAAGGGGTTGACGCGGTTGGGGGCGAGAATCCAGGTGGAGGCGGGGTATATTCGGGCGACGGCGCCGAAGTTGAAAGGGACGGAGATTTTCATGGGTGGGCGTTTGGGGCCGACGGTCTTGGGCACGGCGAATATGCTGATGGCGGCGGTTTTGGCGGAGGGGGTGACGGTGATTGAGAGTGCGGCCTGCGAGCCTGAGGTGGTGGATTTGGCGCATTTTCTGCAGGCGATGGGGGCGAAGATCATGGGGGCGGGGAGTCCGACGATTACCGTTACTGGCGTGAAGAGCCTGCATGGGGCGGATCACGAGGTGATTCCGGACCGGATTGAGGTGGCGACGTATGCGATTGCGGCGGCGGCGACGAAGGGTGAGGTGACGATTCGCGGGTGTCGGCCGGATCATTTGAGTGCGGTTTTGGACAAGCTAAGGGAGGCGGGGGTGAAGGTGGAGCGGGATGGCTCGTCGTTGACGGTGAAGCGGGGTCGGCGGTTGTTGCCGGTGGACGTGACCACGCAGCCGTATGCGGGATTTCCGACGGATGTGCAGGCGCAGATGTGTGTATTGATGGCTTTGACCTCGGGGATCAGCGTGATTACCGAGCGGATATTTGAGTCGAGGTTCATGCATGTGAGTGAGCTGGCGCGGTTGGGTGCGGACATTGCGATTGAGGGTTCGAGTGCGATTGTGAGGGGGGGGCGTCCGTTGAGTGGTGCACCGGTGATGGCGAGTGATTTGCGGGCCTCGGCTGCGCTGGTGGTGGCGGGTTTGGTGGCGAAGGGAACGACGGTGGTGAAGCGGATTTATCATTTGGATCGGGGTTATGAGCGGTTGGACGATAAGTTCCGCGCCTTGGGGGGGCGGATTGAGCGAGTGGAGGAGACATGAAGTTTTTGATCACGGTGGCATTGTTGGTGTTGGTTTATTTGGGGGCGAAGAGCCTGATGACGCATTGGGGTCAGGTGAACACCCAGCAGCAGCAGGCGCAGGAGGAGCGGGCATCGGGGGGTGCGGTGGAGCCTGTGGCGGTGGCGCAGCCTACGGTGGCCGGTGGGTTACCGGCGTTGCCGGCGCATTTGGAGGATACCTTGTCGGCCGCCAAGCGGCAGGGGGCTGAGGCGGTGAAGATCTGGCTGAAGGCCAACAAGGGTGCGGTGCAGGATCCCCGGCTGGCTGATGTGGAGTTGGACTACGCGGTGCTGGTTGCGGGCAAGAACTTCGGCGAGGCGCAGGAGGTCATTGCCGCCGTCAAGGCCAGGATCAGTGAGGATTCACCGGTTTACGAGAAGCTCAAGAAGCTCGAGAGAGCCTATCAGTAGGGGGCGGAGCGGCGGTTGAACTCAACCGCGTCCCGGTAGCGAACCTCGCTTCCGCCGAAAATATCGAGTGCGGAGCCGATGGTGAGGTCGATTTTTCCCCGTCCGATTCGGGTAACGTCTTCGAGATCCTGCAGGGATTTTGCTCCGCCGGCGTAAGTGGTGGGGATATCGCACCAGTCGGCGAGTTTTTCCACGAGTTCGCGGTCTATCCCGAGCCGTTGGCCTTCGACATCCACGGCGTGGATAAGAAATTCGGCGCAGAAGCCTCCGAGTTTCCCGAGGGCATCGCGGCTGAGCTGCAGTCGGGTGAAGTGTTGCCAGCGGTTGGAGACGACATAGTAGTGGTTGTCGCGGCGGCGGCAGCTCAGGTCGAGGACCAGGCGTTGGCGGCCAACGGCATGGACGAGTTGTTCGAGCCGGGTCCAGTCGAGTTCATTTTGGGGGAACAGCCAGGAGGTGACGATGATGTGGGAGGCTTGGGCATCGAGCCATTTACGTGCGTTTTCGAGTGTGATGCCGCCGCCGATCTGGAGGCCGCCGGGATAGGCGGAGAGGGCGTCCAGTGCGGCGTGTTCATTGCCGGAGCCGAGCATGATGACGTGGCCGCCGGTGAGGGCGTCCTGTTTGTAGAGGGCGGCGAAGTGGGAAGCGGGTTGGGTGGCGACGAAGTTCTCCTTCAGTTCGGAGCGTGTGGTGGTGAGGGAGGGTCCGACGATTTGTTTCACCTTGCCTTCGTGGAGGTCGATGCAGGGTCTGAACATGGTTTGGGCTGGTTGGGGGTTTAGGAAAGTGAAAGGGGTGGCTGGTGCCACCCCTTGGTTCAAAGCGTTCTGAGTATGGGCTGACCCGGTCAGGGTCGCAGCAGGCGTGCGGCTTCGAGGCGGGGATCGAGCTCCTTGCGGCGGAGCAGGGAGTAGCTGGACCGTTGTTTGAGCACGTGCCCTTCACGGATCTGGGCCACTGGTGCCAGCATGTCCACCTGGACGAAGTCCTGCGGGTTCTGGTGCGTCGACACGATCGCGCTGATGCCGTTCTCGGGGTAGTTGCGGTCCGGCAGGCGGGGCGAATCAATTTTCAGGACGATGTCGTCGTTCATCCAGAGGACCGAACCGACTTCGAGGCCGAGGCGGTAATCGTTTTCTGAATCCCGTCCGAGAGAGAGGAGCCGATCGCGGATGGCGAGGCTGGGCGGGAGGCGTCCGGACATGGGTTGGAAGCCTTGCGGGAATTTGGAGAGCATGGGGAGCCGGGCATAGAGGCCGACGGGTTCCTTGAGCTGGGTCATGACCCAGACGCCGGCGTCGATGGTTTTGTTGTCGAGTTTCTCGAACTCGGTGGAGACCTCCATTTTCGCCTGGCCCGCGGGGAGTTCGATGCGGCGTTTGACGCGGATGCCGAAATCGGGATCGGCAGGGTAGGTGAGGGTGACGACCCAGCCGTTGACCTGAGCCTGCACCTTTGAGCCGTCGAATGCGGCGGGGGGCGGCCAGTTGGTGGACATGACATTGCCCCATTCGATTTGGGGTGAGGGCCAGACGCGGTCACCGCCGTATTCACGCCAGACGACGGGCTCGCTGGAGCCGGGTTGACCGCTGGCGAGGCCTGCGGTTTCGGGATTTTCCCAGAAGGGGCTGTCGGTTTCGCCGGCGAAGCGGAACTGCATGATGCGGCCGACTTCCGGCACAATGATGGCTTCGACCTTACCGTTACTGACCCAGATGGAGTTTTCCCAACCGTGGTAGTTGGTTCGGTAGAGGAAACCGGCCCGGGTGGACTCGGGGGCTGTGGGGGTGGAGTTGGGGCTGGCACAGCCGGTCAACCAAGCTGCGGCCAATCCCAGCATGGCCGCGGAGGCCATCCATCCCTGCAAAAGTCTGGCGTTCTTCATAACTCTCGATTCGTGCCTGCAATCCAGCCTGAGCGTGCTCCCTCATGGATTGAATACCCTGGGGCTCAGAGGTGGGAGACAACCTACCGCGGTCGGAACCATGCTGGCAAGCAGGGGATTCGCTAGCGGTAGGGTTGGGATAGGGTGACGGATTTGGCTTCGGCGCGGCGGGTTTTGCCCCGGATGTTCAGGATTTCGACTCCCACGGAGAAGGCCATGGCGAAGTAGATGTAACCTTTGGGGATGGCCTGGTGGAAACTTTCGGCGACGAGGGCGAAGCCGACGAGCAGGAGGAAGCTGAGGGCGAGCATTTTCAAGCTGGGGTGGTGGTGGATGAAGTCGCTGATCCGCCCGGCGAAGACAAGCATGAAGCCGACGGCGATGATGACTGCGAGGATCATAATGGGGAGGTGTTTGGCCATGCCGACGGCGGTAATGACCGAATCGAGGGAGAAGACGATGTCGAGCATGAGGATTTGGACGATGACGGCGGCGAACGTCGGGGCGAGGCGACGGGTGACCTGACCGTCTTCGCCCTCGAGTTTGTCGTGGATTTCGTGGGTAGCCTTGGCGATGAGGAAGAGGCCGCCGAGGAGGAGGATGAGGTCGCGGCCAGAGACGGGGTGGGCTTCATGGAGGATACCGAGGGTGGGGATATGGAAGATGGGGGCGGTGAGTTTGACGAGCCAGGCGATTCCCATCAGGAGGAGGATTCGCATAATCATGGCGAGGCTCAGGCCGAGTTTTCGGGCTTTGTCCTGTTGTTCGGGGGGGAGTTTTCCGGAGAGGATGGAGATAAAGACGATGTTGTCGATGCCCAGGACGATTTCCAGGACAGTGAGCGTGAGCAGGCTAATCCAGGCTTCGGGGCTGGTGATCCATTCCATATGGGGCTTGATGAACCATGAGGGGGGCTTGCGTGCAAGAGGATATGGGGGGCGGAGATGGGAGATGGGAGATAGGATATGGGATATGGGATATGGGATATGGCAGTTGGGAGATGGGAGATGGGAGATGGGAGGTGTGATTGCGGCGTCGGTGCGGGTTGTATGTTGCTGCGGCGGTTTTGGGGATGGGGGTCCTGCTTGCGGTGATTCCGGTGAGGGCTGGCGACGGGCCAACCGGGCGGGTGCGGTTTCAATGTTGCAGGGTTCAAGTGAAGGGCAAGGTGGCGATCCAGGCAGGGAAGGTGGCGGAAGCCGGTCGGGAACAGCAGCGCAAGTCGCGTTCGCGGGTTGAGGTGCAGGCTTTACCATTGGACAAGAAGCAGGTGGAAAACGGGAGGATGCATGTGGTGATTATCGATCGGGCGGATATGCGGCGGATGGGGGCGCAGACTCCGGCGCAGGTGTTTTCGCGGATGCCTGCTGGGCGGTGAGTGGGTGGGACGGGTGCTAGAGCGATGGTGTTGTTCAGGATGTTTTATTCCCGTGTTGGTCCTTCGGCGCGGTATAATTAGAAGTCTTTGATCTTGACCACATTCTGAAGCGCAACTACTCTCCGCCGCGAGACCCCGCCGCTATCAACCCAGAGGCGGACTCTCTATGACCCGGACGATAAGCGCGAGACGTACGCTTGAGCCGCGGACTTCCAGAAGTTCATGGGGGAATGCCGCCCCGGTGGTTTTGTGCTTTCGTATCGGTCCTCTGAACCCACACGTAAACCACCCAAGCTAGTATGCAAGATCCCAAGACCCGACAGATGATCCGTCGTGCGTGTCAAGCGGCTTTGGCCCTGAACGCCATCGGTCTCACTACTGCCCTGGCCCAACCCGCTGGCGAAGAGCCGGTGAAGATGGACAAGATCGTGGTGACCGGTTCGTTGATTCCCGAAGTGATGGAGGTGAACAGCCCGGCCCCGGTCGACGTTATTTCCTCTGCGGAGCTGGAGAAGATGAACGTCAAGGCGCTGGAAGACCTGACGCGGAGGTTGCCCGCCACGATTGGTGCCGGCAACTACGGCAGTTCGCGTGGCAACGGCGGTGATGGATCCGCCGGAATTGCGTTGCGCGGTATTCCGGGTGGCACCCTGGTGCTGCTGAACGGTCGCCGGGTTCCAAACCAGGATTTGAACACCATTCCGATGGCGGCATTGGAGCGGGTGGAAGTCCTGTTGGATGGTGGGTCGGCCATCTACGGTGCGGATGCTGTGGCTGGCGTGGTGAACTTCATCACCCGCAAGGACTTCACCGGCACCGAGTTGAATGCCTACTACGGGAACACGACGGATACCGACGTGGGCCGGCAGAACTACTCCTTCGTCACGGGGCATTCTGATGCGGACACCTCATTCATGGTTTCCGGGTCGTTCTACAAGCAGAACGATTTGATGAGTCAGGACCGCTCGCGTTCTGAAGCGGACATCACGAATCCGGCGAACACGAGCAGTGCGAGTAACCCGGGTCGCTTGATTGCCCAGGGCGATCTGGTCTATGACGGGCCTCCGGGAACGACCGGCACGAGCATTGGTGATTACCGTCCGTTCACGGTGACCGACCGGTTCCCGTATCCCGAGTATACCCCGGCGATTCGTCCGGAAGAGCGCTACAACTTTTTCAGCAGCGCGGAGCAGAAGATCTTTGGGGACAACCTGAAGTTCTTCGCGGAGGGCAACTACACGCACCTGAAGAGCTACAATCAGCTGGCTCCGACCCCGATCTTTTCGCCGTTTGTGGGCAACGGGCTGATTGTTCCGGCCTCGAACCCCTACAACGTATTTGGGGTGGACGATGACTATTTCACCTATCGCACGGTGGAAGCGGGGCCCCGCACTGAGACCACGGAGGGTGATGCATTCCGCGTGGTGACCGGTTTGACCGGCTACATTGGGGATAGCGACCTCCAGTGGCAGACGGCCTTCAACTATGGCCGCGACCGCCGCACGTGGATCGGTGGCGGCGAGCTCAGCGCTTCGGCGTTGCAGGAAGCACTGAACGACACGGATCCGGCGACGGCCTTCAATCCTTACGGCAACCAGGCGAACAGCGCGGCCCAGATGGAGCGCGTTACCCAGGACCTGATGACCATTGACGACTCGCAGCTGGTGTCCTTCGATGCCTCTGTTTACGGCGATATCATTGAGGTGCCGGCGGGTATGCTGGGCACTGCGGTGGGCGTGATGTTTACCGAAGAGCGCTATAGCTCCATGCCTGACGCAGCGCAACGGATGGGCGATACCGTTGGGTTCAATAGTGCGGCGCCGCTCTCGGGGACTCGTCGGTATGACAGTGCCTTCACTGAGTTCCGTTTGCCGGTAGTGAGTCCGGACATGGATGTGACGGCAGTGCACATGTTTGAGACCGGTGTGGCGGTTCGTTATGACAACTACAGCGATTTCGGCAGCACGTGGAATCCGAAGGTCTGGATGCGTTGGCAGCCGATCAACGAGACGGTGACGCTGCGGGGTTCCTACGGCACGTCGTTCCTGCCGCCTTCCTTCGGCGACCTGTACACGACGGCACAGGAGAGCTATCCTGAGCTGCGGAATCCGGCTCGCGGTGCGATTGAGGGGGTTTCGGATCCGACGAGTGCGGGTTACGATCCTAGCTCGGCCGACTATGAAGCCGGCTGGGATTCGAACCTGTATCCCACGTTTGAGCAGATCAAGACCATCTACAGCGGCAACCCTGATCTGGAGGCCGAGACTGCGGAGAACTTCACCGCAGGCATGGTTTACACGCCTGACTACCTGAAGAACCTGACCGTGAGTGTGGACTGGTTCAAGATTGAGCAGGACAACATCGCCGGCAGCGTGGACCAGTTCATTCTTGACCAGAACTTCAACGGCGCCGACCCGTCCCTG
>JBJOII010000177.1:0-7633 GCA_046047235.1 Verrucomicrobiota bacterium | reverse complement strand
TATGCTGTAAAGCCACGCGGAAAATCGCTGACCAACCTCAAACCTGGCCCGATGCAAAAACACCCGGACAAAGGTCTCCTGTGCCACCTCCTGCGCCTCCGTCTCATCCTGCAAGACACGCACCAAATAACGGAACAACCTCCCCCCATGACGCTCCATCAAGCGATCCAGACACACCTCACGCCCGGCTTGTAAGCCCAGCATGTCCTCTTGATCAACGCTGTCAGTGGACGTGGTGCTCATGCTCATGACCGGCACCAGCCGGCCCCGATCTGGGCACCATGCTGCTGTGACTCGGCGCCAATGTCTGCTCGTGCATCCACGCCAAATACCGCTTCCCCTGCTCAGGAGACATCGCCCGGCTCACCTGGAAAAAATGCTCCAGCATCGCCGTCTGACACAGCGACCGTAAACGATTCGCCTCCGCAATCACCCGCTCCATCTCCTCGGTAACCCCCGTACCCGACTCCAATAACCGCTCCAACTCCAAATACTGCTCATCAATCTGCGCGCAATACCCCGCACAAACCGGTTTGTAAGCCTCGTGCAACTCCCGCACCCGCTCAAAGTCCGCGCCATCTAACCCGAACTCCCGCTGCATCCATGCCAGCTCCGGACCACAACTCGCCTCCACCCGAGCCAACGCAGTCGTCCGCCTCCCCACTAAAAAGCCGTAACTGGCCCCAGCCAGACAAAACCCCAAAACGCCAATGACCAATAACCGCCTCATCGCGATGTCACTTCAGCCACCGGACTCACGGAATGAATGTAGGCCTGCTGCCACGCCGCCTCAGTCTCCTGTGTCACCGCATCAGCCCGCCACATCCCCGCCAACACCCCCACCGCCAAAAAAACCGCCAGGCAGGAGGCCGCACCCAGCGGCCTCCGTACCCAGCAATCTACCCAGGACAGGAACCAGTGCGCCCAACCCTCCCCCCCACCACGGCCTCCCTCCAACGCAACCCGCCGCCAAACCCCATCGGCAAACCGCGCAGGCAAGTCCCCCTCAACCTCCCACTCGCCCAGCAGTCGGCTCAACGCAGGATCTGACTCAGCCGCCTTCGGAGTGTGCATAAGCCTGTTTCCTTCCCCGGTTCGTCCAACCAAGAAGATTACTTCTCAGGATTGGCCTTCTTCACTTTGGCCAGAATGTCCTTCGAGTTCTTCTTGAACTCCTTCATGCAACCTTTGCAGCACAACTTCACTTCCTGCCCCTCACGCACCAGGACAATCGGCTTGCCCATCGAACCCAGCTCTTCACCCGAGACAATGCAGGTCTTCAAGGGATATTTCTTCACCTTCTTCGCCGCCTCATCCACTTTGCCAACATACTTCTCCGGAGAGGACCCAAACTCCTTCTGGCAGTCCTTGCAACAGGTCTTGATCTCCCGACCCTCATACGTAAACGACACGCCATCACCGATCTCCATCTTCTCACCCGATACCACGCAGGTATCCAGCGGATACGGCTTCGGATCGGCCTTCCCATCCTCAGCCTGCACGGAAACATTCACCCATGCCGCCACTCCAACCACCAACGCTATCAGTATGCTCTTCTTCATAGTCTGTGTTTTTTTGCTCTTTAGTTGTTACCTGTCTCCCCTGCCTACGCGGATCCCCGCCCCCTCCCCTCAAACTTTTTTCGCCAAACTCAAAAAAAACCCGGACGCCACCCGTCCCGCCCATAACAGGCAAAACCGGACGCCCGGGTCATGAAAAGCCCCGGCTTAACCAGGCAATAAACCCGCCACCATCGCCTTCTCGTCCTTCAACTCCTGCTCGGTCGCAGTCAGCTTGCCCCGGCTAAATTCGTCCACCGGAAGCCCCTGCACAATCGACCACTTGCTGCCATCCGACCGAATCGGATACGAGTAGATCAACCCCTTCTCAATGCCATAGCTGCCATCCGAACACACCCCCACACTGAACCAGTCCCCCTCAGGCGTCGGCTGCGTCAAACCACGCACGGTGTCCACCACCGCATTCGCCGCACTCGCCGCGCTGGAAGCACCACGCGCCTTGATAATCGCCGCACCCCGCTGCTGCACCGTCGGAATAAAGGTCTCGCTAAACCACGCATGATGCCCAATCACATCCGTAGCCGGCTTCCCGCTGATCTTCGCATTGGTGAAATCCGGATACATCGTCGGACTGTGATTCCCCCACACCGCCAGGTTCGTCACCTCCACCACATCCACCCCCGCCTTGCCCGCCAATTGCGACTTCGCACGGTTCTCGTCCAGCTTCGTCATCGCAAACCAACGGTCCCGCGGCACCCCCGGCGCATTGTTCATCGCAATCAAACAATTGGTGTTGCACGGATTGCCCACCACCAACACCCGCACATCCGATGCCGCGTTCCTCTCAATCGCCTGCCCCTGCCCCGTAAAGATCTTCCCGTTGATCCCCAAAAGATCCTGACGCTCCATGCCCGCCTTCCGCGGCACGCTCCCCACCAACAACGCCCAGTTCACCCCCCGAAATCCCTCGTTCAAATCAGCCGTCGCCACCACCCCCTTCAACAACGGAAACGCACAGTCCTGCAACTCCATCACCACACCACCCAACGCCGGTAACGCAGGCTCAATCTCCAGCAAATGCAACACCACCGGCTGGTCGGGCCCAAACATCGAACCCGACGCAATCCGGAACAACAGGGAATAACCAATCTGGCCAGCCGCGCCAGTAACAGCAACGTGAAGAGGTTTTTTGCTCATATCGTGATGAAGTAAATGAACCGCAACTATACGAAGCCTCCCACCCCCAGAGCAAGCTCCCCACAATCCGGAAAAATCCACACACCCCCCGCCTAAAGCCGACGCCGCCTGCCCCCTCCCCCCCGAGTCTCCCTAAACCAGCGCAACCCCAAATACCCCCCAAACACGACCACTCCGACCAGAACCATCCCCGCAATCCCATATGCCATCCCCTTGATCATCTGAGCCTGGCTCATCACGGAATGCATCTCCGACCGACTCTGCTGCTGAAATATCCGCAACTCCTGCTCCAATGTCATCGCCCTCGCACTGTCCTCCCGCAAAACCCGTGTCTTCCACCCCAGCCCCGCATCCCCAAACCCCGCCGGAAATCGCTTCAAATCCCCCTCTCCCGCATCCCTGAAATCCGCCTGCTCCACCCAAAACGACGCCCCCTCCAACGTCCACATCCGCACCAAGCCATGGTTCTGCGCCAAATTCCCCAACCGCTTCCACAACAACTCCCTCAACTCATCCTCCCCACCCTCCTGCGCAAAGGCCTCGCTGTGAACCAACGCCTGCCCCCCTTCAATCCGAAACCCAACCGCCGCCAATAAATCCCCCTCCATCGTCACCACCATCTGAAAATCCGTCAGATGCCGCTCCAAATCCAAAACCTGCAAATGATTGCGCGTCCACAGCTCCTTCAACCCCTCAAGGTCATCCAACGTCGCTCGCCTTAAACTGAACCGGGCCGGATCCATGCCGCGCACTCTAACCACCTCCCACCCCAACTGAAAAGCCCCCTCTGGCCAGAGGTCAGGAGTCAGGAACCCACCCTCTTCTCTCTCCTGTCTCCTGTCTCCAGCAGGTAGCGCCAACGTTGGCGCTTCCCGCCTGTCGCTTGGCGCTTGGCGCTCGGCGCCTCGATCAGGCAACATCCCCGCAACATGGCCGCCCCGAGACACACCTCCCTCCACTCCATCGTCAGCCACTGCGAGAAGTTGTTCCAACCCGATGCCGCTCCCGACTGGGACGGCGCGTTCAACGGCCTCCAAATGGAAAACTCCGGCACGGTCCACAAGATCGCCGCCGCAGTCGATGCCCGCACCGCCACCATCGAACGGAGCATCCAGGCCGGAGCCGACCTGCTGCTCGTTCATCATGGACTCTTCTGGAGCACCCCCGCCCCATGGACCGGCACACGCTACCGCCAGATGAAACTGCTCCTCGAAAATAACCTCGCCATCTATAGCCTCCACCTCCCCCTCGACGAACACCCCAAACTCGGCAATAACGCCCTCCTCTGCCGCGCCCTCGGCCTCAAACAACTCCAACCCTTCCTCACCACCAAAGGCCGCAAAATCGGTTTCCAAAGCACCACCCGCATCGACCGCAACTCCCTCCTCCAACGACTCCAACAGGCCACCGGCTCCCCCGCCCTCCTCCTCCCCGGTGGCCCCAAGGTGTGTCGCCGCATCGGCGTCGTCACCGGCGGTGCCGGCAGCGAACTCAAAGATGCCCTCGCCGAAGGGGTCGATACCTTCATCACCGGCGAAGGCCCACACTGGACCCATGCCATGGCCGATGACCTCGGCATCAACGTCCTCTACGGCGGCCACTACGCCACGGAGACCTTCGGCGTCAAAGCCCTCGCCGAAACACTCAGCCGGAAATTTAAACTCCCCTGGACTTTCATCGACTTCCCCACCGGCCTTTGACCCCCCAAAAAAAACCGGGTTTCGGAGTTTCAGAGTTTCCGTGCTTCGCCCCCCCCGGCGCAAAACCACCTCCGTCGAAATCGGGATCGCTATCGGGATCGAAATCCAGAGGTCAAAGGTCGGGAGTCGGGGGTCAGGACCTACATCTGCGATATCCGGTATCCAAAACCTCCCCTCGCGCAAAGCGCCCATCCCACTCTCTCCCCTCTCCCCACTCCTGTCTCCTTGCGTCGCGCCCCGCGCGCAATACACATCCCATATCCCATCTGCGATATCCGGTATCCAAAACCTCCCCTCGCGCAAAGCGCCCATCCCACTCTCTCCCCTCTCCCCTCTCCTGTCTCCTTGCGTCGCGCCCCTAGCGCGACGCAATCAGGGTTCCTGCTCCCACATGCTGATCGTCGACCCCAGCTTCAACGACCTCATGTAGTCCTGGTCGATCTCCTCCATCAACCCGTCACCAAAAACCGGCACTTTGCGCGCCTGCACAAAGTTCGCCATGTGAACTGCAGTCAGTGGACTAAATTCCAAAGGCTCCCGCATCTGCGGATGATGATGCCACGCCACGGATTCCACGATCGTCGCAGGAAGACCCCAAAGCCCGAGCAAATAGGCTCCCACCTCCGCGTGGTTGCCTCCAATCACCTCGTTCTCCGCCCGCCACAACCCTATCCGCCGTTCCCGCGCCAAATCCACCGCCCTCTGGAATAACTCCGGCAAACTATACGCCAATACCAGCTTGCCAATGTCGTGCAAAATACCCCCGGTAAACGCAGCCTCCACAATGCCCAGATTCCCCCACTCCCGCGCCGCTATCCTCCGCGCCAATAACCCCGTCGCCATGCTGTGATTCCATAAACGGTCCATCGGAAACCCCGGCATGGTCGCCGGATCAAACCGCGAAAAAACATAAATGGATAGGGACAACGTCCGCACCGTGCTGAAACCCAGAATCTGCACCGCATCCCGCACATCCTCCACGGTGTGAGCCACACCAAAAAACGCCGAGTTCACCAACTGCAGAATCTTCGCCGTCAGGCTCACATCCTTGCGGATCAAATCCGCCACGCTCTCTGCCGATGCATTGGGCGAAGCCAGCTCCCGCATCAACTGGAAATACAAAGCCGGCAAGGTAGGCAGCCGCTGGATCTTCCCCAATACCACCTTCAGCCGGTCACTCCGTAAAAAACGGTCCAACGCAAAAATCCGGTGGATCGTCGACTTCAATAACGACACATCACACGGCTTGCTCAAATACTGGTGCGTCGCCCCCAACGACCGCAGCACCAACTGCTGATCCGCATAACCCGATAAAATAATCCGCGCCGTGCTCGGATACTTCTGCATCACCTCCATCAACAACTCCACCCCGTTCATGTCCGGCATCCGCATGTCCGACACCACCACATCAAACGGCCCCTCCTCCATCATCTCCAACGCCTTCCGGCCCCCATCCGCAAACGCCACATCCCAGTCCGGCCCAATACGACGGCAAATCGCCTGCAACAAGGTCAGGACAGCAGCCTCGTCATCGACAAATAGAATCCTCCGGGGACGTCCGCCATCCCCCCCCTTGCTTCTGTCAACCTCACCGCTCATGCGAACGTCCTCATGCACGAACGGCGCTTTATCCATTGAACCCGCGCCATAATGTCAGCATCTAATCCATCAGCAGCCCGTTTGTAAAGTCCACGAACATCCCTACGACACGTCAAGGCCACCTCAACCGATACAACCGCACCCCCGCATTGGTTTCACCCCCGGCATCCCGAAACTGAAACACCGGCAAGGCCGGGACCAAATATTCCCAGTCCACCGCGTTCGTGGAAACCTCCACGCTCAATTCCCACGCGGTCTGGTTCGTCAAACCAAACTGCCAAACGCCCCCACCCACGGGCACCGCATTCGTCATCCGCAACCCATCCAGATACGCCCAGTAATGCAGCAACACCGCATCCAACTCCTCCTGACTCACCACCCCGTCCCCATCAGTATCCCCCGGCACAAAATCCTCCGGCACCGGAATCTGCCTCGCCTCACCCACCACCTCGCTCACCTGATTCGAGACCAGAAGCTGATACTCCAACACACTGCCCGGTGTCAGGCCGGATAAATCCACCTGCCACGCCTCAGACTCATACCCCGCTGCCAATTCCCGGTCCCCCACTACACTCACCTCCCCCCCAACTTCGCCCACCCGAAAAAAGGCGACCCCTGCCAGCCCATTCGGAATCACCTCCGCCTCCAGCCTCACCGACCGCTCCCCCGCTGTCCCCGTCAGTCTCGCCCCGACACGAATCACCTCCGGTGCCGCAGCCACCCACACCCGCTGTGTCACCACGGTCAGGTTTCCCACCAGATCAGCCACGGAATACACCAGCAACTGCTCACCAACCTGCCCCGGATCCACCAATCCCTCCACCGATACCTGGTCGCTCAGATCCCCCGCACACACATCCATCGCCTCCCCCACCGGCAAAACCAGCTCGTCCCCCGGCAACACGACCAACGGATCCTCCACCCCCAACACCAGCTCAGGCGCCACGGCGTCCCGCACCCAAACCTCACGCCCCCCCTCCAGAAAACCCCCATCCCCCAGCATCGCCACATACCGGATCACGTAATCCCCCGGCTCCTCCGTGTCCACCACTCCCTCCATCGTAATCTCCGCAGCCACGGCATCCAGACTCCCCCGCCCACCCCCAAGCCAGCACTTCTCCGTCTCCCCGCAACGCCAGACTATGCCGCCCACCCGCCGCAATCGCCACAATGTTGCTACACCCCTCCGGCACATCACACTGCCCATCGGTATTATCCCCCCACGCCAATACCCGCCCATCCCTGCGCAACGCCAAACTGTGCCCGTAACCCGCCGCCACCATCACCACATTCGTCGCCGCCACCGGCACCTGCAGTTGCCCTTGCGCATTCCAACCCCACCCCACAACCCGACCATCCCCCCTAACCGCCAAGGCATGACGATAACTCGCCGCAATCGCCGTCACATTCGTCGCCGATACCGGCACCTGCAACTGGCCATAATCGTCCCGCCCCCACGCCAACACCCGCCCATCCGAACGCAATGCCAAACTGAATACGCTCCCCGCCGCCACCGCCACCAAATTGCTCGCCCCCACCTGCCCGGGCTCCAGCAAGGTGTCCGGATGCCCCCAGACCTCCACGGTCCCATCCCTCCGCAACGCCACGCTGTGCACC
>JBJOII010000176.1:0-7225 GCA_046047235.1 Verrucomicrobiota bacterium | reverse complement strand
GGAGGCGATCACTGCATTTGCGCGCAGCGCCTGTCCCCCAGCTACTAGCTACCAACTCCCAGCTCCTGAATTCGCCGCAGGCGAATTCCCGCCCTCAGCGCTATGCCCTATGCGCTATGCCCTACGCGCTTCCCGCTTCCCGCTTTGCGCTTCCCGCTCTGAGCTTTGCCCTCTGACCCCCGACTCCCGCCCTGCTCCCATTCCTTTTGCACAATGCCAAAGGCGCTGTAACCTGTCCGGTTATCATGGTGACAAACAGTTCAGATGTCCTAGTTCTCGGGGCCGGCATCACCGGCCTTCTCGCAGCACAGCACCTCCAGTCTCAAGGACTAACGGTCAAAGTCGTTGATAAAGCACGCGGCGTCGGCGGTCGCATGGCCACCCGCAGGTCAGACCACGGCACCTTCGACCACGGCGCCCAATATTTCTCCACCCAAAACCCCGCCTTTCGAGCGCTCGTCGAGAAATGGGCGCATGCCGGCGTCGCACAACATTGGAGCGATGGCTTCCACCTCCAAACTGGTGAACCCCGCTCCACCGATCTCCCCCGATACCGCGGGGCACCCTCCATGACCGCCATCCCCAAGCTGCTGGCAAAGGAGTTGGATATCGCGCTCAAAACCAAAGCCACCGCTATCCGCCCCACCGGGCAGGGCTGGACAATCAATACGGAACAAGCCGACCCCCTTCATGCCCGCAGCCTGATCCTCACCGCACCCGTGCCTCAGGCACTAACCCTGTTGAATGCCGGTCAGACACAACTTCCCGATGACATCCGCCTCTGCCTGGAACGCATTCAATACGCCCCCTGCCTCGCCCTGATGGTCAGCCTGCCCCTGCCCAGCAAACTCCCCACCCCCGGTGGCATGTGGTTCCAGCAGGAACCCCTGGCCTGGATGGCCGATAACACGACCAAAGGCGTCTCCACCGCTCCCGGCTCTGCAGTCACGATCCATGCCGCACCTGATTTTAGTTCCCGGCACTGGGAAACTCCTGAAGAAGAGGTCACCACTCTGCTGCTGAACGCTGCATCGCCTTGGCTCGGCAGCCACCCTCTTCACACCCAACTCCACCGCTGGCGCTATAGTCACCCGCTCCATACCCATCCAACCCCCTGCCTCGCCCTGCGCCAACCAAAGCCGGTCGTCTTCGCCGGCGATGCTTTTGGCGGAGCCAAGGTGGAGGGAGCCGCACTATCAGGGTTGGCTGCCGCTCGGGAATTGCACTCCATCCTCCTAAAGCCATGACACCTGAAACAACCGACAAACCATCCGGAACCATCTGGGGCGCATTCATTGCCGATGCCCTCGCCATGCCCGTCCACTGGTACTACGACCGCAATGCACTCGTCAGGGACTATGGCCGCATAACAACCTACAAGGAGCCGCACAACCCGCATCCCGATAGCATTCTCTGGCGATCCTCCTACACGCCACTCAACGAACAGGGCGATATCCTGCATGACCAAGCCCGCTATTGGGGACAACGCGGCGTGCATTATCACCAATTCCTCAAAGCTGGTGAAAACACCCTGAACTACCAGCTCGGTCTAACCCTGTTGGACCTCCTGACCGCGTCTGGAAACTATGACGCGAATGACTACCTCAAACGCTACATTGATTTCATGCTCACCCCGGGCCGGCACCGGGATACTTACGTAGAAGAATACCACCGGGACTTCTTCTCGGCTTATGCCCGCGGAGTAAAACCCCGAAAGTGCGGCAAAGAGGACATCCATATCGGCGGCCTGGCCCACGTCCCCATCCTCGCCGCCTGCCTAAGCCATGACCTCCTCCCCACCCTGCGTGCCAGAGTCCAAGAGCACGTCTCCCTTACACACCGCTCCCCAAGCGTGTTGTCCGCCGCCGATACGCTCACACGCATCCTCCACGCAGTCTTCAACGGGCAACCCCTGCGCAACGCCATCCAAACCATCGCCACCAACTGGTTCTCGCTGCGCCGCGCAGAACAATGGTCCACGCAACCCGATGACGCAGTCATCGGTTACCAGCTCAGCCCCGCGTGCTATATCGACGATGCCTTTCCCGCCTCCCTCTACCTCGCATGGAAATACGCCGATGACTTCGCAGGCGGGGTGATCGCCAACGCCATGGTCGGCGGCGACAACTGCCACAGAGGCGCAGTAGTCGGCTCCCTCCTCGGTGCCGCAGCGGGTTACGGCCGCCTACCTGAACACCTGGTGGACGGACTGCGGTGCGCACCTGAGCTCAGGAGTAGGATGCAACTCACCCCTGTCCGCTCAGCTCCCAGCTGCTAGTTTCCAGCCCGGGGATCGGGCCCCGCCCAATCCCCGATCGCTTACGACAAGATCGCTCCAGTACTGGCGTTGGTCACCAGCTTCTGATACCGCGATAGCCATCCAGTCAAATCACGCTTCACCGGCTGGAAGGTCTTCTTCCGCTCCTCCAGTTCAGCCGCCTCCACCAGGATGTCCATCTTGCGGTTCGGGAAATCAATCCGTATACGGTCCCCGGCCTTCAGCAGCCCAATCGGACCACCCTCAGCCGCCTCCGGCGAAACATGCCCGATACATGCACCCGCCGTGCCACCACTGAACCGCCCATCGGTAATCAACGCCACCTTGTCGCCAAGTCCCATCCCAACAATATAACTCGTAGGCGAAAGCATCTCTTGCATCCCGGGACCTCCACGAGGCCCTTCGTTGCGGATAATCACCACATCGCCCGCCTTCACCTTCCCGCCCAAAATGCCTTCACAGGCCTCATCCTGACTCTCAAAAATCACACAGGGACCCTCAAACACAAAGCTGGGCCCGCAATAATCCTTGAAGCCCTGCGAGATCCCCGCCGTCTTCACCACGCTGCCCTCCGGAGCCAGCTGGCCGTAAAGAATCGAAAGACCCCCATCGACCGTGTAGGCCCGCGCCTTCTCGCGAATACAATCCTCCGCACTAAACATGAACGCCGGATCATACGGCATCAATCCAGCCGGCTTCGCCGCCGCAAGGGTAGCTTCACTGTAGTCGTGGCCCGCCTTCGAAATCACCCAATCACCATAGTCGCTGACCCGCAGCACGCAGCGCACCGACTTCACCCCACCCTTGGCATACTGCCAAACCACCAACACAGGCTCCTCACCCAACGAACCCAACTCGGTCCTCACCAAGCCCTTGAACTCCGCAAACTTCTCCTTCAACCCCGCCTCGATCGCAGCACGACCACTCCACGTCACCGAATCGTCCACCTGCAGTTCAGCGCCCTCAGCAAAGTTCAGGGCGGCCGTGACCGCATCACCATTGTTAAACGCCGCCGCAAAACGCCAGAGCACAATCGCCCGATGATCCGCCGGGAAATGCAGCATAGGCTTCGGCGCAAGGTTACCGCTCGCCGTGCGCGCCGCCGGACCCATCTTGTCATTCGGATCCACCACCATCGCCGAAGACCCCGCCACCAGCGAAACCTTCGCCCAATCCGTGCACCGCTCCGACCGAATATCCCAGTCGTCAATGTTCTCGCCCAACGTCTTCCCCGTCACCGTCAGACACGAGGTCGTCAAAGCACCCATCCGCTTCAACTCACCCAGAATGGTGTGAATGCCACCCGCCCGTTGCACGTCCTGCACATGGTAATCCGAAGAAGGCGACACCTTGCAAAGACAAGGCACCCGGCGCGAGATGGCGTCGATCCGTGCGATGTCATATTCAATGCCCGCCTCCCGCGCGATCGCCAGCGTGTGCAGAATGGTGTTGGTCGACCCGCCCATCGCCACATCCAAAGCCAGCGCGTTGTCAAAAGCCTCCAGCGTCGCAATGTCCCGCGGCTTAATGTCCTTCTCCACCAGTTCAATGATCATCCGGGCCGCTCGCTCATAAAGCGCCTCGCGCTCCTTCGACACCGCCAACACCGTCCCGTTGCCCGGCAGCGCCACACCCAGGGCCTCGCACAAACAGTTCATGGAGTTGGCCGTGAACATACCCGAGCAGGATCCACAGGTCGGGCAAGCCGTCTGCTCCAGTTTCTTCAGCTGCTCCTCCGTGATCTTGCCCGATTGCAGCTCCGCAACCCCCTTGAAAACCGAGATCAGGTCGGACTTGCCAGCCGCCGGCTGCAAATGCGCCGCCAAATCCTCATGGGTCGCCTGCTGGTCAGCAATACCTGCCGCCATCGGACCACCGCTGACAAAGACCGTGGGAATGTTCAAACGCATCGCCGCCATCATCATACCCGGGACAATCTTGTCGCAGTTCGGGATACAGACCATGCCGTCGAAACAATGCGCCTTCACCATGGTCTCAACGCAATCGGCAATCAGCTCACGGGACGGCAGGGAGTACTTCATGCCACCGTGCCCCATCGCAATACCGTCATCCACACCAATGGTGTTGAAGATGAAAGGCACGCCCCCGGCTTCCCTCACGAGGCGTTTCACCAGCATCCCCACTTCGTTCAAGTGGGCGTGACCGGGAATACAGTCAGTATAGCTGTTCGCAATCGCGATAAACGGCTTGTTGAAATCGTCCTCGGATTCAATCGAACCGGTGGCCCGCAACAAACTGCGGTGCGGAGCCCGTTCAAAACCCTTCTTGATGGTATCTGAGCGCATAGGTCTTCTCGTAAAAACAGGCGGTCATACTAAGGATCTGATCCAGCTTGTCACGCGGGATCAGGCAACAAAACAATCCAGCATCGGCTGGGAAGCAATCCCCTCTCGCCCTCCCCGACCCTACCGCTCATTTTTTGCCCACCCTCTTTTTGCCTGTCTCCAAGGCACAACACCCCGCCGCCAGATCGATCAGCCAAGTGCGTTCCAACCGCGTTCCGCAGGATGACCTCCGCACGAGCTTAAGCCCCTCATTCCTTTAGCACCCACTGCACAGGTGTCGAATTGCCAAATCGCTCAAAATCCCGGAACGACCACACCACTTCCCTTTCCGGCGTCACCTCAATAAACTGCGGGTTCTCCGGACCGGCATGGCAGTTCCCGATCAGGGTGTTGCCGTTGGCCAACCGCTCCACACAGGTCACCCAAGCCAGGGTAATCCCCGCCAAATCGTTCTGCTCCACTTTCCACACAATCTCCTTCGCGGGAGTCACCTCCAGCACGCTGTGGCCGTTGCCCGTCCCAATCAGGGTGTTCCCGTTGTCCAAACGAAACGCACTGTAGACCGAGTTCCCAAAAGCCTCCGGCCCGTGCCCGCCCTTCCGTTCCTTCCCAAAAAGCGGCACCTCATAATCCCAAACCACCTCGCCCGCACGATCATACTCCCGCACCCGCCCCAGGTTTTCGTGCGCCACCAGATAATGACCGTTCTCCAGCTTCCGCACCAATCGGGTATCACTATGGGCATTCGACTGCTCCAGCTTCAGACTGATCACATGCTGAATCCTACCCGCACGGTCGACCTCAATAATCCGTCCCGGACCACTCTCAGCAATCATGGTCAAACCATCATCCAGCCGCTGAAACGCGTGCACCTCCACCCGCTTGCCCTCATTCCCGTTCATCTTCCCCGCGTCATATTCCCACACAATCTCCTTCGCCGGGTTGATCTCCACCACCCGTTGCCATCCCAGCTGCGTCAACATGTTCCCGTTCGGCAGCACATGCGCGTCATGAATCGCCCCCACCTCATACTCCCACTCCAAGGAGCCGTTCGGCGCTACAATCGCCAGTCGATGCGTTGAGTCATCCGCCAGCAACAGGCGTCGACCGGGTGCCTGAGGAGCCGACAGCGCCAACGACACGCAGCCCACAGCCGCGCACAACAAGACCGTCTTGAACAAATGCTTCATGGAATGGCCGCGGACTCTAGACCAGCCAACCCCCATCGTTCCACCCGAAACTCTCCCGTGCGACGACCCCGGCTAAATCGGTCGACGAAAAAGTGCGGCAAGCGGACGCAGCCAATGGGGCCTGAGGCACCGAACAAAAGGGCTACAAGCATCCTGAAACCGCTCTAGGGCACCTGATAGCCCCCGCTTAAAGGCAGAACAGGCCTGGGGTCGCCCGGAGAGGACTGTTCCCCTGCCGAAACAACCTCTCGCACCCGATAAAAGCGGTGCGGCTGGAAGCCTGCTTCCGTCGTCGCGGTGAAGCTACCCGGAGCATCCATCCGGATCTCCGACGAAACCTCAGACCAGCGCTGCATGTCCTCACTGGTTTCAACCACATAGTTCCCTCCGACCCGACCGCGCCAGCGCAACACCACGCTATCCAGGACCAACCCACGCCCCAGCGCATCTGATCTGACCAAGGCCGGTCCACCGTCACTGAAATGGATAGCCTCAATGCTCAAGCCGGTAGTGACGATGCCGACAACCACCGGCAGATTGCCTGTCACGGTACCACCCAAGTCGTTGAACGCACCCACTCGCAGGACTCCCGGATTGTTGATCGTGCCCTCGACCTGAAGCGTCAAGGTTCGTCCCACAGTCAAGGTGACGCCCGCTGCTATATCCAGCGTGCCCGCGATATTCAGCGAGCCGTTCAGGGTGGTCGAACGCAACACAGTGATCTTTCCTGCGCCGGAGTTGCTAAGTGTTCCATTGCCACCAAACACCGAACTGGTGTCCATACTGACCTGTAACTCACCCACGCTAATATCCGTGTTGAAGGTGGTGGGCGTTCCAAACCTCACGGAACCGAGACCAGTGAAGCTCGTGAGCCCATCGAAGACATGGGACCCCTGGTTCAGGTCCAGAGTCGCGCCGGCAGCCACAGCAAAACTACCCGTATGCGTGCTCGTGCCATAGGTGTTCAACCGCACCATACCGCTGAGCACCTCCAGCAGACCCGCGTTGTTGAAGATCTTCGTCGGACCTCCACTGTTGGAACCCAGGGTACTCACCCCAACACCCCCGCTCTTGCGCCAAACCCCCTCGTTGACCACCTCAAGCCCAGACCAGTAGTAGGCATCCAGCAGACCATCCCCGGTCATCTCCACCAAACCGCCAACACGGTTGTAGAAATAGCCCGTGCCCGAATTGACATACAACCGACCCGTGTCACTCCAGTTGAACATCCCGTAGTTCTCAAGGACACGACCGTTATTGAGGTAGCGTATGCTCGTGCCCGATGCATTCAGCACGCCCCCGGCTTCAATACGCGTGCTCCCCGCTCCATCCATCGTGCCCCCGGTCCATTCCATCACCCCGCTCACGGAAACCAGATTGGTGCCCCCCAATGTCCCGTTACCTAAAGTCAAATCTCCTACGGTCAGGGCCCCGTCCGTGGCCATCGAACC
>JBJOII010000175.1:0-7237 GCA_046047235.1 Verrucomicrobiota bacterium | reverse complement strand
CCTCCACCCCATCCGGACGATACACGTCCAGCTTGCACCGCTCCGCCCGAGATCCCTCCGCCCCCATCACCGAGACCACCAGCATCCAACCACACATCCATCCAATCAGTGTCCGCTTCATCCCTACCCCTCTACCCTGAATCATCCCGAGGGACCAGTATTTCAATGTTCCGACAGTTCAGAACCACCAGCGCCGCGCAGTGCAGTATCCGGATTGGCTCACAGCGCAAAAGGCTTGGAACCCACAACCCCTTACCCCCACCCTACGCCAAAATAATCCCAACCAACTCGCGACCCCCGACCCCCCATCCCATGCACGCCCAGCTCACCACTCCTGCCACCCCCCTCGCGCAGGTAGGGTCACGCTCCCGCGTGACCGCAAGATCCACACATCATTGCACCCCTCCCCACCGCTCTGCGCTTACCCCTTACCGCTCTGCGCTTCCCGCTCAGCCCTCAGCCCTCAGCCCTCAGCCCTCAGCCCTCTGACCCCTGACCCCTGACCCCTGACCGCTTACCGCTTTGCGCTTCCCGCTTACCGCTCACCACCCCATGCCCACCATCAGCGTCATCATCCTGAACTACAACGGTGCACGCTGGCTCCATCGCTGCCTCAGCTCCCTCCAGGCCCAAACGATCTTCAGCCAAATCGAAGTCATCATCGCCGATAACGCCTCGACCGACGGATCCGACCACGACGCCGCCCAAGCGCTCGCCTCCTGGCCCAACGGCCGCTTCATCCAGCACGGCTCCAACCTCGGCTTCTGCGAAGGCAACAACCGCGCCGCACTCCAAGCCCAAGGCCAATACCTTTTCTTCCTCAATAACGACACCTGGCTCGAACCCGATTGCCTCGAAATCCTCCTCCGCGAAACCCAATCCCACCAGGCCCACGCCGCCACCCCCATCATGCTCAATTACGAGGATGACTCGGTGCAGTCAGCCGGTGCCGCCGGTTTCGACGCCTTCGGCCTCATGAGCTTCGCCCTCCCCCAAAAGCAAACAGAACCCATCTTCGTCGCCGGCGGCTGCTGCTACCTCATCGAACGCCCGCTCTTCGAAAAACTCGGCGGGTTCGATCCCACGTTCTACCTCTACGCCGAAGAATATGACCTCTCCTGGCGTCTCTGGCTCTCCGGACATAAGGCCGTCGCCGTCCCCTCCGCCCGACTCCACCACCGCACCGCCGCCACCACCACCGCCACCGGCCAGTCCCAAATCCAAACCAACGATTCCCGACGCTACTACACCAACCGCAACGGCCTCTGGGTCATCGCCAAAAATGCCCAGCACCTCCTCCTGCTCCTCCTCCCCCTCCAACTCGCCCTCCTCACCCTCGAAGCCCTCGCCAGCCTCGTCCTCGTCCGACGCCTCTCCTTCATCCAACGCGCCTACCTCCACGCCGTTCGTGATGCCTGGCGCGCCCTCCCCCACATCCGCGCCGAACGCCAGCGCTTCCGCTCGCTCCGTCAACGCTCCGACCTCTGGATGCTCCGCTTCTTCAAACTCCGGCTCAATCGCTGGGACAGTTTCCTCTTCCTCCGACGCCACGGCCTCCCCAAAGTCAACCCGCGCTGACCCCAGCCCACACCATGACCCCCTACGGCTCCAACGAAACCTCCCCGCCCATACCCCACCCACCCAAGGTCTCCATCCTCATCGTCAACTACAACGGCGCCCAATGGCTCGAAAATTGCCTCAACTCCCTCCTCCAAACCTCTTACCCCAACCGCGAAATCATCGTCGTCGATAACAACTCCACCGATCACTCTCTCCACCTCCTCCAAAACTATCCCACAGTCCACACAGTCCAAAGCCCCACCAACCTCGGCTTCGCCGGCGGCAATAACCTCGGCCTAAATCACTGCTCCGGTGAATTCATCCTCCTCCTCAATAACGACACCACCGTCACCCCCAACTTCCTCGAACCCCTCGTCCATTACCTCACCCAAAATCCCCAGGTCGGAATCGCCCAAAGCAAAATGCTCCTCCCGCGATTCAATCATACGCTTGATGTCTGCGGCTCCTTCCTCACCAGCTTCGGCTTCCCCTACCACGTCGGCTACTACAAACCCGACGGCCCCGCCTACTCCAAACCCTACCCCGTCTTCAGCGCCAAAGGCGCCTGCATGATCCTCCGCCGCTCCATCCTCCCCCTCACCGGTAACTTCCTCTTCGATGACTCATTCTTCTGCTACTACGAAGAAACCGACCTCTGCCACCGCGCCTGGCTCGCCGGTATCGAAACCCACTTCGTCCCCCAATCCGTCATCCATCACCTCCACGGCGCCACCGGCGGACAACCCAACCGCGCCGGCTTCGTCCTCCAACTCTACCTCCGTAACCAGCTCTTCTCCCTCCTCTCCAACCTCTCCACCCCAGCCCTCCTCAAAATCCTGCCCCTCTACTCCCTCCTCTTCCTCACCTCCACCCTCGCCGCCCTCATCACGCTCCGTATCCCCCTCCTCAAAGCCCATACCCACGCCCTCACCCACTGCTGGAAAAACCGCGCCTCCATCCGTAACCGACGTCACCTCGCCCGCCAAATCCGCACCATCCCCGATAAACAACTCCTCCCCCGTATCCTCCGTAACCCCCGCTTCTCCTACTTCTGGCGCTCCTTCACCGGCTCCCTCAGCCGCTACACCGACGACCCCACTTCCTTCACACAATAAATCGCCGCCGCCTTCTCCGGCCGCCGCCGCGCCACCAACACCTGCGATAACATCGAAACCACCGCCCAAAACACCTTCGGCCGCCCCTTCAATCGATGATACTCCCCACGCAACGCCTTGTACCCGTAAAACCCAATCACCCGATACCCCCGCCCCCTCATCTCCTCCGCCGTCCACCCCGATAAATGCTCCTGCAAATCCCCCTTCCCACGCTGCGGTAAAAATCCGTTCGGCGTAAAAATCACCACCCGCTTCCGCGCCAACCCCTCCAAATCATCCAGTAACTTCCAACCACTCTCCTTCGGTAAATGCTCAATCAAATCCAACGCCACACACGCATCAAACCGACGCCCCCCAAAGACCGCCCCCACTTCCCGCACATCCCCCAAAACCACCTCGTCATGCGTCTGGTTCCGCTCCGCCTCCTTCACCGCCGGCTCAAACCCCTCCAACCCCACCAACCGCTCCACCCCCAACGTCCTCAACGGCGATAAATTCCCACACCCCACATCCAATACCGACTCACACCCCGCCAAGGTCCGACGTAACTCCCGCAACAACGGCCACACCCCCGGTACCAACCGGACCGCCTCCAACATCGATGCTCGTCTCCGCGCCATGCAAAAATCCTCTCCCGTAAAAGCCCCGCACCATACCCAACCCCCATACACCAAGTCCAGCCCGACTGCCGCACCCGACGCGCCTCCGTCGCACCCGGTGTTTCCGAGCTTTCCTTCTTCCTTCTTCGCCGAGGCTTCCGCCTTCGCTCGTTGAGCTACGGCGGACAGGTCTGCGGACAGGTCGCTCTACGAGCTTCCGGCTACGTCCTGTCGGACTACGCCGGGACAAGTCGAAGGACAGGCAACTCCACCAATCCTTCCACCCAACCTGCGCGCTTGGGACGTTCTACATCCCAAGTGCCGCCCCTGGATTTCGCGCAACGCAAATCCATCATACAAAAGTCGCCGTGCGACCCCACAGTCAGTCCCGACCACCGGGAGGGACCTTAGTCAGGGGCTGCCGCAGGCAGCACCCCGGGTCAGGGCGAGCCCGCCGAGCCCCACAGTCTGTAGTCGGTGCAGCTCCGCAGGACCGTAGTCGATGCTGCGACAGCGGTATCCGTTGTCGTTACGCCCACCGGGCGGAACCGTAGTCGGTGTCGCACCCGCGACACCCGTAATCCGCGCGCGGATCGCATTAGCCCTTCTTCCTGCTTGCCAACCCGGAAAATTACATTAGAACACGAAGTCATGCGTATTAGACAATTAGCTCACCTCGCCACCTTCCTCGCCATCACGGCCTCCATTCTCCTCCCTCTATCGTCTCTCCAAGCCCGCTCCTACCGCGTCGGCCAAATCCCCAATGGCAACGTCAACAGCTGCGCCAATTGCCACGTCAACCCTAACGGCGGCGGAACCCGCACCCCCTTCGGTAACGCCGTCTTCGCCATCACCGGCAACCAAAACCGTCCCTTCTGGTCACAGGCCCTCGCCGAGGTCGATTCCGATGGCGACTCCTTCTCCAATGGCACCGAACTCGGGGATCCCGATGGCGATTTCGCCAACCTGATCACCACCTCCATCACCAACCCCGGCCTCGCCTCGAGCAAACCGAACCTCCCCCCCACTGTCACCCTGGCCATTACCTTTGGTGATGACTTGGTCCTGACCGCCACCGCAACCGACCCCGATGGCTCCGTGACCTCCGTCGAATTCTTCGCCAATGATACCTCCTTCGCCACCATCCCCTCCGATGGTTCCAATGATTTCACCACCATCTGGGTCCCAGCTGGCCCGGGTGATTACACGCTCACCGCACGCGCCCGCGACGACCAAAACGCTACCGCCACATCCAATGGCGTTGAGATTACCATCGGATCCACCTCCCCTGACCCCGCCGACCTCCTCAACCCCACCTTCAACGGAGGCAACTTCTCCTTCAGCTTCGCCTCCGAAACCGGCCGCACCTATACCATCCTTTATAAAAACTCCCCCTCCGATGCCACCTGGCAAACACTCGATACCCTGGACGGCACCGGCTCTAACCTCACAGTCAACGACCCCACCACCCAACCCTCCCGCATCTACCAGGTCGCCGTAGAATAAGCGCGCGACTCCGCCGCGCGAGTAACCAGGAGAGCGGAGAGAGAAGAGAGTCCGCACCGCGCCTGAGGCGCCTCTTAGCTAGAAGCTGGGAGCTAGTAGCTAGGGCCACGCTGCCGGTGTTTCAGAGTTTCTGAGTTTCCGAGTTTCGGATCAATTAGTGCCGCGTTAGCGGCACCACTGGATTTGCGCCCCGCGCAAATCCATCGCACAGATAGGGACGAGCTGCGCCTCGTCCGCAAGTGTTGCAGGCACACGGGAGTGTGCCTCTACCTCAGTGGGATGGTTGCAGGTAGATCCCGCCCCCAGGGCGGGGCCACAGTCAGGGCGAGCCCGCGACCGCGGGGGAGCCGTTGTCAGGACACCGACAGCTGGCCCTAAGTCAGTGAGGCCCCGCCGAGCCGTAGTCGGCGTCGCTCCCGCGACACCCGTAGTCCGCGCGCCGCGCCGCGCTACCGAAGCCCGCTCCAGCGGGCAACAGACCGCGACCGCAAGGACGCGGTACAGACAGGGACCTTAGTCAGGGGCTGCCGCAGGCAGCACCCACAGTCAGGGCGAGCCCGTCGAGCCCCACAGTCCGTAGTCGGTGCAGCTCCGCTGCACCCGCAGTCCGCGCTCTGCCCTTCCCGCCCCGCCAGGGGCGCTGACTCCCCATCTACGATCTCCCATCTCCCATCTCCTGTGCCGCGAAGCGGCACCGCGCCCAGACCTTTGACTTCTGACCTCCGACCCCTGTTTAATCTCCCCCGACAAATGACCAAACGCGAAGTCATCACCCACATCCGTGAAGAACTGGAAAACCAGTTCAACCTCCTCAAACGCGCCTCCAACACCGCCCGGGCCGACGCCACCGACGAAGAAAGCCGTGCCCGCAGCAAATACGACACCCAGGGCCTCGAGGCCTCCTACCTCGCCGCCGGCCAGGCCGAACGCGCCGAAGAAGTCGCCGCCATGCTCACCACCCTCAACGCCACCCCCTTCCCCACCTACACCAACAAAGATCCCATCGGCGAAGGCGCCCTCGTCGAAACCAAAATCGCCGGCGATACCGAATGGTTCCTCCTCGCCCCCTGCGCCGGTGGACTCACCGTCAAAATCAAACGCAGCGAAGTCACCCTCCTCGCCCCCGGCGCACCCCTCCGCAAACAACTCGTCGGACTCAAAAAAGGCGACGAAATCAAAGACCGCCAGATCCTCATCAAATCCGTCCGCTAACGCGCCTCCGGCGCGAGGATCCAGGAGACAGGAGAGCGAAGACGGCAGCCTCGGCGAAGAAGGATAGTCAGCGCGGCTCGCCACGCGCACTTATCGCTAATCCTCACACCCATCACCCTGAACCCCAACCACACCCCCTGTCTCCCCTCTCCCCTCTCCTCCCTCCCTGCGGTCTGCCGCGCGGACCGCAAGAGCCCTCCGCCCTCCGCCCTCCGCCCTCCGCCCTCCGCCCTCCGCCCTCCGCCCTCAGCCCTCAGCGCTCTGCCCTCAGCGCTCGGCTCCTAACGCGCTGGATCCGCCCCGGCGAATCCAACGCGCCACATCACAAACTGCCCCCCATCCGGCACAAACACGGTATACCGAAAGGTCTGCACCCCATCCCCATGATCCGCCACCACCTCCCCCGGCCCAATGGAAAGACTCGACCACACACTCAGATCCGATGAACCGCGCAACTCCAGACTCACATCCGGCAACACCCCGCGCCGACGCAGGTCCACCTGCAAATCACCCGTCCCCTCCGCAAACGACAAACCCACCACCGGATCATCCACCACCCGCGGATCCATCCCCAACGCATACTCCACCACCAAGGGCCAGCCATCCCCGTCCTCATCCGCCTCCACCTGCCCCTCCGGTCGATCCAATCCACCTCCCCCAAACTGCCGCACCACATACCCCTCCAAACCCGCATCACCCACCGCCAGACTCACATCCCCGCTCGTCAACCCCACCACACCGCCCGCCTCAGTCAACCCACCCGACATCACCACTTCACCCGCGCTCTCCGTCACGACCCGATAACTCAACACCCGCGCCTGCCCGTCCAGGAACGGACCCCACTTGATCACACCGGTATGCACGTCAAACACCCCGTCGTGTGAAATCTCCCGCGGCATCGCCCCCGCCGATAACTCCTCTTCCACCACATACACCATCACACCCGCACCAGGCGCCGCAGCCACCTCCACCCAGGCCTCACCCACCCCAACCGTCCGCACCACAGACCCCGCCTGTACCCCCAACACCATCAACAACCCAAGACTCACAAATGCTCTCTTCATCTCAATCCTCCTCCATGTCTGCCGCTTAAAACGAAACCTGAATCGCATACAACGCCGGGTTCTCCGGAATCGGCGCCACGGTAATCGCGTTCATCGACGCATCACCCGCATGCGGACCACCATAAGACCGGAATAACCCCGAACAATCCGGATCAAACCCCGGTATCGGAAACCCGAAATC
>JBJOII010000174.1:0-7238 GCA_046047235.1 Verrucomicrobiota bacterium | reverse complement strand
GGTCATCACTTCGAGGGGGCGGATGGGGGTGGCGAGGAGGTTTTCCATGGTGCCGCGTTCCCTTTCGCGGGTGATGGCGAGTGCGGTGATCATGACCATCGTCATTGTGAGCACTACGCCGAGGAGGCCCGGTACGATGTTGTATTGCGTGATGATCTCGGGGTTGTAGTTGCGGTGGAGGACGAGCTGGACCGGGGGGGGAGACTGGAATGGGATGACGGGGAGGCCCTTGAGATCGCGCTGGAAGATTTGGGCGACGAGCGTTTCGACGGCGGCGACGGCGGGGCCGGTGGCGGCGGGGTCGGTGGCATCGGCTTCGAGGAGGATGGAAGGGTGGTGGTTGCGGAGGAGTTCGCGGGAGAAATCCTCGGGGATTGTGAGCACGAACTGGACGTCTCCTTCCCGGAGTAGCTGGTTGGCTTCCGTTGGGGAGGAGGCGATGTGGCGGATATCGAAGTAGCCGGTATGTTTGAGGCCCCAGACGAGGCTGCGGGCGAACGGGGAATTGTCTTTGGAGAGGACGGCGGCCGGGAGGTGGCGTGGGTTGAGATTGATGGCGAAGCCGAAGACGAGGAGCTGGAGCATGGGGATGCCGACCATCATGCCGAAAGTCAGTCTGTCCCGGCGCATTTGGATGAACTCCTTGAGCACCATGGCGAGGAACCGTTGGGGGCTGAAGGGGGTGGACGTCATGGCGGGCTGGAGGAGGTATGGCGCATGAGGTGGATGAAGACGTCCTCTAGGCTGGTGGGGACGCGAAGGATGGTGTGATGGGATCCGAGGGCATTTTGGAGGGCGGTTTCCAGTGGGGCGTTTTGCAGTCCGCAGACGTGGAGTGCTGAGCCGAAGGCGGCGACAAGCTGGGTTTCGGGGAGTTGGGCCAGGGTGGGCTGGAGCGTGGCGAGGTTGGGGCCGGTGATTTCGAACGTGGACAGGTTGGAAGAGGTGACGATTTCCTCTGGGGTGCCATTGGCGAGCAGTTGGCCGTAGGCGATATAGCCGAGGCGGTGGCAGCGTTCGGCTTCGTCCATATAGTGGGTGGTGACGAGGACCGTGAGCCCCTGCCCTGCCAGGCGGTGGATTTCGTCCCAGAAATCGCGTCGGGCCTGGGGGTCGACGCCGGCGGTGGGTTCATCCAGCAGGAGGAGGTCGGGGTTGGAGATCAGGCAGGCTGCGAGGGCGAGGCGTTGTTTCCATCCGCCTGAGAGTTCGCCGGCGAGCTGGGATTTGCGGTGAGTTAGTCCGAGGGATTCGAGGCTGGATTGCACCGTTTGGCGCCGGTTGGTGACGCCGTAGACGCGCGCCATGAAGTCGAGGTTTTCGGCGATGGTGAGGTCTTCGTAGAGGCTGAACTTCTGGGGCATGTAACCGACTCGGGTTTTGATGCGTCGGGAATCCTGGCGGAAGTCATAGCCGAGGCAGGAGCCTTCTCCGGAGTCGGGGGTGAGCAGGCCGCAGAGCATGCGCAGGAAAGTGGTTTTGCCGCTGCCGTTGGGGCCGAGGAAACCGTGGATCTCGCCTTTTTGGACGCGGAGCGAGACGTTGTTGACCACGCGGTGGGAGCCGAAGGACTTGGAGACATTGCGGACGTCGATGGCGGGGGCGTCCTGATTCATGGACGGATGGTGGGGGTGACATCGACTGGCTGACCGACTGCGGGGAGGTCGGGTTGGTCGGGGTTGAACGCGGCTTCCAGGAGGAAGACCAGCTGGCTGCGGGTTTGCCGGCTATAGATGACGGGCGGGGTATATTCTGCTTGCGAGGCGATGAAGCGGACCGTGCCTTTGGCAGGGAGCTTGGCGCCGTCCCAGGAGATGAGGACGGGGGTTCCGACATTGAACTCGTGGAGTTGGGTTTCGCTGACGAAGAACCGCACGATGCGGTTTTCTGGTGGGAGCAGGTAGAGGACGGGAGCGTTGGGGGGCACCCATTCCCCTTCACGATAGAGGGTGTCTTCGATTCGGCCATCAGCGGGGGCGAGGGCCTGTTTTTGTTTCAGCGCCCAGTTGGCCTGTTCGAGTTCGTGCCGGCGCATTTCCACCATTTTTTGGGCGAGCTGGATTTCATCGGGGCGGGAGCCGAGGCGGGCTGTGTCGAGCTCGGCCTGGCTTCGGGCCATTCGGGCTTCCAGTTCAGCGAGCGCTGAGGTGGCTTCATCGAGTTGCTCGGGGGAGAAGGCGCCGGAATTTTGGGTTGCGGCGGTGAGGCGACGGGAGAGGTTATTGCTGGCGAGGTTACGGAGGGCTGAGAGGCGTTCGAGTTCTGTTTCGAGCGCGCGGAGTTCGGATTCCCTGAGGGGTTTGCGGCGATTGGCGAGGTCGGCTTCTGCTTGGGCGAGGCGGGCTGTGGCGGCCTGGACGCCCGAGGATTCTGGTTGGGGATCCAGTTCGAACAGAGATTGTTGATTGGTGACCGCATCGCCGCGGTTCACGAGCAGCCTGAGCAGGTGTCCGCCTGAGGGAGCAGAGACGTAGACATATTCCCCTTCGACGTAGCCGGAGAACGAGCCTGGCGGTTGGGGCTGGCAGCTGGAGAGCAGGATCAGACTGAGGACGCACAAAACCCTGGCGTAACCTGGTATCCTCATGAGACCGAGCATGAGGTCGGGCTGTTGAGCCGTCAACGTCCAAGGGACGCAGGCGGGGCGGCCGATGGACCGAGGGTCTAGAAAGCGCCTTGCAGTCCGAGGCGGACGAAGGGTGCGGGGTCGGTGCGGAACTGCCAGTCGGCTTCGCGGAATTCGAACTGGCGGTTGAAGGCGTAACCGGCTTCCAGGGAGGCGCCCCAGAAGGGTCCTAGTTTGTAGCGGAGGCCGCCGGATGCCCGGAGTTCGCGGTAGGCGAACTTTTCGCCATTCAGGTTGGAGCGGCCGTAAGGATCTCCGAAATCCTCGGCGACCCGGAAGGCTCCGCCGGTGATTTCGCCTCCGACGAACGTGATCCAATTACTGGAGAGGCTGTATTCGAGCGTGGGTTTTGGCAGGACGAGATTGAGGGTCCAGTCTTCGGCGAAGCGCCACCAGACGCCGGGACCGCCGATCGTGGCGAGGCGGCTCCAGGGGTTGATATTGATTCCGGCGACCAGAAGGAGGTTGGTATTGACCTGATAGCCGACTGCGACGAGGGCGGGGAGGTTCAGGTCTGAGCCGTCCAGATCCTGCCAATCGCTATAGACACCGGGGCGAACATCGACGCGCAGACTCCAGGCATCGGCGGGTTTCCACATGCCGGCTAGGCGGAGGCCGAGGCCGTGGGCGTGGTCTGGGAGGGGGGCGTTGCCGTCGTGGTCGATCCAGAGGCCCTGCCAGAAGGGGCCGGCACCGAGGCTGAGATGATCGTTTAACTGGTAATAGACTGCGGCTGAGGCGCTGGACAGCGTGGCTGCGGCTTGTCCGGTGCCGGCCTTGCGTTCGACATCCCCTGCCCCGGTATGGCTGATGGTGGCATCCATGCGGGTGAGGACAGAGCCGGGGCCGCCGACACCGGCGGGTTGGGCTTGGAGGAGGGGGACGAGCGCGAGATTCAGGCAGGCAAGATGGCGGATGAGCGAACGCATGTTGGGCGCGAATATAGGCGGAATCAGCAGAATCGCAACCCGCGGCTCCGGTTCCGCTTTGCGGGACGGCCGGGGCTGCGTATGTTGCCGCCATGGTAGATGACAGCGACAGTGCCATCCGGCCGGACTGGGATGCGGTGAAGGACCATTCGCGGGACTATCACCTGTTTACGTATGTGTATCCGGTGATTTCGCGGCGGTCGGGCGGGTTGTCGATCGGGGTGAATCTGAATCCGGACAAGCGCTGTAACTTCGACTGTATATATTGCGAGGTGGACCGGGTGAATCCCCCCCGGACGACCGTGCTGGACCTGTTGCAGGTGCGACGTGAGCTGGAGGGCATGGTTCGCTACGTCCGCGGGGGCGGGTTGGCGGGTGAGGCGCGGTTTGCTCCCCTGCCCTTGCGGGTGCAGCGCGAGATTAAGGATATTGCCTTTAGTGGGGATGGCGAGCCGACCATGATTCCCAACTTTTCGGATGCCGTGCGGGTGGCGGTGGATATACGGCGGGAGCACCGGTTGGATTCCACCAAGCTGGTTTTGATCACGGATGCGGCGGGGTTGGACAAGCGGGATGTGAGGGAGGGATTGGAGTTAATGGATGGGAATGGCGGCGAGGTTTGGGCGAAGTTGGATGCGGGGACGGAGCGTTATTATCGTTTGGTGAACCGGACCCGGGTGAGTTTTGGCCGGATCCGGTCGAATCTGCTTTTGACGGCGCGGGTGCGGCCGATTGTGATTCAGACCCTGCTGTTGCGGGTGCATGGGGAGATGATGTCCGAGGAGGAGCTTTTGGCTTATTGTGATCGGCTGCGTGAGATCCTGGATGGTGGGGGGAGGATTGTGGAGGTGCATTTGTATACCGTGGCGAGGCCGACACCGGAGGTGTATGCGACCCGGTTGACGCGTGGGGAGTTGGAGCGTTTGGCGGGTGTGGTGAGGGATCGGACCGGGCTGAAGGTGCATGTCTTCGAATAATTCCGTTTTTGGCGTCGCATCGTTGGGGTGAAGGCCTATTCTTTCCCGAGATCCAAACTGACTGACTGATCATGACAACTTCGATTTTGACTCGTTTAAGCGGAGGCGTTTTAGGGCTGGGCATGCTGGTGGCTGTTTCCGGATGTCATACCGTGGGCAAGGGAGGCGGGGGTGTGTCCCTGATGCCGGGTTCCGGGCTGGAGGGGTGGCACAACCCTTATGACTGGGGCAAGTCGGAGGTGGTGGGGGATGAGGTGCACCTGACGGCGGACAAGAAGTTTTTTCTCGTGACCGACAAGGTCTACGGCGATTTCGTTTTTGAGGGGGAGGTGTTATTGCCTGAGGGGCAGGCGAATTCCGGGTTTATGTTCCGTTGTCATGCGGAGAAGAACCGGGTGTATGGGTATCAGGCGGAGGTGGACGGGTCAGATCGGCGCTGGTCCGGGGGGTTATATGACGAGGGTCGGCGAGGGTGGTTATGGCCGAGCCAATCGGGGCGGACGCAGGACGAGGGTGCGCTTGCACGGGAGCAGGAATCCCAGGCTCATTTTAAGCGGGAGGAAGTGCGGGATGCGTTCAAGCGGAGCGATTGGAACCATTACCGTATTACCTGTGTGGGAGACCATCTTCAGGTGGAGGTGAACGGCGTGTTGGTGACGGACTACCATGACTCGATGGATGCGGAGGGCTATCTGGCGATTCAGCATCATGGTGAGAAGGGCCAGACTTATCGATTCCGGAACCTGCGGGTTCGGGAGTTGAAGTAGGCATTGCGCTGCGGCGTTTGGCGGGGGCGACCCTTGCGGACGAGCGGATGAGGCGGCAAGTTTTCTTCGACTATGATTCTTGGACTACCTCGTGAGGTAAAGAACGAGGAGCATCGCGTCGCCCTGCTCCCTTCTGCGGTGTATCAGTTGGTGCAGCGTGGGCATGTTGTGTTGGTGCAGCGGGGTGCGGGGATGGATGCGGGGTATCCGGATGGGGATTATGAGCGGGCCGGGGGCCGGTTGGTGGGCGAGGCTGAGGCGGTTTTTGGTGAGGCGGAGCTGGTGGTCAAGGTCAAGGAGCCGCAGCCGCAGGAGTTGCCCTTGTTACGGGCGGGGCAAATCCTTTTCACCTATTTGCATTTGGCGGCTGACCGGGCGTTGGCGCAGGGGTTGCAGGATTCCGGGGTGACGGCCTTGGGTTACGAGACATTGGAGGTGAACCGTCGGTTGCCGTTGCTGGAGCCGATGAGTGAGATTGCGGGTCGGATGTCGGTGCTGGTGGGGGGGTATCATTTGGCGAAGCACCAGGGCGGGAGCGGGGTTTTGCTGGGTGGGGTGCCCGGGGTATTGCCCGGGCGTGTGGTGGTTTTGGGTGGGGGGACATCGGGGATCAATGCGGCGCGGATGGCTGCGGGGCTGGGGGCGGACGTGACCATACTGGAGGTGGATGTTGAGCGGATGCGGTTTCTGGATATCACCCTGCATACTGCGCACACCCTGTATTCGAGTGAGGACGAGTTGCTGCAGATACTGCCGCGGGTGGACCTTTTGATTGGCGCGGTTTTGATTCCGGGCGCGCGGGCGCCGCGGTTGATTCGACGCGAGTTTCTGCGGCAGATGCGGCCGGGCAGTGTTTTTGTGGACATAGCGATTGACCAGGGAGGGTGTGCCGAGACGTCGAGAGTTACCACACATCGGGACCCGGTTTTTGTGGAGGAGGGCGTGCAGCATTATTGTGTGGCGAACATGCCCGGGGCGTATGCCCGCACGGCGACGCAGGCGTTGGCGCATGCGACCTTCCGGTATGTGCAGGCGTTGGCGGATCTGGGATTGGAGGGGGCGTGCGAGCAATTTCCTGAGGTTCGGAGTGCGATCAACGTTCAGGGTGGGCGGATTGTGCATCCGGCGGTGGCGCGGAGTTTTGAGACTTGATGTCTATGATTAAGGTTGCACGTTTCCTTCATTGGATGGCGGTTCTGTTCTGGGGTGTGCTTCCCCTGCTCTGTGGGCAGTGCGCGGCGGCGGATGAGGTTCAGGGGCCTGAGTGGGTGTGGTTGGATGAGGTGGCGCAGGGTTTTATTGCCAACCCGTATGGGCCACCGAACCGCAACCAGTCTTATGGCAAGGGCACGCTCAGGATCGCGGGCAAGGAATTTGGGCATGGGCTTGGGACGCATGCGCCCTCGCGGCTAACCCTGTCACTGGGCGGCCGGGCTGCGCGGTTTGAGGCCACTGTCGGTGTAGACGCGGAGGTTCAAGCCAGGTACGGGACGCCCGATGGGGCGAAAGCGCCGGTGGGCTTGCCGCAGTATCTGTATGCGGGAAACGGGGATGTCCTGGATTTGCGTCAAGGCGCGACAGTGCGTTTCCGGGTGTTGGCTGACGGGGTTGAAGTGCACGACACCGGGTGGATGGATGAGCGCAGTGAGCCGCGGCGGATAGAGTTGACGGTTCTGGACGTGCGGGAGTTGGAGTTGGTGGTGGACGGAGGGGAGGATGGTTTTTATGCCGACCATGCGGATTGGGCGGATGCGCGGTTGCAGCTTGTCTCGGGGCAATCGGCTGTGGGTTTAAGGCTGGAGGCATCCCCTACCGGGTTGATCATGAATCATGCCGGCTTTCTGCCGGAGACCACGAAGCGCTTCCTGGTGGGCGACAATGGAGAGCGCGAGTTCTCCGTGGTGTCGGTATTGACGGGGCAGGCTGTTCATACCGGAAG
>JBJOII010000173.1:0-7371 GCA_046047235.1 Verrucomicrobiota bacterium | reverse complement strand
TCCGAAACACCGCCTTCCGCCCCTCTCGCACCCAATTCCAGGCATTCATGTAAGGAAAGGTTCACGCGGATCTCCCCCCACTTCAACCGCATGAACCCCACACACATGAATGCTTCCCCTCCGCACCCCAATTCACGTTCTCGAAATCGCTATCGGGATCGCTATCGCTATCGGGATCGAAAACAGGAGTCGGGAGTCAGGAGTCAGGTCTTAGTGACCCACCCTCGTCCCTGTTGTCCGTGTCGCCCCTCCCGCGCGCAGTGCCTGTCTCCCAGCTACTAGCTACCAAACTCTAGCTCCTGCGCAAAGCGCCTGCCCCACTCTCTCCCCTCTCCCGTCTCCTCTCTCCCTGCGGCGCACCACCGTGCGCTGCATCAACGATACGGAATCAATTGCAGCCGATCCCGATACCATTCCATGTCCCGCCTGCCCGCGGCATCAAACGGCTTCGTCGGTCCATACGCATAATCCACATTGTAAATCGACGCCTGACTCAACCACTTCCGTATCTCCGCATGCCCGTCCGCAAAGGAAAACCCGCACGCCCCGTTGTGATAAGACGCCGGGATGTCCTGCCAGTTGTTCGCATTATGATCGGTCACAAAAAATGCATCGTTAATCGAGTCCGGATGCTCATCCAACGTCAACCACGTCATCGTCGGCTCAGGAATATCCGTGGTCTTCAAAAATTGCCGATACGCCCCGCCAAACGCCCAGCTCGCACCCCGCACGGTGTTGTCATTCGAATCATTGTTGGACCTCCCAAACAACGCGTTCATCGAAATACTCCGGTTCCGCTGCGTATACCCCGCCGCCCGCTGCTGCGGACTCACATAAATGTCCGCAGGACATTTGTAAATCCCGACCGCACCATCGGTGTAGTTGCCCAACACACCATTCTTCACCCACGCCAAATTCGTCACGCTGCGATCCGCAATCCCACCCCCCGCTCCCCACGTCATGATGTTGTTCACCCAATTGTTGAATTCCTGAGAGGTAATCGCCTGCTCCGTCCCGGGAATAGTGAAATTGTTCGCCACCTTCTCATTGAAATCCCCCGAATATAACGCCCACCCCAATACCAGCTGCTTGTTGTTGCTCAAGCACATGATACCCTGTGCCTTGGTCTTGGCCTTGCTCAAAGCTGGCAATAACATGCCCGCCAGGATCGCAATAATCGCGATGACCACCAAAAGCTCAATCAAGGTAAATCCCCACTGGGACCGACGAGGCGTACAAAAAGTTCTCATAGGACTAAATTCCGTTAACTGGGCTGAACTTTTGCATTAATACAAATGGTCATCCAACAGACGCAACCGAAATCTACCCCCCAGTGACAGCCAACCAACACCGCGTTGTCTTCGATGACACCTGCCTCTTCTGCCAACGGTCCATCCGCCTCCTGCACAAACTGGACTGGCTAAACCGCTTCCACTGCATCGGCCAATCCTCACTCACCCCAACAGCCGACCCCGAAACTCTACTCCTCCCTCCCACTCCCCCGTCCACCACCCCCATCCCCCTCAACACCACGCAACTCTCGCAATCCATTCACATCGTGACCTCCACTAACCACATCCTCCAAGGCGCCCACGCCGTCCGCTTTATCACGCTCCGCCTCCCCCTCTCCGCACCCCTCGCCTGCCTCCTTTTCCTCCCCGGCGCCATGCCCCTGACCGCCCTCCTCTACCGGTGGATCAGCCGGAACCGTCACCAACTCGCACCCTGTAAACCGAACGATTCCTGCCGTCTCCCCCCGCCCCCCTAAAACAATTCCACCCTCACCGTGTCCGGCACCGCAGGATCATGCTCGCGCGTGCTAAAACTCACCAGCAACCCCGGCCCCACACCCCCATGCCGCACCGCATGCGCCACCCCGGGAGGAATCACAAACCGATAGACCCCGCCCTCCGGCACCTCATAACACCGCACCTCACCCTCCACCCCCAACCTCACCTCCGCCTCCCCCACCACCACCAAAACCTCCGTCCCCAGCTGATGTACATGGTTCCCCCTTACCATCCCCGGCTCTGTCACCACCACATGCACGTTCCGCTGCCCCACCAACCCCTCCGCCCCCAAAGGCTCAAAAACCAAACCCCGCACGTCTCGAAACACATCCATCTCCTCTACCTTTAAATCCATAACCGCCAGCAGAACAAAGTCCCCCACCCTTGAACAGCCCCACCCATGAATTTTCCATTGCCCTCCTCCCCAGCCTGATAAATTCTCCCCACCAGTCTCGCATGGCAGCACAGACCAGCAAATCCCCCAAAGGCCAACACCGCCGATCCCTCAGCCCCGAAGCCGTCGACCTGATCGCCGCACGCTTCAAGGTCCTCAGCGAACCCGCCCGTATCCACCTCATCATGGCCCTCGAAACCGGCGAACAAAACGTCTCCGACCTCGTCCGCCTCACCGCCATCAGCCAAACCAACGTCTCCCGCCACCTCCAAGCCCTCGCCCGCGCCGGCATCGTCGGCCGACGTAAACAAGGCACCCAAGTCTATTACCACATCGCCGATGCCGCGATCTTCGTCCTCTGCGACCACGTCTGCGGTAGCCTCGTCCGCCACTTCGACCTCCAGGCCCGCTCCGCCAAAGTCCTCACCCCCCAGTAACACCTCACTCTCCCGGAAGGTAGAGAACAAAAGTCAGGAGTCCGCGCCTCTGTCAAAGTAGGTCTGTTACCCCATACTTTTGCCCGATATCCAATCCCCCACCCCATCGACATCGCTATCGGGATCGGGATCGGGATCGAAACCAGAGCACCCCCCTCCTTCCTCAACAGGAGAACACAAAGAACACAGAGGCCCGCTCACATCCATACTCGCCGCGCAGCGGCCCGCCCCACCCTCTCCTCTCTCCTCTCTCCCCTCTCCCTGCGGCCCGCCCCCGCGGGCCGCAAAAGATCCGGCCGGAACCCCTCTCAGGATCCCGGCCGGACGAGCAGACAACAACAACCCAACTCTAAGGCAAGGCAGTGCGCGTAATCCGATAGAAACGATTCCCGCCACCCGACGTATCCTGCCAGCTCAGCTCCGCCGGAGCTCCACCAGCCGGAACCTCACGGGCCCCGTCCACCACATTCTCCCACTGCTCCAAATCACCGCCCACCGCAGCCTGCACCTGATAGGCATTCCCCGGCGTGCCAGTCCATCGCAGGGTCGCCTGACCCGGCGTCGCAACCATGTCCACTTCCCCAATCTCAAACCCGGCCATCGTGCTCAAGGTCAGCGCACGATCCGCATCATACCCCAGCCCGGCAAAGTCCAGACGACCCCGCGGTGTATGGCAATCCGCACAGGTCAAGGCCTGCTCCTTCGGCGCCACCATGTGGTTCTGAACCCAATACATCTCCGTGTCCACCCAGCCCACCGGACCGATAAACGTCTTGCCCACACTCTCCTGCCCCGCCGTCAACGCCGTCGTCCAGTCATACCCCTTCCAATACGCTGCCATGTCGTCCGCCGCCGACGGATACAAATGCGGCACCGCCAACTTGCCCGCACCCACATCATACGGCTGCCGCCCCGTAAACCGCTTCACCGGCATAATCCGCGAATTCGCATCCGCCTCATTACCCTGCAGCTTGTTAATGCTCACCAGCTGCATGCCAGTAATGTCGTCCTCACCCGTCACATACGTCACTCCACCGTTCATCCAGACATACTCCGGCACCACATTCCGCTCCCACACAAACGATCCCTTCATGGAGTTGTAGATCTCCTCACCCTCAGCATTCTTCACTACCCGAGTCGAACCATCCGGATTCCGATCACCCGCCGTCTCCCAGTTCCAATCCATCTTCGTCCCCTTGTTCCCCCGCGCCATCACAGGAATATGACAGGTCTGACACGCCACCCGCGCAGCATGCGTGTTCTGAACCGGATCCGCATGCGGCGCCGCCGTATGACACTTCTCGCAATTCACGTTGTCCGGCTGATCCTTCGAATACCTCGATCCCGGCATCACATGCTTGTCTGCCGTGTGACATACCACACATGAAAAATTCAGGCCGTCCACACCCATGTGCACGTCCACCGCACGCGTCGGCGCAGCCAAGGTCGAATCCATCGTCCCGTGCTTCACCGCATCCCCGCCGCCACCATAGAAATGACAGCTGCCACAAGCCACTCGCGTCGGCGTGCTCCCCACACTCTTCGCCACCGCCAACAAGTCCACAGTCGGATCCACCGCCCCTGCCCCCGTCGGCACTTTCTTGTACGTCCCCGTCGCATCATGACACACCAAACAGTCAATCTTGCTGCTGTCCGTGAAATCAAAGGTGTCGTCCCGCCACCCATACCCCGCATGACAACTCGTGCACCTCGGCTCATTGGAGGCTACCGCCACACAATAGTTGTTGATCACGGTCTTCTTCCCCAAATCCTGCCCGCCCGAAGTATGCGACCAGGTCCAGTGAATCGTCGCCATGAAGTCCGTCGCCTGCTCCTCGTGACACACCAAACAGCGCGCCGTCACGTCCTCCCCCTGGGTAAACGTCCCACTAATGAAGTTGTTGTGGTTCTGCGCAGCTCGTAAGCCCACGGAACCCATGACCGCCAGCACCAGGCCGACGCCAATTCGTATGCTTGTTGTTCTCATGCGTGGATGGATTGTTCTATGCGTTTATACGCATACGTAGTTATTAGAACAACCCCTCCAAGCAAAGTAGTAGCGAGCCTTCACCTGATGCTTAGCAGGGCTATACCCATCGAAATCGGGATCGCTATCGGGATCGAAAACAGGAGTCGGGAGTCAATCGCTCCCGAGCTCCGTGCAGCAACCGCCGCGCTTAACCCTTCCGAAACACCGCCCCCAGCTCCTAGCTACTAGCTCCTGCCGCGCAGCGGCCTGCCCCTCTCCTCTCTCCCCGCGCGCCAACAGCGCGCGTCACTCCCACTCAATCGTCGCCGGAGGCTTGCTCGAAATATCAAACACCACCCGGTTCACCCCCTTCACCTCGTTGATAATGCGCGACGACAACCGCTCCAGCAGGTCGTAAGGCAGCTTCACCCAGTCCGCCGTCATGCCGTCCTGCGACTCCACCACCCGCACAGCAATGGTGTAGTCATAGGTCCGCTCGTCCCCCATCACGCCCACACTGCGCACCGGCAACAAAACCGCAAAGCTCTGCCAAACCTTGTAATACCAGCCGCTGGCCTTCATCTCATCAATCACGATCCGGTCAGCATTCCGTAAAATCTTGCACCGTGAATCAGTCACTTCCCCCAACACCCGCACCGCCAACCCCGGCCCCGGAAACGGCTGACGAAATACAATCTCCTGCGGCAAACCCAACTCCAAACCCAACTGCCGTACCTCGTCCTTAAACAAACACCGCAACGGCTCCACCAGCTTGAACTTCAGCTTCTTCGGCAACCCCCCCACGTTGTGATGACTCTTGATCAACGCCGCCGGATTCCCCGCAATCGGTACCGACTCAATCACATCCGGATACAACGTGCCCTGCGCCAAAAACTTCGCCTTCCCCGCCCGCTTCGTTGCCTTCTGAAACACCTCAATAAAGGTCTTGCCAATCACCTTCCGCTTGCGCTCCGGATTCAAAACCCCCTTCAGCCGCTCCATGAACAGCTTGGTCGCATCCTCATACTGCAGCCGGATCTTGAAATGACGCCCGAACACGTCCTTCACCACGCTCGCCTCCCGCGACCGCAACAACCCGTTGTTCACAAAAATACACGTCAGCTGCTTCCCAATCGCCCGATGAATCAACGCCGCCGCCACACTCGAATCCACCCCGCCACTCAACCCCAAAATCACATGCTCCTCACCCACCTGCGCCCGAATCTCCTCCACCGCCTGATCCACATAGTTGCTCATCGTCCAGTGCCCGCCACACCCGCAAATCCCATGCACAAAGTTCGATAAAATCTCCTTCCCCCGCGGCGTGTGAGCCACCTCCGGATGAAACTGCATCCCGTAAAAGCGCCGCTTCCGATCCTCAATCACCGCAAAAGCGGAATTCTCCGTCGACGCCACCGCCGCAAACCCGCGCGGTAACTTCGTCAACTTGTCCCCGTGCGAATTCCATACCTGCTGCTTCTCCGGTAACCCCTTCAATAACGGACACCACGAATCCTCAATGCTCAGCGTCCCCTTCCCATACTCCCGCTTCAAACCACGCTCCACCCGCCCCCCCAGAAAACTCGCCAGCAACTGCAGCCCATAACAAATCCCCAAAACCGGCACCCCCAACTTGAATATCCCCTTGTCCGGCATCGGCGCGTCCTTCGCAAACACACTCGACGGCCCACCAGACAAAATCAGCCCCTTCGGAGCCATCCGACGCAACTCCTCCAACGGCGTGTTGTAAGGCACAATCGTCGAATACACCTTGCACTCACGTACCCGACGCGCAATCACCTGCGTGTATTGCGATCCAAAATCCAAAATGACGATCTGCTCGTTCATGAAAATAGGGGGAAAGGGTTTGCCCCCGGGCAGGAAGATTGGCGAGAGAAAAATGACTCCACCTTAACGCCGCACCGCCTTCACCTGCCCGGTCGCCGCCTCATATTCATAGGCCATCCCCACCGGCAAATCCGGTAACTTCGGCAAATACCCCTCCGATACCAACTCCTGCAAATCCCGCGGATGCCTCCCCTCCGATGCCCCAAACATCTGTATCGCCTTCTGCACCGAAGCCGTGTCCACCACCCGCACCGCCGTCTTCTTCGCCGCCGCCGCCGCCCCCAAATAATCCACCGGAGCCGTCAACGGATTCTCCCCCGCAACCTGATTCGTCCTCCCCTCCCCCTCCTTCTCACCCCCCCCCGAACCACAACCCGCCACCAACAACGCTCCCGCTACCACCGTCATCAATAATGGCTTCATCCCCGCTACTCTACTCCCCACACCTCCCATGGCAACCCCCTCTCCACCCCACAAAAAATCCCGCCTTGCCCCACCACCCCACCCAACACAATCATCCGCCAATACCCCCCATGACCCAAAACCACCCCCCCGACAAATGGGATCAACTGGCCCAACACGAAGTCAACCAAACCCTCCACCAACTCCCTGAACCCCTCCAAACCCACGCCAAAAACCTCCCCGTCAGCTACGAACCCTACCCCTCACCCGACCTCGAAGCCGACGGTATCGAACCCGATACGCTCGGCCTCTTCGTCGGTGAACCCTGGGCCGAAACCGGCTCCACCACCACCCCGCTCCCACCCCAAATCATCCTCTTCACCCAAAACCTCCGCGACTACGCCGAAAATGACGAAACCACGTTCCTCGACGAAGTCCGCACCACCTACCTCCACGAACTCGGCCACTACCTCGGCCTCGATGAAATCGACCTCGCCCACCGCAACCTCGACTAGCGCCAAGCGGTAAGCG
>JBJOII010000172.1:0-7429 GCA_046047235.1 Verrucomicrobiota bacterium | reverse complement strand
TCCCGGGTGCCCTCTGCCCCAAAACATCCGCCCACAAAAATAAACCCGCCAAAACCCGCCGCATCCAAGTCAGCCCGGAGCGTTTTGAGACGGTCTCTGTTTACGGCGTTCTACGCCGCCCCGCGTCCGCCAAATCATTGCACCCCCCCGTACACCCGCAGTCGGTCTCGCCACAAGCGAGACCCGTAGTCCGTAGTCGTCCGAGGCAGCAAGCCGAAGGACCGTAGTCGATGCCGCGACAGCGGCATCCGTTGTCGTTCCGCCCACCGGGCGGGACCGTAGTCCACGCACCGCGCAAATCCACCGCCCCGCCAGGGGCGCTGAATCCCCAGCTCCTAGCTCCAAGCTCCTGTGCCGCACTTGGGACGTTCTACGTCCCAGCGGCACCACCCTCAGCCCTACTCTCTCCTCTCTCCACTCTTCTCTCTCCCTGCGGCCCGCCCTCGGGTCGCAAGAGCCCTCAGCCCTCAGCGCGCTGCGCGCCGCGCAACGCCCCCATCAACGTCTTCATCGCCGTGCTCTGATACCGATACGGATTCCGCAACATCGCAATGGTCCGCATCGGCCTCTCCCCGCTAAATGACCGATACACCCGCGTCGGACTCGAATCCAACCGTCGCGCCATATCCGGAATCAGCGACACCCCGTGCCGCAATGCCACCAACTCCTGCACGGTCGCCAGCTGACTCGTCCGCTCCACCGTCAATGGCTGCACGGATTGCCGACGGCAAAACGACGAGATGTTCTCCGACAAACAATGCGCCTCGTTCAACATCACAAAAGGAAACCGCTCCACCTCCTGCACCGTCAGCTTCTTCACTTTCTCCAACGGATGCCCCTTCGGCAGCACCAGCAAAAGCTCTTCCTCAAACAGCGCCTCGGCCTCCAAATACTTCGCAATGATCGGTAACGCCATAATCGCCAGATCCACCTCCCCGTGACTGCAGCGCTTAATCAAATTCTCGGTCGTGTCCTCCTGCAGGATAATCGTGATCTCCGGATGCTCCCGGGCAAAACGCTCCAAAATCGGAGGCAAATAATACGGCGCAATCGTCGGAATCACCCCAAGCCGTACCCGACCCCGACACCCCGCATCCGATAACTCCATGAAGGTGTCGTCCAATAACTTCAAAATCTCCCGCGCCCGCTCCAACAAAATCTGCCCCAAATCAGTCAACACCACCTCTCGCGGCTTGCGCTCAAATAACGGCTGACCCAGCTGCTCCTCCAATTTCTGAATCCCCCGACTCAACGCAGGCTGCGAAACGTGCAGCTCCGCCGCCGCCCGTGTGAAGTTCCTCGTCCGGGCCAACACCACAAATTGTTCCAAGGTCTGAAACTGCAACTGACTGCGCATGCCCCACCATAGAAATGCAACATGTGCATAGCAAGTATGCGGACTATGCATTGGATGCATTGCCGGACTAAATGCACTCTAGACGGGTCCCGTTATTGAACGACCTTTACGGGTAACCCCTAATGCTATGAAAACACCTTCATCCAAAGCGCTCCTCGCCGCGCTCGTGCTGTCTCCAGCCCTGCTGACCACAGCCTACGAGAATTCCGAATCCAAACCCTCAGACTCCTCCGGATCCGATATCACCCAGTGCCCCGTCATGGGCGGTGCCGCTTCCCGCCCCACCGCCGCCGGCGCCATGTCCAACGGCGATTGGTGGCCCAATCAGCTCAACCTCAAAATCCTCCACCAAAACTCGGCCAAGGGAAACCCCATGGCCCCCTCCTTCAACTACGCCGAGGAATTCAAAAAACTCGACCTCGCCGCCCTCAAAAAGGACCTGCGCGACCTCATGACCACCTCCCAGGATTGGTGGCCCGCCGACTTCGACCACTACGGCCCCCTCTTCATCCGTATGGCCTGGCATAGCGCAGGCACCTACCGCGTCAGCGATGGCCGCGGCGGCGCCGGCTACGGCACCCAACGCTTCGCACCCCTCAATAGCTGGCCCGATAACGCCAACCTCGATAAAGCCCGACGCCTCCTCTGGCCCATCAAACAAAAATACGGCAACCAAATCTCCTGGGCCGACCTCATGATCCTCACCGGTAACGTCGCCCTCGAATCCATGGGCTTCAAAACCTTCGGCTTCGCCGGCGGACGCGCCGATGTCTGGGAACCCCAGGAAGATATCTACTGGGGACCCGAAACGGAATGGCTCGGCGATAAACGCTACTCCGGCGAACGCGAACTCGAAAAACCCCTCGCCGCCGTCCAGATGGGCCTCATCTACGTCAACCCCGAAGGCCCCAACGGCCAACCCGACCCCCTCGCCGCCGCCAAGGATATCCGCGAAACGTTCGCCCGCATGGCCATGAACGACGAGGAAACGGTCGCCCTCATCGCCGGTGGCCATACCTTCGGTAAAGCCCACGGCGCCGCCTCACCCCAAGGCAACGTCGGACCCGAACCCGAAGGCGCACCCCTCGAAGCCCAAGGCCTCGGCTGGATCAACGCCTACGGCAAAGGCAACGCCGAAGACACCATCACCAGCGGCCTCGAAGGCGCCTGGACCTCCACCCCGGCCAAATGGTCCCACGGCTACCTCAAAAACCTCTACGAATACGACTGGGAACTCACCAAAAGCCCCGCCGGCGCCTGGCAATGGACACCCAAAAACGGCGAAGGCGATAACATGGTCCCCGATGCCCATGACCCCTCCAAACGCCACGCCCCCATCATGTTCACCACCGATATCGCCCTGCGCGAAGATCCCGCCTACCACGCCATCTCCAAACGCTTCTACGAAAACCCAGACCAGTTCCAGGAAGCCTTCGCCAAAGCCTGGTACAAACTCACCCACCGTGACATGGGCCCCGTCAGCCGCCTCCTCGGTCCCGACGTTCCCCCCGCCCAGCTCTGGCAGGATCCCGTCCCTCCCGTGGATCACCCTCTGATCACCGAGAAAGACGCCGAAAAACTCAAGGCCACCATCCTGAAATCCGGCATCCCTCACCAACAACTCATCACCACCGCGTGGGCCTCCGCCTCCACCTTCCGCGGCAGCGATAAACGCGGCGGAGCCAACGGTGCCCGTATCCGCCTCGCACCCCAAAAAGACTGGGCCGTCAACGAACCCGCGCAACTCGCCAAAACCCTCGCCGCCTACGAACAAATCCAAACCGAGTTCAATAACGCCCAACGCGGCAAAAAACGCGTCTCCCTCGCCGACCTCATCGTCCTCGGCGGAAACGCCGCCGTCGAAGACGCCGCCCGTAAAGCCGGACACAAAATCAAAGTGCCCTTCACCCCGGGACGCACCGACGCATCCCAGGACATGACCGACGTCGACTCCTTCGCCGTCCTCGAACCCAAGGAAGACGGATTCCGGAACTTCATCAACCCGAAATCCACCCGGCCGGCCGCCGAAGGCCTCGTCGACCGCGCCCAACTCCTCACACTCACCGCCCCCGAAATGACCGTGCTCGTCGGCGGCCTCCGCACCCTCGGAACCACCGTCGGTTACCCCGACCTCGGCGTCCTCACCAAAAACCGCGGGACCCTGTCCAATGACTTCTTCGTCAACCTCCTCAACATGGATACGGAATGGAAAAAATCCCCCATGTGCGACTACTTCTACGAAGGTCGAAACCGGAAAACCGGCGAACTCCTGTGGACCGCCACCGACATCGACCTCGTCTTCGGCTCCAACTCCCAGCTTCGAGCCATCGCCGAAGTCTACGCCAGCGCCGATGCCAGTGACCAATTCGTCACCGACTTCGTCGCCGCCTGGACCAAAGTCATGAACCTCGACCGCTTCGACGTCACACAATAATCCCTCCCCACCTGCCCGGCGCGAGGTCCAACCCCTCGCGCTCAGCGCTTCGCGCTTCGCGCCCGGAGTTTCAGTGTTTCTGTAGTTCGGAACAGTCAGGGCGAGCCCGTCGAGCCCCACAGTCCGTAGTCGTCCAAGGCCAACGGCCGCAGGACCGTAGTCGGTGTCGCTCGCGCGACACCCGTAGTCTGCCCTCTGCGCTTACCCCTTACCGCTTACCCCTTCCCGCTTACCCCTTCCCGCTTTGCGCTTCCCGCTTTGCGCTTTCCGCCTTCCCGCTTTCCGCCTCCCCCGCCCTATGCCACACTACACCCATTAACCAATCCCATCTGCCCACCATGCAAACCCCACACCACACCCGTTTGCTCCTCGCCCTCAGCCTCACTACCCTCCTCCTCACTCTCACCCCCGGATGCCAATCCCCCCCCGCCAAACCTACCTACCACCCCACAACCTCCGGACCCGTCATCCCCCCAGGATGGCAACCGCCCATCGACTGGATCGAAGACTTCCTCCAACAGGAAATCCAACGCAACCAAACCGATAACCTCCAGCTCGGTATCCTCGCCACCCAACAGGCCATCGCCGTCGATGCCCGCCTCTTCCAAACCTACGTCCGCCTCTGGGAAAAACTCGACCCCGCCAGCCGGAACCAACTCCTCCGCGACCAAACCGCCTGGCTCGAAAATCGCGCCAACCTCGCCCGCGAACGCCAGCAAACCCCCGAAGGCGGTGACCCCAATATCGCCTACTCCTTCGCCTATGCCGACGTCACCTTCGAACGCCTCCAACAACTCATGGACCAACTCGAAGGACCCAGGTAACCCCCGTGCCGCGCCAGCAACCCCACACCGAAGGCGGTGACCCCAATGTCGCCTACCCCTTCGCCCATGCCGACGCCACCTTCGAACGCCTCCAACAACTCATCCACCAACTCCAAGGCCCACGGGCAACTCCCGTGCCGCGCCAGCGGCACCACCTGAATTCGCGCACAGCGCGAATTCAGCGCCACCAGCCGATTAAACCGGCACACCCACCTCGCATGCGAACGCCAGCAAATCCCCGAAGGCGGTGACCCCAATGTCGCCTACTCCTTCGCCCATGCCGACGCCACCTTCGAACGCCTCCAACAACTCATCCACCAACTCCAAGGCCCACGGACAACCCCCGTGCCGCGCCAGCGGCACCACCTGAATTCGCGCACAGCGCGAATTCAGCGCCGCAGCCGATAAAACCGACGCTCCACCTCGCCCGACGTCACAAAATCCGGCACCACCCATACCGCCGGCGCATCGAACACCGTCACCAACGGCATCCACACCAGCAGATCAACCGACCACTCCACCACATAGGTCGCTCCCGCCTCACCAGAAACCTGCACCCGCAACCCACCCCCACCTCGAACCACCCCTAACCGCCCCGACACCACCCCCAACCACACCTCCTCGCTCACCACATCACCATAGGGATTGCTCACAACCACGTCATACCAACCCTCATGCCTCCCATCCACGCCGTTCAAAACCAATACCGGCGCACCCGCACCCGCAATCTCCACCCCATCCTTCCTCCACCGATACGTCAACGGCTCAGCCCCCCCCGCCGACACCGCAAACGACGCCACCCCGCCCTGTTCCACCTCCACCGAAACCGGATGCACCAACACCCGTGGCAACGTCCTCACGGTCAACCGCACCACATCACTCATCACCGTCCCCATGAAGTTCGATACCACCACATAAAACTCCTCCCCATCGTCCTCAGCCTTCAACCCCTTCAGACTCAGGGTCGAACCCACCTCACCCTCCAATAACCCGTCCCGCAATGACCACCACTGATACCCCAACGGCCCAGTCCCCAACACCGTCACACTGAAACTCGCCACCCCGCCCTCTACCCCCTCCACCGCCACCGGACCCGATACAAACGCCGGCGCCTCAGGCAAACACTTGCCCTCAACCCCAGCCTTCCAAATCGACCGCACCTCGCCCCCCGATAACGCCCGCCCATACACACTCACCTCGTCAATCCACCCCCCAAAGGTCGAAATCGCCTGCCCCCCCACCATCCCTCCCACAGTCCCGCCTATCCCCAAATCCCCCGCCCCCGGGAAAATTCCACCGCTATACGCCACCCTGCCCCGCAACTCGCCGTTCACATACAAACTCAAATAACTCCCGTCATACGTCCCCGCCACATGACTCCACTCCCCCACAGCCACCACGGTGTTGGTCGCAAAAACCACCCCCACCACCGAATGCCCCCCCGTAGCACTCACAATAAAATACGGCACGCCCTCCCCATCCAAACTCAACGCAAAACTCCGCTGATCCACCCCCACTACCCCATCCCACTTCGATACCAAATCCCGTAAACCCATATGCTCCCCGGGCTTCACCCACGCCTCCACACTCAGCTCACCCTCAAACCGCAACGCCTCCATATCCGCCACCCGCACATGACTCCCCGGTACACTCAAATCAAAACCCTGCCCCACCATCCCCTCCCCAAATCCCGCACCCTCATGCATCACCCCCGCCACTAAACTCACCAACTCATACGCATCCCCCTCTCCCCTCCACCCCGCCCCCAAACCCGACCCCACCGCCACACACCCCAACCCCACCTCCCGATATACCAGCTCCATCACGTCCGCCCCCTGATCCGCCCACTCCGCCACCACCGCATCCGGCCCCAACGCAAAAACCCGCGACGCCTTGTCGTCATACTCGTTCGACGAATCCACCACCACCAACCCCGCCCCCTCAGTCACCACAAACTCCAATAAAAAATTCCCCGCCGCAGGGTCATACAAAAACGACCGCTCAAACGGCACCTCGATGTCAAACGGCGCCGGCATCCCCGCCTCCCCCACATTCAAACTGCTCGTCACCAAAACCCCGTCATACACCACCTGCGCCCCCTCCCCCAAATTCTCCTCCCATACCCCGCTCAACCCATCCGGAACACTCGCCGTCGCCGACGCCGTCACACGTAACCGCACCGCCTGTGACCCAAACGGCTCCACCGCAGCATCCCGACGAAACCGTACCCCGCTCACCTCAATCGGCACCGCAGGAAACAACGACCGATCATACACCTGCTGCAACCGCAGCGGACGAAACAACGTGTGGCTATACCAGTCATCCTCCACCGTCGCAAACGCCGGCGGCACAATCAGTGTCGACGCCACATCCCCCTCCCCACCCACCCGAACCAGCTGCATCCCGTTCAACACCGCCACCCCGCCAGCCCCACCCTTCACGGTCAAACGCATCACCTCCCCACCCCGCACCAACACGCCCCGAAACACCACGTAATCCACCCCCTCCACAAACACCCCATCCTGCCAACCCGGCCCCGGCGCCGTCATCTTCACCCAATCCCAACCCCCAACCACCTCCAACTCCAAAAACGGAGCCTGCCCGTCCGCCGCCCCATGCGCATACACATACACATCATACACCCCTCCCATCCCCCGATATGTCGCCGTCAAATCCCCCCCGCCCGAATACAAATACGTCCGATACATCGCGTCCGCATCCAGACTCCCCCAAAAACCCGCCGCATTCGTCACCGCCAATTCCACCCCCGTCACCCCACCCCCAGCATCCAACAACCCCCCCCACACACCCCCC
>JBJOII010000171.1:0-7511 GCA_046047235.1 Verrucomicrobiota bacterium | reverse complement strand
TATTTGGGCTGCGGCCCAGTGTGTTTTTACAGCTGCACGTATCAGGTCGGCTATGGGAGCAGTATTTGGGGCGTGATCGTGTTACGCCAGTTCCTTGAGGCGTTCCCAACTCTGCTGGTAGGCCTGTTTGGCTTGGGCGAGCAAGTGACTGGCGACTTGGAGGCTACCGTTGTGGGCTTCTTCTTCGATGGCGGCGCAGAGTTCGGCAAGTTTGGTTGCGCCCATGGTTTTGGCGCTGCCTTTGACGGAGTGCGCGGCGATTTCTGCTGCTGGGGCGTCGTAGCGCGTTAGGGCCAGGCTGATTTCTTCCAACTGGGCGGGGGTTTGCTGGCCGAACAAACCGATCATTTCGGTGAGTGCGCTGGTGCCGTCCTCGGTTTTCAGTTCACGCAAGACCTGCAGTGCTGCCTCATCGAGAGTTGGTTCGGGCCGGGTTTCGGATAGGAGGTCCAGCTGGGCTTGGAGCAGTTCAGTTTCGCTTTGTGGAGGGGGCGTGCGTCCATTGGCTGCGCGTGCCATTGCGGCTGAGAGTGCCTCGAAGCGAATGGGTTTGCTGACGAAGTCGTCCATGCCGGCAGCTTCGCAGCGGGTGCGGGCTGTGGATTGATCGAACGCCGTCATGGCGATGATGTAGGGCTGGGGATGAGGGGTATCGGGTGATAGGGGGCGGCGTCGGATTTGCCGTGTGGCTTCGAAGCCATCCATTTCAGGCAGCTGACAATCCATGAGGATGACGTCATAGGCTGCTGCGGAGGTGGCGTGGAGGACTTCTGTGCCTGAAACTACGGTCTCGGCGTGGTAGCCCAGTTTATGGAGGAGGCCGAGGGCGACGCGTTGATTGATGGGGTTATCTTCAGCGACGAGTATACGGAGGTTGGAGTGTGGGTGTGGGTGGGGTGAGGTGGTTTGTTGGGAGGGTTTGGGACGGTCGAGCCAGTGCCGGGTGGTGTGGGAGGTGGGTGAGCCGAGCAGTCGGATAATGGTTTGTGTTATGGCGCGTTGTTTGAGTGGGCGTGACAGCAGTGCGTTTGCGCCGCTTGACCGGATGAGGGTGGTATCTTCGGTATGGTCCCGGGGGACTACGAGGATAACGGGGAGCGTTTGGAGTTGGGTGTCAGCCTTGATTTGCTCGAGGAGGTCGCGATTGTCGGGCAGGCGGAGGTCGCGTTCAAGGATGGCGAGGTCGAATCCTTGTCCTTCGCTGACGGCGCGGCGGAGGCAGTGTAGAGCGTCGGCGGCGGAGGCGGTGGCGACACTTTGAGCTTTCAGGCTTTCGACAGCCGTGCGGAGTAGCTGGCGGGTTGGTGCGTGGTGATCGGCGATCAGGATACGGCGGCTGGGGAATTGTGGGGGTGGGGAGGAGGTGTTGGGGGAGTGGGGGATATCGAGTCGGCAGGTGAACCAGAAGGTGGAGCCCTTTCCGGGGGTGCTTTCGACTCCGATTTGCCCTCCCATGAGTTCGACGAGTTGTTTTGATATGGCTAGGCCAAGGCCGGTTCCGCCGTGTTTGCGGGTGGTTGATCCGTCGACCTGGGAGAAGGCTTGGAAGAGGAAGGGGAGGGCTTTTTCGGGGATACCGATTCCGGTGTCTTTGACTTCGACGAGGAGCAGGGCGTGGGTGTCGGTTTCGCTGGCTCTGGAGACGTTGAGGATTACCTCGCCTTCCTCGGTAAACTTGAGTGCATTGACTACGAGGTTAGAGATGACTTGGTTCAGGCGTCCGGAGTCGCCGTGCAGGCGATCGGGCACATTTCCATCGACGAGAGTGACGAGTTCGATCCGTTTGGCTTGGGCGCGATCGGCGACCATTTCTATCGTGGCATCGATGGAGGCCCTGAGGTCGAAGTTGACCTTATTGAAGTGGACTTTTCCGGCCTCGATCTTGGAGAAGTCGAGGATTTCATTAACGATGTGGAGGAGGGTTTCCGTGCTGTTGTGGATAGTTTCGACGTGTTCGGACTGGTCGCGGTTGAGGCGGGTATCGCGGAGGAGGACGGTCATGCCGACGATGCCGTTCAGGGGGGTTCTGACTTCGTGGCTGATATTGGCGAGGAACTCGGATTTAAGCCGGAGGGCTTCTACGGCGGCATCCCGGGCGTGGGCGAGTTCGGTGAGGAAGCGTTTTCTTTCCGTGATATCGACCATGGCGCCGACGACGCGGGTGCAGTTGCCGTCCGGGTCGCGCACGATGAGGGCGCGGTTTGTGACATCGGCATAGGAGCCGTCCTCCTTTGCGAATCGATATTCAGCTGACCAGGTGGGGTGGCCTTGGGAGAGGGCTTCTTGGAATGCTGCGACGACCTGGGAGCGGTCTTCGGGGTGTATGGCCTCTTTCCAGGAGCGTGGATCAGTTGGGAGAGGCGTATTGGAGTAGCCGAAGATGGTTCGAATACCTTCGTTCCACCAGATTTGGTTGGTTTCCCGGTCGAGTTCCCAGACGGTATCACTGGTGGCCCGGGCGACGAGTTGCAGGCGCTGTTCACTTTGTCTGAGTTTCTCCTCCATTTCGCGGCGCCTGGAGATGTCGATGAACGCGGTGAGGCGGCAGGGTTGGCGTTCGATCCAGAGGGCGGAGGAATCGACGAGGACCTGTTTAAGGGGGCCGGTTCTGGGCTGGAACGCGTATTCTGCGCGGGAGGGTTTGGGAGTGCCGGGGGTATGGGGTTGATCGGGCCAGAGGCGCAGTTGGTGTGCGGTGCTGCCGATGATTTGGTTGCGGGGGTATTGGGAAAGTTCCTGGAAGGCGTCGTTGACCTCGAGGAAGCGTTCATCTTTTTCTGTGGTGATAGCGAGCGGGGCGGGGTTGTGGTGGAAGGCTCCGGCGAAGGTTCGGAGTTCGCTGTCGCGATCAGACTGGAGGAAGAGGCGGAGGCGTTCCTGGTTTTCGCTGAGTTCCTGACGGGCGGTAGCGAGGGCAAGCTCCAGTTGGTTGAGGGTCTGGAGGTTTATCTTTTGGCGTCGACGGTGGTACAGGGTTACGAGGGTGGCCAGGGTCAGGCAGAGAACGGCGGGTAGCCAGGTGGTCCAGATGGCCAGGTGCGCGGCTGGGGGGAGTTCGGAGGCGTATGCGAAGAGACCGGGCATGCTTGGTGGTGAGTTGTGGACCGCGGCGGGGTGGTTCCCGGCCTCGGGTGCAATGGCAGAAAGTAAACAGGGCAGTGGCGGTCGTCATGCCTTTTTCGCCGGGGCGAATTGGCGTGACTTCTGCCTCCGCCTTTGGTTCTGATGGTGTCCGTATTGCCTGTCGTCAGTGAGAATAACATCCTGTGACTTGGGGCGGTGGGCAGCAGCTTTTGAAGTCCGGCGTTTGGACGCATGAAGATGGAGCTTAAAGTTCAGGGAGACACACTGGCTATTGGCGGAGTGGAGGAGCTGAGTGCGGTCAATGCCACGCGGTTCCGCGACGAGGTGCGGGGAGCGATGTCTGACGGGTTGCGGAACATTGAGATCGACTTGTCACGGGCTGCTTTTCTGGACAGCTGCGGTTTGGGGGCGTTGATTTCGCTGCACAAGACGGCCTGCGGTCGGAAGGGTGGGGTGCGGTTGGTCAATCCAGCGCGTCCGGTGCAGCAGATTCTGGAACTGACGCGGATGCACCGGATTTTTGAGATTGTGCGAGCCTAGGCTGAGGTGATGACAGGAGATTTGGCTGCGGAGCCGGCACAGACCGCGATCCGGATTGAACTGGAGAGTGATTTGGAGGCTGTGAGGGTGGGGGTGGAGCGGGTATTGGAGTTTCTGCGTTCTGATGGTTTGGAGGAGGAGTTTCTTTCTGCGTGTGAGCTGGCTTTGGTAGAGGCGTGTAACAATGCGGTGGAGCACGCGGTTCCTTCGGGGGAACGGGACTCCATAGCGGTTGAGGTGGTATGTGGGACTGAGGTGATTTGTTTTCGGGTGGAGGATCACACGCAAGGTTTTGACTGGCCGGAGTTGCCGGAGTTGCCGCCGGATGATGCGGAGCACGGGCGGGGAATCTTCCTGATTCATTCCTTGATGGACTCGGTGGAATACCTGCGGGGGAGGACGCACAATCTACTGGTGATGCGGAAGGCGAGAGGGGTGGGTGAAGCGAGTTTGGGGAAGAGTGGCTGGAGCGGTCGGGTGGATGCCTTGGAGGAGCGGTTGAAGCAGAGCGACCAGATCATTCGCGACATGGCGGACGAGCTGAGTTCCTGTTATGAGAGTTTGTCGGCGATTTTCCGTTACAGCGGTGAGCGTGGGGGGGCTGAGAGCATTGCGGATTTCACGCGTCGGCTTTTGGGTGATCTGCTGCAGGTGACCCGGATGATGTGGTATGTGGTGAGGTTACAGGAGCCGGTAGGGGGTCGGCTGGTTTGCGTGGCTTCCTCGGAGCACGGGGTCTTTTGGCGGGGGTTAGTTCCAGGGGCGGGTGGTTCGATTGAGGTGCGTGCGGTGGAGGAGCACCGGGACATCTGGTTTGAGCAGGTTTCAGAGTTGGGGGCGGATGATCCGTTGGTGCAATTGGGGGAATCCGGCTACGGGTTAGTGCATCCGCTGTTTATTGGGGATGAGTTTGTGGGGACGCTGGCGATTGGCGGTTTAGGCGGGGAGCGGAGGTTGACGGCCGCGCAGACGAGTGTGGTACAGACCTTTGGAGATTTTCTGGCTATTCACGTGGTCAACTCGAGGTTTCACGAGGCGCGGGTGCAGAACCTGCTGGTGGCTCAGGAGCTGGAGATTGCGAAGAAAATCCAGACCTCGTTGTTACCGGCCACGCTGCCGCGGTGGCCGGGCGTGTTTCTGGCGGGGAGTTGTGAGAGTGCGAGGGAGGTGGGGGGGGATTTCTTTGACATTGTTTCACTGGGCACAGACGGATTCCTGGTCGTTGTGAGTGATGTGATGGGGAAGGGTTTGCCGGCGGCGATGTTTGCGATGGTTTTGAGGAGTCTGCTGCGGGCGTTATCTGGCATGGGGGAGGCGCCGGGGAGGATGCTGGGGAAGGCGAACGAGCTTTTGTATGAGGAGTTATCCAGGGTGGACATGTTTATCACGGCGCAGGTGGTTCACGTGGACGTTCGGAGTGGCGCGGTGACGATGGCGAATGCGGGGCACTGTCCGATGCTGGCCTGCAATCGCGGGGGGGGGGTTCGTGCGATATCGCCGGAGGGGATGCCGCTGGGTGTATTGGAGGGGGCGGAATTTGAGGAGGAGAGATTGGTCTTGGAGGCTGGGGGCAGGGTTTTGGTTTACACGGATGGATTGACTGAGACACCCCGGCCGGGGGGCGAGTTTTTTGGTCAGGAACGTTTGGAGGAATGGTTGCGCAGTGCTGTTGCCGAGGGGGCGGATGCGGACGTTATGTGCCGCGGTCTGGTGGAGACGTTGCGGTCGTATCAGGATTCACCTATGTTGCTGGACGACCAGACGTTTGTGGTGATTGGGCGTTGATATGGCTGAAGGGCGATCTGCATTCAAGGTGTTGGTGGTGGACGACGAGCCGTTTATGGTTCGGTTGATTGAGATTGTATTGCAGCGTGAGGGCTACCAAATGCTGCATGCGGCCAACGGGAGCGAGGCATTGGAGTGTGCGAGGCGGGAGCAGCCTGCGGCGATTATCATGGACGGGATGATGCCGAAGATGGATGGGATGACGGCGTTGCGGTTGTTGAAGCAGGATGCGGAGACGGGGCATATTCCGGTGATATTGCTGACGGCGAATCCGAATCGGTTTAGTCGGGAGGATGCTGAATCGAGTGGGGCGACGACGTTTTTGACCAAGCCGTTTAGCCCGACGATGTTGTTATCTGAGATCAAGCGGGTGAGTGAGCGGGGCGGCGGGCTTGAAGATAATAACGATTCCAAATATTGACAGACTGTTGTCTGGGGTTAAATTCCACGCCGACATGAATTCGGCTCGGAGACAGCTCACTGATGTTGAGCTGGACCAGGAGCTGGCGGAGCACGGGTTGCGGCGCACGGAACAACGTCGCGTGGTTTACTCGATTTTGTCTGCGGACCTTGATCATCCCACTGCACAGGACGTGTATGTGCATGCGAGGTTGCGGATGCCGGATATTTCGCTGGCGACGGTCTACAACTGTCTGGAGGCACTCGTGGCCTGCGGACTGGTGCGCAGGGTGCAGGTGGATCCGGCGGCGAGTCGTTTTTGCCCGAACATGCGGGAGCACGGTCATTTTTACTGTGACGAGTGCGGATCGATTTATGACATTGAAATTCAGACGGGAAGACTTGCCGAACCGGGGTGGCTGCCTGCGGGATTCAGGGCGACGCGGTATGATGTTTCGATGCGTGGGGTGTGTTCGGTTTGTGAGCGAGAGAGGCGAGTGAGGAAGAGCAAGGAACTGGAGAACTTATGAGCACGGCGGCTGACACGATTGAGGGGCTGGTAAAGCGGGACTACAAGTATGGGTTTGTGACTGACCTGGAGACGGAGTCGGTGGACCCGGGTTTGAGTGAGGATGTGGTCCGGTTGATATCGGCGAAGAAGGGTGAGCCGGAATGGTTGTTGGAGTGGCGTTTAAAGTCACTGCGCCACTGGCAGACGTTGGAGGAGCCGAAGTGGCCGAAGGTGGATTATCCGCCCGTGGATTTTCAGCAGATTGTCTATTATTCGGCTCCGAAGCAACCGAAGGATGCCCCCAAGAGTCTTGACGAAGTGGATCCGAAGTTGCTTGAGACCTACGAGAAGCTGGGCATACCGCTGCGTGAGCGGGAGCGGTTGGCCGGGGTGGCAGTAGATGCGGTATTTGACAGTGTTTCTGTGGCGACGACCTTTAAGGAGACGCTGGCGGCGAAGGGGGTTATTTTTTGTTCCTTTAGTGAGGCCGTGCGGGAGCATCCGGAGCTGGTGAGGCAGTATTTAGGGAGTGTGGTTCCGTATACGGACAATTTTTATGCGGCTTTGAACTCGGCGGTGTTTAGCGACGGCTCCTTCTGTTTTATTCCCAAGGGGGTGCGTTGTCCGATGGAGTTATCCACCTATTTCCGGATTAACGCGGCGAACACGGGGCAGTTTGAGCGGACGTTGATTGTGGCCGAGGAGGGGTCCCATGTGAGTTATCTGGAGGGCTGCACGGCGCCGATGCGTGATGAGAACCAGCTGCATGCGGCTGTGGTGGAGCTGGTGGCCCTGGAGAATGCTGAGATCAAGTATTCGACGGTTCAGAACTGGTATCCCGGGGATGAGAATGGCAAGGGGGGGATCTACAATTTTGTGACCAAGCGCGGGGTATGCAAGGGGAGGAAATCGAAGATTTCATGGACCCAGGTGGAGACCGGTTCCGCCATCACGTGGAAGTATCCGAGCGTTTTGCTGCAGGGCGATCATTCGGTGGGTGAGTTTTACTCTGTGGCGGTGACGAACAACTATCAGCAGGCCGACACGGGCACGAAGATGGTGCACATTGGCAAGAACACCAAGAGCACGATTATTTCGAAGGGGATCTCCGCGGGGCATGGGCAGAACAGCTATCGTGGGTTGGTGAAGATCGGCAAGGGTGCTGCGGGGGCGCGCAACTTCTCACAGTGCG
>JBJOII010000170.1:0-7566 GCA_046047235.1 Verrucomicrobiota bacterium | reverse complement strand
CTCGTCGGCGTCACCGCCGATGGCCGAAAACTGCCCGTGGAGCGGGCCATCGAATACAAGCGATTCGCATCGCTGCATAACTGCGATGCTCGCTGCATGAACGGAAAGCCTAACGGAACATGCGAATGCTCATGTGGCGGCAAGAACCACGGGCGCGGGTTTTTTACCCGCCTGGCGGCTGCAGCATAAGGCGGAATCCATGACAGCCGAAGCCTATCGCGCGCGCATGCTGGAAACCCTGGCGGCTGCCTGAAACCCGCCGGCATCGACCGCCTTTCTCCTCGTCAGGCGGGTCTCTGGTTCGTCGATGGCGGGGGTCTTCGGTGCGAGCAACTCGGTCTTCGACATCGGTCTGCTGTTCGTCTTCGGGCTGCTGGGTTACACGATGCGCCGCTTCGGCTTTCCCGCCGCGCCGCTGATCGTCGGCATGATCCTGGCACCGATGGCCGAGCAGTCGATGCGCCAGGCCCTGATCATCAGTCAAGGCGAATGGTCGGCTTTCGTCACCCGGCCGATTTCCGGCACCCTGATCGCGATATCCTTGCTGTTGCTGGTGCTTCCCGCATGGTGGAGGCGACGGAGGCGCGGCAGCGCATTTGGTTGGTTGATCCTTTTGGGTTGCCGGAGGGTGAGAAGCCGGAGGAGGAGGGTCGGGCGGCGCGGTTTGATGAGGCGGCTTTGGTGGCTCAGCATGGCGGCGTGCCGGTGGCTGGGGGTGGGGTTGAGGAGGATGAGCCGGTGATGCGGGATATTTTTTTAGTGAGGGCTTTGGCGCTGTTGAAGGGGCTGGAGCGGGTGAGGGGAGGAATTCTCCGTTGACATTTTTGCGGTCGAACCCAAGTTGGGTCGGCCTTGGACCGAATGAAGACCATATTATTCGTTTGCACCGGCAACGTGTGTCGCAGCCCTATGGCGGAGGGGTTGTTTCGGCAGGCAGTGAGCGGGCGTGGAGACTATCGAGTGATTTCTGCCGGGTTGGGAGCGGTGAACGGCCAGCCGCCGAGCGGTCATGCTGTGCGGGCATTGCGGGAGTTGGGGGTGGATTTGGGTGGGTTTCGAAGTCGGATGTTGACTGCGGAGCTGGTGAATTCGGCGACGTATATCTTTGGGATGACGCGGGGGCATGTGGAGGGGGTGACGTTGTTGTATCCGCATGCGGCGGAGAAGACGTTTTTGGTGCGAGAATTTGAGGATCAGCTGGAGCCTTATGAGAAGGACATTGCGGATCCGATTGGGGGTTCGTTGGAGGTTTACATGGCCTGCCGGGCCCAGATTGAGAGGGGTATAGCGGGGATATTGAAGTTTATAGACCAGACAGAGAACATGACTGACGACGCACAATCGACATCGAGGGCCCTGAGTGTGGCTTTGGGGGCGGATCACGCGGGTTATGAGTTGAAGGAGGCTGTAAAGAAGGCTTTGCAGGCGGCCGGGTGTGGTGTGGTGGATTTCGGGGTTCACAGTGCTGACTCGGCGGACTATCCGGATTACGCGTTGCCGGTGGCGCGGAAGGTTGCGGTTGGGGAGCATGATTTGGGGATTTTGTGCTGCAAGACGGGGGTGGGTATGAGCATTGCGGCGAACAAGGTATCGGGGATTCGGGCGGCTTTGGCGGCGACGGCGGCCGTGGCGACGCTGGCTCGCCAGCACAATGATGCGAACGTGTTGTGCCTGGGGGCTGACAGCGTGAGTGGGGAGGATGTGGGTGGGGTGGTGAGCGCGTTTATTGCGGCGCGGTTTGAGGGGGGACGGCATGAGCGTCGGGTATCGAAGATGGAGGCAGGCGGGGTGCGACGGGTGGCGCAGGTGGACCCTGAGATTGGGGATGTGTTGGTGCGTGAGGAGCGTCGGCAGACGGAGAACATTGAGCTGATTGCGAGCGAGAACTTCACGAGTCGGGCGGTGATGGAGGCGCAGGGGTCGGTTTTGACGAACAAGTATGCTGAGGGGTATCCCCGGAAGCGTTGGTATGGTGGGTGTGAGGAAGTGGATGTGGCCGAGCAGTTGGCGATTGACCGGGCGAAGCGGCTATTTGGGGCGGAGCATGCGAATGTCCAGCCGCACTCGGGCAGTGGTGCGAACATGGGGGTGTATTTTGCGGTGTTGAAGCCTGGGGACAAGCTACTGACGATGGATTTGAGTCATGGCGGGCATTTGACGCACGGGAACAAGGTGAATTTTTCCGGTCGTTTTTTTGAGGTGGTGCATTACGGGGTGAGCCGGGAGCAGGAGCTGATTGACTACGATGAGTTGGCGAAGCAGGCGGAGGAGCATCGGCCGCAGATGATCACGGTGGGGGCGAGTGCGTATCCGCGGGTGATTGATTTTGCGCGGATGGGTGAGATTGCGAGGTCTGTGGGGGCGTATTTGTTGGCGGACATTGCCCACATTGCGGGATTGGTGGCTGCCGGGGTGCATCCGAGTCCGGTTGGTCATGCGGATTTTGTGACGACTACGACGCACAAGACCTTGAGGGGGCCGCGTGGGGGGTTGGTTTTATGCGGGGCGGAGCATGCCAAGGCGATTGATTCGCAGATGTTCCCGGGGATTCAGGGGGGGCCATTGATGCATGTGATTGCGGCGAAGGCTGTTTGTTTTCACGAGGCGTTGCAGCCGGGTTTCAGGGACTACCAGCGGCAGGTTGTGGCGAATGCGGGGGCTTTGGCTCAGGGGATGACTCGCAATGGTTTCCGGTTGGTGAGTGGGGGGACGGACAATCATTTGATGCTGGTGGACGTGGGTGCGCGTGGTTTGACGGGCAAGGTTTCGCAGATTGCGTTGGACGGGGCGGGGATCACGGTGAACAAGAACACGATTCCCTTTGAGACGCGGTCTCCGTTTGAGGCGAGTGGGATTCGTTTGGGGACGCCGGCGGTGACGACGCGGGGCATGAAGGAGCCTGAGATGGCGGCGATTGCTGATATGATCAGCGAGGTGCTGTTGGATGTGGAGAATGCGGAGGCGGTGAAGCGTGTTCGGGGTCGGGTTCGGGAGTTGACGGCGGGTTTTCCGTTACCGTCCTGATTGGGGTTACGGACCTTGTTTGGTGCTTGCAATCGGGGGGTGGTGGACTAGGTTCGCCGTTCCTCGGTCGACGAGATAAAGGTAGCAGAGACAATTTTTTTGATTATGGCAGCTTCAGCGAACGATCTTCGGAAGGGGATGGCGATCCTCTACAACGGCGACGTGTGTGTTATTCTGGAAATGCAGCACCGGACGCCAGGCAACTTGCGGGCTTTTGTGCAGGTGATTTTGCGCAGTTTGAAGACGGGCAAATCGGCGGATGTTCGTTTCAGTTCCACGGAGAAGGTGGAGGTGGTACCGATGCAGACGCGCAAGATGGAGTATAGCTATCAGGATGGTGAGGACTACGTGTTTACGGATCCTGAGACCTTTGACACGGTGAGTTTGACTCCTGAGGTGGTTGGGGACACCAAGAACTTCATGGTAGAGAATGGTGCTGTGACGGTGACTTTTGTCGAGGACAAGGCCGTTTCGATTGAGTTGCCGGCCAGTGTCATTCTGGAAGTGACGGATGCTCCTGAAGGTTTGAAGGGGGATTCGGCCACGAACGTGCAGAAGACCGTGACCTTGGAGACTGGGATTACGATTCAGGCTCCGCTTTTCATCAAGACGGGTGAGAAGCTGAAGATCGACACCCGCACGGGCAAGTATATGGAAAGGGCCTGATTTCCGTTTCCGGGCTCAGGCATCTCTCGGTTAGAACCATTTAGACCACCGTCCCTGAGGGCGGTGGTTTTTTTATTCGATGGGTTTTCTGGGGCGGAACTTCTTGCTCAGCTCGAGGGTCTTTTTGAGCGGCAGCATACTGGCGGTGCAGGTGCTGTCGAAGAGGGCGGCGGCTCCTGCGCAGACGCCGAGTTGCAGGGCATCGCCGAGGTTCCATTCTTCGTGGAGGCCGAGGAGCATGCCGGCGCAGAAGGCGTCGCCGGCTCCTGCGGTTCCGGCGATGTGTTTGGCGGGGACGTTTAGGGACATCCGGCTATGGTCTTCACCTTTGCGGGTGCGGAGGAAGCTGCCTTCGGGGAAGTGGATGGCGACGAGTTCACGGACACCGAGCTGGAGGATGGCGCCGGCGGCGTGGCGGAGGAACACGGGGTTGAGTTTCCCGTCGGCATCGCGGAGTTTGAATCCGGTGATTTTTCCGGCTTCGAATTCATTGATGATGCAGTAGTCGACGTATTGGAGTGCGGGGGTGACGACTTTGACGAAGCGGTCGCTATCTTCGCTGACGACGTCGAGGCTGGTTTTCATGCCGGCTTCCTGGGCTGCGGCGAGCAGGCCGGCTGCTTTGGTGCCCCATTTCCGGTCGGGGGTATCGAGGGCATCGAGCAGGAGGAGGTAGCCGAGGTGGAAGATGCGGGCTTTATGCTTGGAGAAGTCGATGTCTTTGCCGTCCCAGAGGGCGTTTGCGCCGCGGTAGTGGAAGAACGTGCGGCGGCCCCCTTTGGGCTCCGTCATGACGTCGGTATAGGAGGTGTCGGCGGCGGGGGTTGGTTTGAGGTAGCGGGTATCAATTTTGTGTTTTTTGCAGTCCTTGAGGATTTCCTGACCGAGGGCGTCTTTACCGACGAGGCCGGCGCCGGAGAGGGGGAAGGGTGCGCCGAGTTTGGCGAGGTTGACGAGGACGTTATAGGGGCCGCCGCCGGTGCCTTGTTTTTGGGACAGGATATTGGCCAGCGTTTCGGGGCTGGGGTAGACGTCGACCTGCTTGACTTGGTCGATGATCCAGTTGCCTCCGGCGAGGAGCCCTTTACGGGCTATGGAAGGGGCTTTCTTCATGGTCTGGGGGCCCGGTGTCTTAGTGGGCGTCCGCGGAGTCTAATTTCGGGTTAGCGTGGGTTAAAGTTTAATTTCTATGGCGTGGCGGGGTTGGGGGGCGTATTGGGGGTATGGGTTTAGGTGGCGCCCGGTCTAAACATGACAATTATGATTGACATAATAATGTTTAAAGGAAGACTGGGTTTTTGGATGAGAGAGAGTTGTGCGAGTGGATTGGGTGGAGAGTCCTTGGGGAGCCGGGGTGGGAGGGGTGTATTTGCTTGGGTGGTTTGGGTGTTGTGCTGGTGGTTTTTGGGGGTGGTGGGTGTGTGTGGCGGGGTCAAGATCTTGAATGCTTCGTATGATGCGACGCGGGGTTTTTATGGGGAGTATAACGTATTATTTCGAGAGCACTGGAGGGGGGGTGGTGGTGGTGAGGTAGAGGTGATGCAATCGCATGGGGGGAGTGGCAAGCAGGCGAGGTCGGTTGTGTATGGGTTACCGGCGGACGTGGTGACCTTGGCTTTGGCGTATGACATTGATGCGATTGCGCGTTTGGGTGGGTGGTTGGGGGCGGATTGGCAGGAGCGGTTACCGTTTCGGAGTGCGCCTTATACGTCGACGATTGTGTTTCTGGTGCGGGCGGGGAATCCGAAGGGCGTTTTGGACTGGGGAGACTTGGAGCGTGGTGGGGTGAGTGTAGTGATGCCTAATCCGCGGACGAGTGGGGGTGCGCGGTGGAATTATTTAGCTTTGTGGGGTTATGGGGTGGAGCGATTTGCTGGGGATGAGCGGGCTGTGGAAGCGTTTGTGGGGCGGGTGCTGGGGAATGTGCCGGTTTGGGATTCTGGGGCGAGGGGTGCGGCGACGACGTTTTTGAGGCGAGGGGTGGGGGATGTATTGGTGACATGGGAGAGCGAGGCGTATTTGGCGGCGAGGGGGGTAGCGAAGGGGGAGGTGGAGGTGGTGGTGCCTTCGGTGAGTATTTTGGCGGAGCCGCCTGTGGCGGTGGTGGAGCGGGTGGCGAAGCGGCGGGGGACGATGGAGGTTGCGACGGCGTATGTGGAGTTTTTGTATTCGGAGCCGGCTCAGGAGTTGGCGGCGCGGCATTATTTTCGTCCGCGGGTGGAGTCGGTATTGGCGCGGCACCGGGGGCTTTTTCCGGAGTTACGATTATTGACTGTGGATGAGAGTTTTGGGGGGTGGGGTATGGCGCACGAGAAGCATTTTGCGGATGGGGGAAGTTTTGACCGTTTATTTGGGGTGGGGGTGGGGCGGAGTGGGGAGTGAGGTGCATGAGAGAAGCGGCTGACAATTTGGGGGTGGGGGTGAGGCGGTCGGGGCGGGTGTTACCGGGGTTTGGGCTGACCATGGGGACCACCTTGTTGTATTTGGGGTTGGTGGTGTTGGTGCCGATTGGGGCGTTATGCATGAGGGCGGGAGAATTGGATTGGGGTGAGTTTCGGGCGTTGGCGTTGAACGAGCGGGCATTGGCGGCTTATCGGCTGACATTTGGGAGTTCTTTTCTGGCGGCTTTGATCAATGCGGTATTTGGGACTGTGGTGGCGTGGGTGTTGGTGCGGTATCAGTTTCCGGGCAGGCGCTTTTTGGATGCGTTGGTGGATTTTCCATTTGCGTTACCGACGGCGGTGGCGGGTTTGACCTTGGCGGATTTATTTTCCGGGGGTGGATGGTTGGGGCGATTTCTGGTGCCGTGGGGTTTTGAGGGGGCGTATACGCGGGCGGGGGTGGTGTTGGTGTTGACCTTTGTGGGATTGCCTTTTGTGGTGAGGACATTACAGCCGGTGTTGGCTGGGTTTGAGGGGGATGTGGAGGAGGCGGCTGCGACTTTGGGTGCGGGGCGGGTGCGGACCTTTTTTACGGTGGTGATGCCGACCTTATTGCCGGCGGTATTGACTGGGTTTGCTTTGGCGTTTGCGCGGGCGATTGGCGAGTATGGTTCCGTGATATTCATAGCTGGGAACGCGCCGTTTCGGACTGAGATTGCGCCTTTGCTGGTGGTGATTCGGCTGGAGGAATTCAACACCCTGGGGGCGGTGGCGATTTCGATGGTTTTGCTGGTGATATCGTTTGTGTTACTTGCGGGGGTGAATGTGGTGGAGCGGTGGGCGAGTCGGATTGCGAGGTGAAATATGGCGGGCATCGTATCCAGGCGAATTCGGGGAGGGGGAGGTCGGGGTGGTGGCGGGACAGCTGATCCGTGGTGGGCGCGGGTGGCATTGACCGGGGTGGCGTGTGTTTTTCTGGGGATATTTTTATTGCTGCCTTTGGTGAACGTTTTTGGGCAGGCGTTTTCCGGTGGTGTGGGGTTGTTATGGGCTGCTTTGACGCATCCGGACACGCGGTCGGCGATGGTGCTGACCCTGGCGGTGTCGGCGTGTTGTGTTCCGTTGAACGTGGTATTTGGGGTAGCGGCGAGTTGGGCGATTACGAAGTATGAGTTCAGGGGGAAGGCATTATTGATCACGTTGATTGACTTGCCGTTTTCGATTTCGCCGGTGGTGGCGGGATTGATGTTGGTGGTGTTGTTTGGGGCGCAGGGATATTGGGGGGGGTGGTTGTTGGAGCGGAACGTTCAGGTGTTGTTTGCATTGCCTGGCATGGTGATGGCGACGGTGTTTGTGACCGTGCCCTTTGTGGCGCGGGAGTTAATTCCGGTGATGCAGGCGACGGGGAGTGAGCAGGAGCAGGCGGCTTTGACTTTGGGGGCGAGTGGTTGGCAGGCCTTTTGGCAGGTGACGTTACCGTCGGTAAAGTGGGGTT
>JBJOII010000169.1:0-7625 GCA_046047235.1 Verrucomicrobiota bacterium | reverse complement strand
GGACGAGTTGAACACGGCGATTTACGAGGAGCCGAAGGCTTCTGTGAAGAAGCCGGTTTCGACTGAGCCTTTGCGGCCCGACGGGGTTCAGCCGCAGGGTGAATCGGAGGGGGCGCCGAGTGGTGAAGGTTCTGGGGAAACCACCGTGGCGCAGGGTGATGGGGTTGGTGGGGAAGACCAGGACAGCCAGAAGTCTTCCGGGCAGTCGGTCTAGTGGTTTTGGAGGTTTTTATATCCGGTCATGGACAAGGAGCCAGAGGCACATTCGTCTTCGGGCGAGCTAGAGGCGTCGTATGCATCTGGCGAGCTGCAAACTTCCTATGCTTCGGGTGAGTTAGGGTCGGACAAGCCGGAGGAGAGTGGTGGTGGGGCTTTGGTATCGGCGGGGGCGAAGCGCGAGGTGGTGGTTGCGGGTGGGGGTGGAGGGGGTAGTGAGAGAGGGGTGGATGGGGGTGATGAGGATGATGAGGGGGGGCCGGTTAAGACTTTTCTGGAGCATTTGGAGGATCTGCGTTGGGTATTGATCCGGATTGTGGCGGCGTTGGGGGTAGCGATGGTGGGGTGCATGGTGGGTGCGCCGGCGATCACGAAGTTTCTGGAGTGGCCGTTATTGATTGCGGACGTGAAGGATGAGGCGGGGATGCCGGTGATGATTGACCTGCAGACCTTGGGGCCGTTGGGTCCGTTCATGATCACGATGAAGCTGGCTTTGTATGGGGGGGTGGTGTTGGCGTTGCCGTTTGTGCTTTATTTCATTGCGGACTACGTGATGCCGGCGTTGAAGAGGAGCGAGAAGCAGTTCTTCATTCGGGCGTTCATCATTGGGGCGGGGTTGTTTTTGTTGGGGGTGATGATGTGTTATTTCTTTGCGTTGCCGATGACGTTGCGGGCGACGATTCAGTATAGCCAGTGGATGGGGTTCAAGATTGGGATGTGGCGTGCGGAGGAGTATTTTTCGTTTGTGACGCTTTTGATGGTTTGCATGGGGGCGAGTTTTGAGGTGCCGATCTTGGTTTTGAGCCTGGTGAAGATCGGGTTGATACAGGTGGAGTGGTTGACGAAGGGGCGCCCTTATTTCTTCATTATTACCTTTGCGGTGGTGGCGTTTATCACGCCGGATTTTGTGAGTACGTTCTTCCTGGTGATTCCGATGATGGTCTTGATGGAGATCTGCATTTGGATTGCGAAGTATTGGAAGCGAAAGGAGCTAAAAGAAGCTTTACAGGCACAGGGACGGGATTAACCTGTCGGGCATCATTTGACCACGAACATGATTCGCACACCGATTTTATTGCTTGCGGTCGTGACAGGTTTTGCCCTGCTCACGACGGGCTGTGCCAAGACTGAGCAAAAGTTCAGCCGGGGCATGCGGAACGTTACAGAGTTTGCGCGGATGGGGGAGATTCGTTATTCCTACGAGCAGACGGCATTATTTGACGGGCCGGACAGGGCCTACACCTCGGGGATTATCAAGGGGATCAACAAGAGTCTGGTTCGGACTGGTGTGGGAGTGTATGAGATTGTGACGGCTCCTTTTCCTCCGTACGAGCCGGTGCTGACGCACTACATTTCGCCTGACATCGTTTATCCTGCGAGTTATCAGCCTGGCATTGCGGCTGATCAGACGATGGCGACTGACACGTATATGGGTTTCAGCGGTGGCGATGTGGCACCGATGGTTCCGGGAAGTCGTTTTCGGGTGTTCGACCAATAATTTAACAGCCTGAGGTTCGGGTGGTTTCACACTGGACTGAGGGCATGCAGAATTTGGCGCCGGCGTAACTCGCACGGCGCCTTTTTTTTATGAGTGGCAAACTGAGTCGTTCGTCGTTGGGGAAGGTCAACCTGTTGCTGAATGTGTTGGGTCGGCGGGAGGACGGGTTTCATGAGTTGGAGACCCTGATGGTGCCGGTGGGGATTGCGGACGAACTGACTTTGGAGCGGGGTGGTGGGGGGATTGATTTGACGTGTTCGAGGTCGGACTTACCGACTGACGGTGGCAATTTGGTATATCGGGCAGCGGAGGCGTTTTGTGGTCGGGCCGGGGTGAGAGAGGGGGTTCGGATTCATTTGGAGAAGCGGATGCCGTTGGAGGCGGGGATGGGTGGGGGGAGTTCGAATGCGGCGACGACGTTGCTTTTGATGAACGAGGCCTTTGGCGGGGTTTTAGGGGCGGGGGATTTGCAGGAGCTCGCTGGAGGGTTGGGGTCGGATGTGCCGTTCTTTTTGGGGAGTGGGCCGGGGGTGGCGAGGGGGCGAGGTGAGCGTGTGGAGCCGGTGGGTTCATTTGGGTGTTTAGAGGGAGTGGGGGTCTTTTTGGTGCATCCAGGTTTTGGGGTATCGACGCCTTGGGCGTATAAGCAGCTGGCGCATTTTCCGGAACTGTTGAATGGGAGGGTGGGGCGGGTGGATGAGATGGTGGAGGTATTGCGGTCGGGGGATGCACGTGTGGTGGGCGAGTTGCTTTACAATGCATTGGAGGAGCCGGTGTTGAACAAGTATCCGTTGCTGATGTTGTTTCAGGAGTTTTTGAAGGGGCGCGATTCGTTGGGGGTTTTGATGTCCGGGAGTGGGTCGACGACCTTTTCTTTATGGGGGAGTGTGGGGGAGGCGAGGGAGGTTGAGGCGGCGTTTCGGGCTGAGTTTGGGGAGGGCAATTGGACGTGGGTGGGGGAGTTGGGGGGGGGAGCGCATAGCGGTAAGCGGTAAGCGTGGTGCAAGGATTGGGTGAGGCATTGCGTGCGGCGGTTGCGGCACGCAGGGAGAGAGAAGAGGGTTGGGAACGCTGATAGCTGTGGGTTGTTACATTGCGCGGTTGCAGCGCGCAGGTGGAGGGCGGGGAGGCAACGGGTTTAGGCTTGGTGCTTGAGGTGGGTGGGGATGGGGGGTAGAGGAGGGGGTATCCATGAAGACGACGAGATTCCTTTGGCTGGGGTGTATTCGTGTATTGGTGGTATGGGTGTGGGTGATTTGCGGGGTGGGGGTGTATGGGGTTTATCCGCCGGAGGTTGACTTGGAGGGGGTGCGGGAGGTGGTGGGGCGTGCGGGGGAGGGGCATCCGAGGTTGTTGGTGGATGCGGCGGGTTGGGAGCGGGTTCGGGGGGAGGTTCGGCGGGGTGGCATGGCGGCGCGCATAGCGGAGCGGGTTCTAGCGGAGGCGGAGGTATTGATGGATCGTGAGCCGGTGCGGAGGGAGTTGGAGGGGCGGAGATTATTGGGGGTGAGTCGGGAGTGTTTGGAGCGGGTGGTGGTATTGGCGACGGCGTTTCAGTTATGGGGTGATGAGAGGTATGTGAGGCGGGCGGAGGGGGAGATGTTGGCGGCGGCGCGATTTGAGGATTGGAATCCGAGTCATTTTTTGGATGTGGCGGAGATGACGATGGCGATGGCGTTGGGGTATGACTGGTTGTATGGGGAGTTGGGTGAGGTGGAGCGTGGGGAGATCCGTGAAGCGATTATTGGGAAGGGGGTGGAGTTGCCGTGGGTGAGTGAGCATCGGGGGTGGGTGAAGTCGAGGAACAACTGGGGGCAGGTGTGTCATGGGGGGTTGGTAGCGGGGGCATTGGCGGTAATGGAGGACGAGCCCGAGTTGGCGGTGAGGACGGTGCACAGCGCATTGGAGAACGTGGTGTATTCCATGGCGGTGTATGCGCCGCGGGGCTGTTATCCGGAGGGGCCGGGGTATTGGGCTTATGGGACGGGGTACAACGTTTTGTTGGTGGCGATTTTGGAGAGTGTATTGGGGACGGATTTCGGGTTGGCGGAAGCGCCGGGTTTTAGTGAGACGGGGGCTTATCCGGCGTTGGTGTGCGGGCCTTCGGGGCAGTTTTTCAACTATGCGGATGGTGGTTCCGGCCGGTCGCCCCAGCCGTTTTTGTGGTGGTTTGCCCGACGGTTTGAGCGGGCGGATTGGTTGTGGGGGGAGGCGGAGTTATTGCGTTTGCGGATGGACGGGGCGAGGCGGGGTGGGTTGGGTGGGCGGTTTTTTCCGCTGACGTTGTTATGGATGGGTGGGGTGGGTGGTGGGGAGGTCCGGATGCCATTGCATTGGAGTGGGGGAGGGGAGGTGCCGATTACGATTCATCGCAGTTCCTGGGAGGATGCGGATGCGACTTTTGTGGGGTTAAAGGGCGGATCGCCTTCGGCGAATCATGGTCATATGGATGTGGGGTCGTTTGTGTTGGATGCGGATGGGGTGAGGTGGGCGGAGGATTTGGGTGCGGAGGGGTATAACGGGATTGAGTCGAGGGGGATGAATTTGTGGGATCGGAGTCAGGGGTCGGATCGGTGGACGATTTTCCGGCAGCGGAATGAGAGTCACAACACGCTGGTGATTGATGGGGAGCTGCAGGTGGCGTCGGGTTCGGGTGAGGTAGCAGCCTTTTCGGACGAGGGGGAGTTTCCTCATACCACTTTAGACATGAGCACGGCGTATGGGGGGCAGGCGGGGAGCGTGAGGCGTGGGGTGGCTTTGTTGCCGGGTGGTGAGGTGGTGATTCAGGATGAGCTGCGGGGGTTACGGGAGGGGGCGGTGGTGCGGTGGGGGATGGTGACGCGTGGTGAGGTGGAATTTGGAGGTGGTAGGGTTCATTTGCGGCGGGGTGAGCGGAGGTTAAGTCTGAACGTTCTGGGGGTGGAGGGGGTGGAGTGGAAGGAAGTGGATACGGCGCGGCCGCGGAAGGAGTGGGATTCGCCGAATCCGGGGACGCGGATGGTGGCCTTTGAGGTGGTTGCGCCGACGTCGGGTGAGTTGCGGTGGGCGGTGGTGGTGACGCCGGGGAGTTGTGGCGAGTCGGTGTTGCCGGGGTGGGGGGTGAAGGGATTGGACGACTGGGGGAAGCGGGAGGCGGGAAGTGCTGAGCGCTGAGGGTGGTTGCATCGCGCGGATCCGCCATGCAGGGAGAGGGGAGAGAGTGGGTGGGAGGTGGCAGGGATGTAAACAAGGGCCCTTCCGCCAGGGACTTGAGAGGGGAGGCGGAAGGGCCGGAGAGTGAGGAGCGATGGAGTGGGAGTCCTTCGCTTTGAGGTTTTGGCTTTAGCCCATTTTTTTGAGGAGGGTTTCTGCCATGACGGCGGGGGTTTCGGCTACGGCTACGCCGGCATCCTGAAGTGCTTTAATTTTGGCGGCGGCGGTGCCTTTCCCACCGGAGACGATGGCGCCGGCGTGGCCCATACGGCGTCCGGGAGGTGCGGTGGAACCGGCGATGAAGGCGGCGACAGGTTTGGTGCCGTTTTGGCCGATCCATTCGGCGGCTTCTTCTTCCGCGCTGCCGCCGATTTCACCGATCATGATGATGCCATGGGTATCGGGGTCGGCCTCGAACATTTTGATGACATCGAGGTGGGAGGTGCCGTTGACGGGGTCACCGCCGATACCGACGCAGGTGGATTGGCCGACTCCGCGGCAGGTGAGTTGCCAGACGGCTTCGTAGGTGAGCGTTCCACTACGGGAGACTACGCCGATATTGCCGGGGCGGTGGATATAGCCGGGGGCGATACCGATGCGGCAGCCGCCTTGCGAGTCTTTACCGGGGCCGGGGGTGACGAGGCCGGGGCAATTGGGGCCGATGAGGCGGGTTTTAGAGTTTTGCAGCACCTGTTTGACGCGGATCATGTCGCGGACGGGGATGCCTTCTGTGATGCAGACCACGAGGTCGAGGCCGGCATCGACGCCTTCGAGGATGGCATCGGCTGCGAAGGCGGGCGGGACAAAGATGGCGGAGGCGGTGGCTCCGGTGGATTCGACGGCTTGGGCGACGGTATCGAAGATGGGGACTTCGTCATCGAAGAGTTGGCCGCCGCGTCCCGGGGTGACGCCGGCTACGATTTGGGAACCGTATTGGATACTGAGGCGGGCGTGGCGCGCGCCGAAGCTTCCGGTGATTCCCTGGATGAGGACTTTGGTTTGTGGGGTAACGAGGATAGACATGGTTGGGCGGGTAGGGTTAGGCGGTTGCACCGGCGGCTTCGACGGCACGACGCGCGGCGTCGGCCATGGAATCGCCCATTAGGATAGTGAGGCCGGAGTCGGCGAGAGTTTTGCGACCGGCGGTGACGTTATTGCCTTCGAGCCGGACGACGAGGGGCAATTGGATATCGGTTTCGCGGGCGGCGGCGACGATGCCGCGGGCGATGACGTCGCAATCCATGATACCGCCGAAGATATTGACGAGGATGGCCTTGACGTTGGGGTCCTTGAGGATGATGCGGAATGCGGCGGTGACTTGTTCAGCGGAGGCGCCGCCGCCGACATCGAGGAAGTTGGCGGGCTGGCCGCCGTAGTGACTGATGATATCCATGGTTCCCATGGCGAGTCCGGCGCCATTGACGAGGCAGGCGATATTGCCGTCGAGCTTGATATAATTCAGTTCATGCTCGCTGGCCTCGGTTTCAAGGGGGGATTCCTCGCCGATATCGCGGAGGGCCAGGAGGTCTTTGTGGCGGTAGAGGGCGTTGTCGTCGAGGCTGACCTTGGCATCGACAGGAAGGACATCCAGTGTGTCGTCGTCTTTGCGGATGAGGGCGAGCGGGTTGATTTCGACGAGGGAGGCGTCGCATTCCCACCAAGTGCGGTAGGCGCCGAGGAAGAGTTTGGCGGCGGCGTTGATGAGGTTACCGGTGAGGCCGAGGGCGGCGGCCTGGCGTCGGGCCTGGTAGGCTTGGTAACCGAGGCTGGGGTCGACGCTTTCGCGGATGATCTTTTCCGGTGAGGTTTCGGCGACTTCCTCGATATTCATGCCGCCGGCTTCGCTGGCGATGACCATAGGGCGGGAGGTTTCCCGGTCGAGGAGGATGGCGAAGTAGAATTCTTTCTCGATTTTGGGTGCGGCGGCGACGATGAGGCGTCGGACGAGGCGGCCTTCGGGGCCGGTTTGTTTGGTGACGAGCGTTTGGCCGAGCATGGCTTCGGCCATTTGGCGGATTTCGTCGGCGGTATCGCAGAGTTTAACACCGCCTTTGAAGCCGTTAGTGAAGGTGCCTTTACCTCGGCCGCCGGCGTGGATTTGGGCTTTGATGACGAGCTTTTTGTGGCCATCTGCCAGTAGTTGGGCAGCGACGCGTTGGGCATCGTCGGGGGTGGAGACGGCTTCGCCTGGGGGGACGCTGACGCCGTGTTGGCTGAGGAGTTGGCGTGCTTGGTATTCGTGAATGTTCATGAAAAAGCGGATGTGTTTGTGCCAGACGTTGATCCAGAGCGTCACGACAAAAGTGGTTTGGGTGCTGGCGGGGGTGATTTGTGGGGAGAAAGATGGGTGGAGGGATTTGAGGGTGGCGGTTAGATTGGGAGCATGAATTTGAGGCCTGTGGCGGGAGTGTTGGTGATGTGGGTGCTATTATTGGGTGTGGTTCGTGTGGGAGGCTTTGAGGTGGTTGGGGAGGGGACGGTGATATTTCGGGGTGAATTTCGGATGCGGGCTCTTCAGGGGTGGGAAGTTCGAGCGGATGGTTGGGGACGGAGGTGGCGGGGGGAGGTGAGTGAGGAGCGGGCGAGGTTATTTGGTGGGGATGAGGGTTGGGCTGGGCGATTTGGGCGGAGGGTGGTGTTGGGGTTGACGGAGGGGGGCGAGGGGGCTGTGGCGGAGATGGCGGCGGAGTATGGTTTGAGGGTGGAGCGGGAGTTGGGT
>JBJOII010000168.1:0-7918 GCA_046047235.1 Verrucomicrobiota bacterium | reverse complement strand
GCTGATGTGGGAGAGTTTCTACTGGCACAGCATCGTCGGGCAGACACGGAGGACTGGCAAGTAAGGCAGGCGGACGATGCCTTGAGGTTACTGTATCAACAACTGCTGAGATGTCCTTGGGCTGAGCATTGGCCTGTGCCCTCACCCGTTTCGGAGGAGAGCAGCGGCAGACTGGAGTCACCTCTGTCTCCAGTGGAGCTGTTTGAAGACTGGGGCGAGTGGCGTGAAGCGCTGGTTCGGATGGTCACCCAGCTGCGCTACCTGCATTACTCCTACCGGACGGAGCAGACCTACGTGCAATGGTCGAAGCGGTTCATTCGGGCCTTGGATGGACGAGGACCGGGGGAAGTCAGCACCGCTGACGTGCGCAGGTTTCTGGAAGACCTGGCGGTGAAGAGGCAGGTGGCGGCATCAACACAGAACCAGGCACTGAACTCGATCCTTTGTTTGTTTCGGGAGGGTCTGAAGCGGGAGTTTGGTGACTTGGGGGAGTTTGAGCGCGCGAAGATCCCGAAACGGTTACCGGTCGTCCTGACCCCGCAAGAGGTATCCTCCGTCATGCAGTGTCTGGAGGGGGTTCACCGGTTGATGGCCATGTTGTTGTATGGTTCCGGAATCCGGTTGATGGAGTGCATACGGCTGAGAGTGAAAGATGTGGACCTTGAAGGCGGTATCCTGATCGTGCGTGACGGGAAGGGGGGGAAGGATCGGGTCACCACCCTTCCTGAGGCAGCGCTTTTGCCGCTCAGGAGACACCTGAACGGGCTGAAGGGCCAGCACGCAAACGATCTGGCCCAAGGATTCGGCGAGGTCTATATGCCTCTCGGGCTGTCCCGCAAATGGCCAAATGCCGCGAAAGAATGGGGCTGGCAATGGGTATTCCCATCCGGACGCCTATCTGTGGACCCAAGGTCGGGCGCAGTTCGACGGCATCATGCCAGCGAGAGGGGGATTCAGCAGGCCCTGAAAGCCGCATTTCGGAGGGCTGGGATCTGCAAGCCTGCCTCCTGTCACTCACTGCGGCACAGTTTTGCCACCCACCTGTTGGAACAAGGCTATGACATCCGCACCGTGCAGGAACTCCTTGGCCACAAAGACCTCAACACCACTCAGATTTATACCCATGTATTAAACCGCCCGGGCCGCGGCGTGCGCAGCCCTCTGGACAGATTGGACGACCGCTCCGACTCCACCAGCTGACAGTTGGCAGTGGCAGGTTAGCTGTCCGCCCCCCCTTCGACCCAACGAGGCGCTCAGCGCCCGGTGCTTCAGAGTTTCTGTGTTTCGGAACAGCTACGCGCCGTAATACGGCGCATCTGGATTTCGCGCAGCGAAATCCACCGCTCTCGGCCCTTACCGCTTACCGCCAACCCATTGAACCAACCACGCCCCCCGGCCGAGACGCAGCTCGGCCCTACCATACCGAATCCTCGCACCAAATCAGTGCAATCACCTCGCGCACCCCTCGGGATCGAAATCGAAATCGCTATCGGGATCGAAACGCGCCTCCGGCGCACGGTGTTTCAGAGTTTCTGGGTTTCCGAACAGCTACGCGCCGCAATACGGCGCAACTGGATTTCGCGCAGCGAAATCCACAGAAGCCCGCTCCAGCGGGCGACAGACCGCGGCCGCAAGGACGCGGATACCGACAGGGACCTGCCCTGAGCCTGTCGAAGGGCCGACCCGCTGGGAAGCGGGTACCGAGATCAGCGCTCAGCACTCTCTCCCCTCTCCTCTCTCCCCTCTCCGGCTGGTGGCGGCCGCCCCATGGGCCGCCACCAGCCTTGACCTTGAGCGCTGCTCCCACAACACTCCCCGACCATGAAATCCTGTGTTGCGATGGCGGCATCGTTGTGTGCCCTGAACTTGTCGGCAGCGGACTATCGGGTCCACGAGTTCACCAAGACTCACCTGGACCCACACTTCTGGTGTGAGGGAGCAAACTTTGGCGACTTCAACCGCGATGGTCAGGCGGACATTGTATCGGGGCCCTATTGGTATGCCGGTCCGGATTTCAAGCAACGCCACGAGTACTATCCGGCAACGCGCACTTTCACCCTGAAAACCGGGGACGGCACGGAGAAGCAGATCCCGGGTTTCGAAGGAGCGCTGGGAGTCAACAATACCTACTCCGACAACTTCTTCGCCTACGCCCACGACTTCAACGGAGACGGATGGGACGACATCCTCATCCTCGGCTTTCCGGGTAAGGAGAGCTTCTGGTTCGCCAATCCCCAAGGCAAGGATGGGCACTGGGCCCGGCATCTGGCGCTGGATGTGACCGATAACGAATCGCCGACGTTTGTGGATATCACCGGCGACGGCAAACCGGAGATCGTCTGCAACTCGAAAGGCTTCTTCGGCTACGCGGTTCCAGATTCCGCAAACCCCACCGCACCCTTCACCTGGCATTCCATCTCACCCAACAACAACTACCACCAGTTCACGCACGGCATGGGCTATGGCGATGTCAATGGCGATGGCCGAACTGACCTGCTGGAGAAGCAGGGTTGGTGGGAGCAACCGGCATCTCTAGAAGGCGACCCGGTCTGGCAGTTCCATGCGGTCGAATTCAGCGGTCCGGGCGGAGCCCAGATGTATGCCTACGACGTCAACGGTGATGGCCGGAACGACGTCATCACCTCGCTGGCCGCCCACGGGCACGGCCTCGCCTGGTATGAACAAGTGCAGGAGGCCGGAAAAATCGCGTTCAAACAGCATGTGTTCATGAACGAGAAGGCCGAGGACAGCCCTTATGGCGTGGTCTTCACCCAGCTGCATGCCGTGGACCTCGTCGATATGGACCAGGACGGCCTCAAAGACATCGTCACCGGCAAGCGTTTCTGGGCTCATGGCGCCCACGGTGATGCCGACCCCAATGGCGCCGCAGTGATCTACTGGTTCAAACTGGTGCGACACCTCGATGGCAGTGTGGATTGGGTGCCACACCTGATCGATGCCGACTCCGGCGTCGGCACGCAGGTAATTGCCCGGGACATCAATGGCGACGGCCTGCCCGAGATCGTGGTCGGGAACAAGAAAGGCACCTACTTCCACTCGCATACCGCCCGAACAGTCTCGGAGACCGAATACAACAACGCGCAACCCAAGCGACTCGTTTCCGCACAGAACGATCACCGGACAAACCTCGGTCTCACGAACGAATCAACCGGCCCACAGGAACACTCCGGCCTGCTCGCCGCCGATGCCGTCAAGGAGGCGGAACTCCCGGATGGCTTCAGGCTGCACCCCTTCGCAGCCGAACCCGCCCTCGTCCAACCCATCGCCTTCTGCCTGGATGACCGCGGACGCGTCTGGGTGGCTGAAGGCAACACCTACCCCCGCAAGGCTCCCGAGGGCGAAGGCAAAGACAGCATCCTCGTGTTCGAGGATACCAACGGAGATCACCTGTTCGACAAGCGCACGGTCTTCATGGAAGGGCTGAACCTGGTCAGCGGGATGGAGGTCGGCTTCGGCGGAGTCTGGGTCGGTGCCGCTCCCGAGCTGATATTCATCCCTGTCAGTGACTGGGATAACCCCCAGCCAGCCGGCAAACCCCAAGTCCTGCTCGACGGTTGGGACTACAAGGCGGACACCCACGAAACCCTGAACACCTTCGCGTGGGGACCCGACGGTTGGCTCTACGGCTGCCACGGCGTGTTCTGCCCCTCGCACGTTGGGAAACCCGGCACCCCCATGGAAGAACGCCAGCGCGTGGATGCCGCAGTCTGGCGCTACCACCCCATCCGACATGAGTTCGAAGTCTTCTCCGAGGGCGGCAGCAACCCCTGGGGCGTCGACTTCAATGAATACGGCCATGCCTTTCTCGAAGCCTGTGTGATCCCCCACTTCTGGCACATCATCCAAGGCGCCCACTACCAGCGCCAAGGCGGACAACATTTCGCCGCCACCGTGGACGAAATGCACCGGGTCAGCCAATACCTGCCCCCCAACGCGCCGCAATTCATCAATCCGTTCATCTACGACGACATCAAAACCCACGGCGACCACGTCCACTACACCGGCAACCAATGGAACGACAACGACCGCGCCAGCAGCGCTTCCCTGGGCGGTGGCCACGCCCACGCCGGACTCATGGTCTACCTCGGCGACAGCTGGCCCGCCGGCTACCGCGGAAAAGCCTTCATGGGCAACATCCACGGCCAACGTATCAATATGGACATCCCCGTCCGCAATGGCTCCGGCTACGTCGGCCTCCACGGCAACAACCTCATTAATTTCAACGACAAAGCCTCCCAGACTCTCAACCAGCTCTATGACCAGGATGGCTCGGTCTACATCATCGACTGGTACGACGAAAACCAATGCCACCACAACCGCATGGACGGACACGACCGCAGCAACGGCCGCGTCTACAAACTCGTCTATAACGAGCAGCCAGTCACAAGGATCGACTTGCAGGCCATGACCGACGAAGCACTCGCCCGGTTGCAAAGCCACCCCAACGCCTTCAAATCCCGCCACGCACGTCGGGTTCTGCAACAGCGGGCTTCCTCCGGACTCGTCTCCAATACGGCACGCTCCATCCTCTTCAAGATGTTCCACGAATCCACCGACATCCCAACCCAGCTCAACGCGCTTTGGACCTTGCACGTCACCGGCGGTCTCGGGGGCCTGGTCGAGCAAGCACTGGAAAGCCCCCATGACACCGTCCGCGCCTGGACCATTCAATTGGCCGCCGAGGATGGGCGCCTGACGCAGGGCCAGCTCGCTCGATTCGCCAAGATGGCCCGCGAGGACGCCTCGCCACTGGTTCGGCTCTACATCGCCTCCGCCCTGCAACGGCTCCCCATTGAGGTGCGGCTCCCAATCATCCAAGCCCTGGTCGCCCACGGTGAAGATGCCCAGGATCACAATCTGCCTCTGATGTACTGGTATGCCATGGAACCGGTCGTTGGCACGAGCACGGCAGCTGGCATGGAGCTACTGGACACCTGCCAAATCGCCCAGCTGCGCCAGTTCATCGCCCGCCGCATCACCACCGAAAGCCTGGCCAGCAACCGCTAACCCGCAACATAACCTGCAAAACCCAAGCTTCCATCGACCATGAAGTCGCGCCCCCTGTTCCTGCTCGCCCTCACCGCCAGCCTGCTGTTCTCCACCCCGCCCGCGCAGGCTGATGCCCTATCCAACCTCGTCAAGGTCCTCGGCAACACCGACAACAACCAACTGCAACTCGACATCCTGCGCGGCATGAGCCAGGCCATGGAAGGCCGGGCCCGAGTTGCCATGCCCGAAGGCTGGGCCGCAGTGGAATCCGCTCTCGGCAAAAGCCCCCAAGGCGAGACCCGCATGCTCGCCCTCACGCTGGGCCTGCGCTTCGGCAGCGAAACTGCCCTGTCTACCCTGCGCTCTACCCTGACCAGCAACCACGCTTCCGCCGGAGAACGCAACGAGGCTCTGCGCGCCCTATCCTCTTACAAAGACCCTGAACTCCCCGCCCTGCTGCAGTCTCTCGTCACCGATCCCACCATGAGCGGAAACGCCATCCGTGGCCTCGCAGCGTTCAATAATCCCAATACCCCCAAAGTCATCCTGGCCGCCTACCCGGAACTCAACGCCAATGAGAAACGCGACGCCGCCAGCACGCTCACCTCGCGTCCCGAATACGCACGCGCGTTCATGGTCGCCATCGAGGACAACACGATTCCCAAGGAAACCCTCACCGCCGACCTGCTCCGCCAACTCCGCAACCTGAAGGACGAAACGATCGAGGAAAGCCTGACCCGGGTCTACGGCACGTTCCGGGATACGCCCGAAGACAAGAAGCAGCAGATCCAGCACTTCAAAAACGTCTACTATGCCGGCGGCTCCGCCCCCGGCAATGCCTCCCGCGGCCGCGTGGTCTACAACAACGTCTGCTTCCAATGCCACACGCTCTACGGCGTCGGAGGCAAGGTCGGCCCCGACATCACCGGCTCCAACCGCGGCGACCTCGATTATCTCCTCGAAACCGTGGTCGACCCCAACGCCGTCATCCCCAACGAATACCGCGCCGTCGAGGTGGAAATGAAGGACGGCCGCAGCCTGACCGGCATCATCAAGAACCAGGACGGCACAACGATCACTCTCGCCACCGCCAATGAAACGCTGGTGCTGCCACGCGAGGACATCGAGGACCAATACCAAAGCCAGCTCTCCATGATGCCGGAAGGCCTGCTCGACCCCCTCAAGGAACAGGAGATCCGCGACCTCATCTACTACCTGCGCCTTCCCAACCAAGCTCCCCTGCCCGAGGAATAAGCGGAAAGCGCAAAGCGCAAAGCGCAAAGGGGTAAGCGCAAAGAGGTAAGCGGCAAGCGGAAAGGGCGATCCGTCGGATCAGTCAGATCCGTCCAAACTACCCACCAACCGCGTGCAGCTTGCGCGCCGCCCGGACTCTGTTACTTTCCCACGATGCGGATCGTGCTGTTCATGCTGGGACTGGGTCTTCTGGTGTCGCCTTTTTCAAGGGCGGCCGAGACCGCCCTCACCCCCACCTCCCCTCCCCCGATTGAAACCTCGGCGGATGAACCCACCGACCCGGTGGAGCAGGAATACCGCAAGCTGCTGATCATGGACGAGGAAGCCCTCGACCAGGTTGACCAATGGATCCAGGAGGAACAGGCCCAACGCGAACAGGGAGTCGGACTCACCGACGCCACCCTAACGGCCCGCATCCTTGATCACCTCCGCCCCGTGCGGAAGGCCTACGATCGTTTTCTGGAGAAATACCCGGACCACGCCAAGGGCCACCTGGCTTACGGCAGTTTCCTCGGCGAAATCGGCGAACACGATGAAGCCGTCCGCTACATGGAGAAAGCCAAGGAACTGGACCCCTCCAACCCGGCCGCCTGGAATAATCTCGCAAATTACTACGGCCATCGCGGCCCCATCCGAAAATGCTTCGAATACTACGCCAAAGCCATCGAACTGAACCCCAAGGAATCGGTCTACTACCAGAACCTGGCAGTGTGCGTGTTCCTCTTCCGGCGCGACTCCGAGGAATTCTACGGAATCACCGAACCTGAAGTCTTCGAGAAATCCCTTGAACTCTACCGCAAAGCCATGGAACTCGACCCCACCAACTTCGTCCTCGCTACCGAATACGCCATGAGCTTCTACGGCATGCTGCCTCTCTCCACCGCCAGCGCAGAAGAAAAGAAGGAGGGCCGCATGAAGATCACGGCCCGAGCCATCCCGGCCTGGGAGGACGCCATGAAACTCGCCGCCGATGACCTCCAGAAACAAGGCATCTACGTCCACCTCGCCCGAACCAAATACATCGGCGGCCGTTACGACGAAGCCCGCAAGGACCTCGAAGCCATCACGCTCGACGACTACCAGGGCATCAAGAACAAGATCCTCAGCAACATCGAGAAAGCCGAACAAGACGCAGCCAGTACCTCCATAACGGAATAGTCACCCCCCTCACCGCTCTGCGCTTCCCGCTCAGCAGACGGGAGAGTGGAGAGAGAAGACAGGTCACGCCGACGCCACCCCTTCTTGTTTCGTCCTCCCCCTCTGCCCTTCCCGCTTCCCGCTCTGCTCCTGCCCCATCGAAATCGAAATCGGGATCGGTATCGAAACGCGCCCCCGGCGCGAGGATCCAGGAGACAGTGGAGAAAAACCAGCGGCTCACCCCTCACCCCTCCCCCTGCGTTCCGCCACGGCGGAACGCAAGCGCCCTCAGCCCTCAGCCCTCAGCCCTATGCGCTATGCCCTCAGCTCTCAGCTCTCTTCGCTTCGCGCTTACCACTTCCCGCTTACCCCTTACCGCCCAGCGCTTCGCCCTTACCCCTCTGCGCTTTGCGCTTCCCGCCCAGCGCCCAGCGCCTCCAGCAGCAATCCGTGGATCCCGCCGAACCCGCCGTTGCTGAACACACAAACAACATCACCAGTCCGCGCCTCCGCCACG
>JBJOII010000167.1:0-11008 GCA_046047235.1 Verrucomicrobiota bacterium | reverse complement strand
CCTCGTACCGGTTGAAGGCCCCGATTGGAGATCGGACTCCGCGCCGCGCAGGAAGATCACCTCCCAGCTCATCGCGAAGCGAGAATCCGCCGCCTGAATTCCTCCCAAGGCGCGACGTTGATGCATGCGCTGCGAACCGCGCTCGTGAATTCGAGATTGATCAAGGGCGCTGCGTAGACCGCTCACGGTCACTGATGTCTAAACCCCCTTCGTGAATTTGACTCACCGAACCGTCAGCCGTAAACCAAGCACGGTTGATGGTAATTATGAACGACTTGCGAAAACAGCGTCGGTCGTATCCTGGCACAGTGATAACCGAACCGGGGATTGAGCGGTTCCGAGGGCGAGTGCTGTTGAACAAGGTCCACCGTCATGAGACAGGCTTGGGATTAGTGCAGGCGAATGCTGTTCTACGGAATTACCAAGCCATCAGGCAGCCACGCGATAGAGCCAAATCATGACATAACAAGTCAGCCCACCGAACGCCGTCCCGTAGATGCAGGCTGTTGTTCCGATCCGCTGGGCAGGATGTCGCAGGCGGCGCTGAAAAAAGTCGGTCTGCACCGTAGCTTGGTGCACACCTTGAATATGCACCCTGAGAAAGTGCCAAGGGATTCCGGTGCCGAAAAACGGAAGTCGAATCGGCACCCAAGCACCAGAGCCGTCATCACCGGTTCGAGTGCCTGCGCCGACGCCCTTCCCCGTCGTCCGTGCCCTACCGCCCCACCGACGCCGTTTCCCTGCCCCGCTCATCCGCCCCAAACGCCAACAACCGCTTCTCCGTGCGCACATACAGATTCCTACCCGCCAGCGCCGGCGTCGCAAAAATCCGCTCACCAAAATCGGCCTGATGCAACACCTCCGGATGCTCCCCGCCTGCCCGCAAGACTGTCAACTTGCCGGGCAACGACACCACATACAGCCGACCCTCTGCTGCCACCGGCGAAGCGTAGTAACTGCCCGCCGCACCAATCCGCTCCTGCGTGTAATACGGCTCACCCGTCTTCGCATCAAACGACGACACCATCCCCCCGTCCTTCACCATATACACCCGCCCATCCAGATACAGTGGCGACGGCACATACGGCAACCCGCGCTTGTATTTCCACTTCACATGGGTCTCCGTGATGTCACCCCTCCCGCCTGGCGCCACCGCCAGCAGCACGTTCTCCGCACGCTTCGCCGCTTCCCGCATCACCCCCAAGTCTTCGTCCGTCACCTCGCCGTCCCGGTTGAAATCCACCCCGCGTAAGAAATCACCATTCGCCTTCGGGAACTCCGACAACAACACCCGACCATCCCCGTCCTGATCCATCTGCTTCACAAAACTCGGCCAGTCCATCGGCAAAGACGAATCCGCCTGCCCCGGACACCACGCCGCAAAATACAACATCCCATCCCCCACCACCGGCGACGTGCACACAAACGCCGAGACCCCATCCACACTCCAATCCTCCCCTCCATCCACCAAGTCATACCCCTTCAGCTGAATCGAACCCGGCATCACGACCTCCATCCTCCCCGCATTCTCCCAAATCACCGGCGTTCCATGCCCGCCATTAAACGCCGGACGCGGCACCTCCCAAGCCACCTCACCGGTCCGCACATCCAACGCCACCAAGGAACTCCTCCCGTCCTGCTGGTCCCGATTCAAAATCACCCGCCCACCAGCAATAATCGGAGAAGTGCCCGACCCATACTGCCCCCCGCTCATCGCCACCGGCAGCACATGCCTCCACAGCTCCTCACCCCGCACGTCATAACACACCACCCCAAACGAACCGAAATAACTCACCACCCTCTCGCCATCGGTAACCGGCGTCGACGCCGCAGGGCTCCCATCCGTACTGTGATACTCCTCCAGCTGCGCTACCCTCACCTGCTTCGCCCATAGCAAGCGACCCGTCCCGCGATCATACGCCCGCGTCTCCAACCCACCCCCATTGAAAGTCGTCAGAAAAATCCTGTCTCCCCAAACACAAGGCGAGGACGGCGACCACGGAACCTCCACGCTCCAAATCACACCCTCCCCCGGCCCCACCTTGACCGGCGGGTCGGCCGCCACCGACACCCCCGTCGCATTCGGCCCGCGAAATTGAGGCCATTCCCCCGCCCCATCAGCCCCCTCGCAGACCATCACCGCACCCAACAATAGCGCCGAAACGCAATCAAAGTGTCCCATGCTGAACATAAGACACATGTCGTATTCCGCTATCAAGCCGAATTGTCGCCCGGACATCCTCCAGCAGCCCCTCACGGAACCCCCATCAATATCGCTCAGCCAGAACCCCCACCGCCCGACGCACCCGGTCGACCAACTTCCTCGGCCGAACCACCGTCGCATGCACCCCCCACGACAACACCCAAGGCTCCACCTCCTCCAGATTATCCAGCCGGAAAGTCACCCTCATCCCACCCCCGGGCAGCTCCTGCACAGCCTGGCTCCCATGCCACATCCGCCCCCGCGACACATCCGCCGCCCATGCATCCAACTCCACCACCACCTCGAAATCCTCCTTCCCCCGAAAGATCCCGAAACTGTTCTTTAAAAATTCCTCCACCCGAAAATCCGCCGGACGTTGAAACATCCCGGCCAACACCTCCACCCCGCGCATCCGACCCAGCACAAAGACCCGCATATCCTCCCGCTTCAGATCGTGCCCGATCAAATACCACCGGCTGTTCACACACACCACCTGATAAGGATGCACCCGCCGCACCTGATACCCCTTCGCCGCCAGCTTCCGATACTGAAACTTCAATGGCCGCTGCTGCTGCACCCCGCGACACACCACCTGAAACAACTCCTCATTCACATCCTCCGGACCCGCCACCCGGATGTCCATCGCCTCACCCAACCGCTCCAAATGCACCACCGCCCCATGATCCATGTCCGAGGTCAGCTTCTCAAACGCCGTCCGCAATGGCTTGTGAAAGGGCGTTCCCCGATAATGCGCCACCGCCTTCTGCGCCACCAGCAACGCAAACAACTCCGACTCGCTCACCGCCACCCCGGGGAAATGCTCCACCGGACGCGAATAGTAATAACCCCGACGCTCCCCATCATATTCAATCGGCAACATCAACTGCTCCCGCATGAACGCAATGTCCCTCAGGATCGTCCGCGTACACCCCACCTCCATCTCCCGGCAAAACTGTTTGCAGTTCGGATACCTGCCCGACTTCAACTGCTCATGAATGAATAACATCCGCCGAATTGGCGGCCGCGTATGGGGTGTCTGTGTCCGCTTCGACATGGCTGCAACGCCACCCCCGGAAGCCGGAAGCCGGAAGCTAGGGCCACCCAATCGTTGCACCTTCCTCGCTCAGGTAGGGACAAGGGCCGCGCTGCCGCGCGGCCGCCAAATCATCGCACCCACCTCGCGCAACCCATCGAAATCGCTATCGGGATCAGGATCGGGATCGAGCGCGCCGCAGGCGCGAGAAACCAGGAGAGCGGAGAGAGTAGTCACCGTCCTGACCGTCAGGGTCGCCATGCGACCCCACAGTCCGTAGTCAGTCCCGCCCAACGGGCGGAGCCACAGTCAGCGGCGCAAGGCGCCGCCAACCTGTCGAAGGACCGACCCGCCGGGAGGCGGGTACTGAGATTTGCGCCCAGCGCAAATCTCTACACGCCCCCCACCAGATCGTGCAGCACATTCCCGTGCACATCCGTCAGGCGGACATCACGCCCGGCGTAGCGGTAAGTGAGCAACTCATGGTCCAAACCCAGCTGATGCAGAACCGTGGCCCAAAGATCGTAGATCGTCGTCGGCTGATCAACGACATGGTACCCGTAGTCGTCGGTCGCGCCCCGCACGACTCCGCCCTGCACGCCGCCTCCCGCGAGCCAGAGGCTGAAGCCATAGGGATTATGATCCCGTCCATTCGATCCCTGGGAGAAGGGCGTGCGACCGAATTCACCGGTAAAGATGATCAGCGTTTGATCCAGCAATCCGCGGCTCTTCAGGTCCTTGATGAGTCCGGCGATGGGTTGGTCCACCTGATAAGCCATTGCCCGATGACCTTTCTCGAGGTCGCCGTGCTGGTCCCATGGATTCGCTGCGCCGCCTGCACCAATGTTCTCGGTTAGGCACGAGAGCTCAATGAATCGCACGCCCTGCTCCACCAGGCGACGGGCCAGCAGCGCCTGCCGTGCATACGCTGCCTTCTCCGGGTGCGGATCATCCAGCCCGTAGAGCTGGCGCGTGGCGGCGGACTCCTTGCTGATATCGCAAATCTCGGGAACCGACGTCTGCATGCGATAAGCCGTCTCGTAATTCGCAATCGCCGCCTCAACATCCCCATGACCCTGAATGCTGGTGTTGAAGCCGCGATCAATCCGGCGCACAAAATCCAGCCGCGAACGCTGCAGGCCCATCGCCTGGCTCGGCCTGATGTTATCCACAGCCACCGCGCCATCGGCCTGCAGAATCGACGCCTGATGCTGGGCTGGAAGAAAACCGCTGCTATACAGCCCCGCACCGCCATGGGGCGGGATCGCATGACCGCTCTCCAGCGTAACGTAACTGGGCAGGTTCTCGTTCGCCGACCCCAAACCGTAACTGATCCATGCACCGGCACTCGGATGACCGAGAAACGGAAAGCCCGTGTGCATCGCAAAATTGCCCTGGGCATGCTCGTTCACCGCCGTGGTCATCGACCGGATGACCGCCAGGTCATCCGCACACTCCGCGATATGCGGAAAGATGCTGCTCACCGCCAGACCACTCTGGCCGTACTGGCGAAACTCAAATGGCGACGGCAATATCGTACCGTTGTTGTTGAACTGCGTGCGCTCCACCTTCAACGGCATCGGCTTCCCCGCTTCATCCCTCAGGCGGGGCTTCGGATCAAACGAGTCCAAATGCGAAATCCCACCCGACATGTAGCACAGGATCACACTCCGGGCCTTCTGGGGACGGATCAATGCCCGATGCCGCTCCGGCCCCGCCAACAGACCCGATTTCCCCTGACTCATCAGGCCAGCCAACGCCAGCATGCCAAAGCCACTCGAACACTTCTCCAGCATCCGACGCCTCGAATACCGGTAAAGATCACCGGACATAGATGAACTCCTTCATGTTAAAAATCGCCAGGGCCAGATCATTCCATACCTCCTCAGCCGCCTCACCCCCTACCCCCGCCTCCAGCTCTCGAATGCTCTCGCCCAACCGCTCACGCCGGCTCACCCCCTTATCCCACTCCTGCCGCTCCTCCGCCGACAGCGCCCCCAGCAAACTCGACCGCGATACATACCCCGTATCCCGATTCGCCGCCGCCAACACCTCCTCCGCACTCAACACCCGATCATACAGCCGGGCCTCGTGAATCCGGCCCGACAACAACCGCCCCGCCGAGGCTCCACCATGCCGCAGACCAAAGAGCAGCTCCGCCTCTCCCCGCTTGAAGCTCACCGGCGACCCCACCCGGTAAGCCCGGCCATAAACCTCCCCGTTCCGATAAGCCGTCACCTCACCATCGGCACCATACGTGATCACGATATGAACCGGCGCCTCCACCGCATCCTCCTCAGCCGGCCCGGCAAAGCTCTGCGTTCGCCGGAAAACATCACTGCCCGCCATCCAGCGCCGGGCTTCCTGCTCTCCAAAAACCACCGCATCAAATACAGCCCCGTCCAGCGTCTGGATCGACATCGCCCCGCCACCGCGCTGCTCGTAGTCCGCCAACTGAACCCAGACCTCCATGCTCTTCGCCCGAAGATCCTGCTGAATGCTCGAACTCACCGCAAACGAGTCACCCCCACCCAAGACCAACGCCCCATCCTCCACCCGCGCACCCCCTCGCAACGTCAGATCCAGCGACCCCACGGAATCCCCCCCATCCAACTCAAATAACCACTGCGAAACCGGCTTCAGAAAAGCTCCGTCCACCAGCCCGGCCTCACGTCCAGTCCCAACCCGTGAACGCCCCAGCTCCAGCAATCTCTCCAGCTTCAACTCGACCTCCACCAGCTCGCCACGCTCCCTCTCCAGTGCCCGCACCACCTCCTCATAAGCCGCAAGCTGGCTGTCCATGAAGGCCAACACCTGCTCCGTCTCCTGAGACGAAGGACGCCGCGCAAATGCCGCCCGCCAAACGGAGTCAATCACCTCGGACCGACCCACCTCCTGCGACCACCTCGACAGCGCCCCGCCCCAAGCCCGGGCGCTCTCCACCACAAACTCCCCGTTCATCATCGCCAATGATTGCGCAGGCACTGTCGTCACACTCCGCCTGCCCTGGGCCGAAAACGGTAAAGGCGCATCAAACACCGCCAGGAACGGATCCGGCCGATTCCGGATCACGTTCACATACACGGAACGCCGCGGCTGCATGCCATCCACCGCCCTCCCATACATCGCAGGCTCCAGCCGTCCCGATGCCTGCAGGACGGAATCCCGAATGGCCTCCGCCTCCAAACGCCGCACACTGAAATGCGACAACCCCTCGTTCTCCGGATCCAACCGCTCTGCCTCAGCCGAAGGAACACTGCCCAGTTGCCATGTCCTGCTGGACACCACATGCCGGATCAGCGCCTTCAACGACCAACCCGCCTCCTCACTAAAATAACTCGCCAGATGATCCAGCAATGCCGGATGGGTCGGCAACGCCCCCAACCGTCCAAAATTATCCGGCGTCGCCACAATCCCCCGGCCAAACAAATGATGCCATACACGATTGACGATCACCCGGCGCGTAAACGGGTTGTCCTCCCGCAACACATCCTCCGCCAGCTCACGCCGGCCACTCCACTCAGTCTGGTAAGGCGAGGCATCAATCGCCTCCAGGAAACGCCGGGGCACCCGATCCAGCGGAACCTTGTGATTGCCCCGGTCATACAAGGCCTGGTCCCGTCCCCGCCACTCCGCCAAAGCCGGAACCCGCTGCGCAACCGGAATCCCCCCCTCAAGCTCCCGATATCGCCCCATCAACTCACCCGCACCCGCCAAACGATCCAGCCGGTTCGGCAACACACCCAACCGACGACACTCATCCAGCAGCTCCGCCTCGTCATCACTCAGGCTGTCGGATTGCCACGCCCGAATCGCCAGCTCAATCGCACGGATATAAACCTCCACCATCTCCCCCAACGAATGCACCGACCCCGCCCTCCCCAAAACCGGAGCAAGATACCGACGCGGCTCTCGCGGAGGTGTCATCGTCCCCTTCTCAACCAACACCGCCTCACGAATGCCAAACCATGACCTCGCCTCACCCGAAGCCAGCAACGGCGCATCCGCTGCCGTAGCCAGCTCAATGTGAACGTCGTCCCCCCGCCAATACGCCAGGTCAAACTGCTTCCAGTGCCAGCCAGCCTCATCACTCCCCATGCGATGTACCGGATACACCGTGCCGTCCCTCGGATAGTTCTGGACCACATACCGCGCCATCGCCCCCCCATCACCCCGAACCCGCAACCACAACTCATAATCACCCTCCAACTGAAAATCCGGCGACGTCAGCAGCCCTCCCTGCTTGGTGGATCGCAGATGGGTATACACCCCACCCGGAAAGATGCCGCTAATCACCTGCTCCCCCTCCGGACTCACGCTGAACGCACCCGCCCGCACGGGAACCGAACCCAACCCCGCACCCTCCCGAAACCACAGCCGGTAATCACCCTCCCCGGCCAAATTCCACCGCAGCCCATACTCATGCTCCAAATGCCCCTGCCACGCCGCATCGTCCGCCTCCCAACCCGCCCTCAAACGAGCCAGGGCCACCTCAGGATCCTCTGCCTCAGCCAGAAACCACAAGGGATACAAAAGATGCGACCCTGAACCCGCCGCCACACTCAGCACCTCCGGCTCAATCAAACGCTCCCGCAACCCCGCAAGCTGCCGAAGCCACTCACCCGCAACCACAGCTCGAACCTCCCCCCCAATCTCAACCATCGCCTCCCCAGCCCCGGGCTGACACTCCTCCACATCAATGGCCCGACGCGAAGGACGGGTAGACCCCAAAATCCCAGCCAACGCGTAGTAGTCCTCCTGGCTGATCGCATCAAACTTGTGGTTGTGACAGCGCGCACACGAAACTGTCAACCCGAGGAACGCCTTGGAGAACACGTTGATCTGGTCATCGGTAAACCGCACTCGCTCGTCCAGCGCATCCGTCGGCGCAAAACCGTGAAACACCATCCTCCAGTGCGCCGTGCCAACCAGCGATTCCTGAATGCCCAGCTCCTCGTTGATGCGTGGCGTCTCCAGTAAATCCCCCGCAATGTGCTCACGCACCAACTGGTCATACGGTACATCCTCGTTCAACGCCCGAATCAGGTAATCCCGATAAAGATGCGCATTCACAATCGCAGGATCCCCCTCCGACCCATGCGATTCCGCATACCGGATCCAATCCATCCAATGCCGCGCCCAACGCTCCCCGAAATGCGGACTCGCCAACAACGCATCCACCAGACGTCCCACCGCACCCTCCGTATCCACGGCATACGCAGCCTCAAATTCCTCCACCTGATCCGGCGTCGGCGGCAGCCCAATCAAGGTCAGAAAAAGCCGACGCACCAACACCCCCGGCCCGGCCGCTCCAACCGGCCTCAACCCCCGCTCCTGCCACCCCGCCTCAATAAACCGGTCCACCACATGGTCCGACCACTCCCCCGCCGGCACCTCCGGCCGCGTAATCGCCTGGAAACTCCACCACTTCTTGCGCCGCTCCATCACCGCCCCCCAATCCCGATCCGCCGCAACCTGCTCAGCCGATGGCGGTTCGTCCCGGGGATCAGGCGCCCCCATCCTCACCCACTCCGCAAAATCTTCCAAAATCGCATCATCCAGCTTCGCCCCGGACTTCGGCATCTGTAGATCCGGTTCCTCATGGCGAATCGACCGGATCAATAAACTCTCCTCCGGATGCCCCGGCACAATCACCGGCCCACTGTCACCTCCCGCCTGCCAACCCAACCGATGATCCAGATTCAACCCACCCTTCTGCTTCGTGGCCGTGCTGTGACAATCATAACAGTCCTGAACCAGCACCGGTCGAATCCGGGACTCGAAAAACTCAACGCCGGAGGAATCTGTCCCCGCTGCCTCCACCCCACCCAAACACACCAACCCGAAAACCAAAACCCTCACACACTTCCACATCTCCATGCCTCGAAACAAAGGTGCCATCGTCATTACGCAAAAGACCCATCAGGTCAGGACCAGGCTGATGCGCCAAACTAGGAGGGTCATCCCCCCTTTGACAACCAAAAGAAACCACCACCACCCTCAGCTTCACCCCTAGGCTACACAGCAAAATCAGGGCAATGTTTCCACTTGAAACTCCCCACCCGCACCACCCTCCTATTCCTCCAAACCAAATACGCATACTCACGCACCGCTGCCGGACTCCATGCCCACCACCCACCAGCCATCCTAGCCAACACCAAACCCAAAACCCCAACACCCCTCAACCCCCATCCCCCATGACGCAAAGCCTGAGCACCCTGTCCAAAACCTGCCTCCTCCTCTGCCTGCTGGCCACCAGCTGCACCAGTAGCAACCAGGACGCAACCCCAGCCACCCAGTCAAATACCCCAGCCACCCCAACCGCGGCCATCCATTGGTGGACCTCCTCCGAAAACCTCCAGACCCGCCTCACCCAACAACCCGACCTCCACTTCACCCCAAATAGCCCCCTACTCCCAACCGCCATCCACATCGACGACACCACCCGCTTCCAAACCATCCTCGGACTCGGAAGCTCACTGGAACACAGCACCTGCTACAACCTCTCCCTCCTCCCCCCCAACCAGCGTGAACGCATACTCGAAAGCCTCGTGCACCCCACCCAAGGCATCGGTATGAACCTCATGCGCATCTGCATCGGCACATCCGACTTCGCCCCCGGCCCCTTCTACACTTACGACGACATGCCCCCGGGCCAGGAAGACCCCGAACTCAAACACTTCAGCATCGATCGCGACCGCGAATACCTCCTGCCCACTCTCAAGTCCGCCCTAAAACTCAACCCGCAACTCCGCTTCCTCGCCTCACCCTGGACACCCCCTCCCTGGATGAAAACCAATGGCCGCTACGGAAGCGGTTCGCTCAGGAAAGAATGCTACCCCTACTTCGCCGAATACCTCGCAAAGTTCATCGAGGCCTACCAGCAAGAAGGCATCCAGATCCACGCCCTCACCCTCCAAAATGAACCCGAGTTCGGCCCCGAACCCTACCCCAGTTGCCTCTGGACCGCAGAACAACAACGCGACTTCATCCGCGACCACCTCGGGCCGCTGTTCCAAACCCGCGGCATCAAAACCCTCGTCTGGGCTTTCGACCATAACTTCAACAACCCGAACTTCCCCGCCACCATCCTCAAAGACCCAAAAGCTGCACAATACGTCGATGGCAGCGCCTTCCACCTCTACGAAGGTGAACCCGGCGCCATGTCGCTCCTCCACCAGCAGTTCCCCGATAAACCCGTCTACTTCACGGAAGGCTCGGTCTACGGTGCCCACGGCGCCACCGAAATCATCTCCTACTTCCGCAACTGGGCCCGCAGCTACAACGCCTGGGTCACCATGATCGATCACCAAGGCCAGCCCAATGTCTCCGGCTTCCACGACTGCGACCCCACCATCATCGTGCTCAACCGCAACACTCTCCAAACCGAATACCGCGCCGATTACTATATCTACGGCCAGTTCATGAAATTCATCACCCCCGGCGCCACACGCATCGCCTCATCCGAAAGCACCGGCTCCACATCCCATGTCGCCTTCCAAAACCCCGATGATTCCCTCCTCCTCATCCTCGCCAATCCAGCCAACACCCCCCGCGATCACTCCATCCACTGGCGCAACCTCAGCTTCAACACCACCCTCCAACCCAAATCAGTCGCCACATTCCAGTGGCACAATCCCGCCACAACCTCGCAAAGGTAGGGACGCGGTGCCGAGATTGTCTCAAAAGTCGGTAACTTGATTTGAGTGAGGTACGTCTTTGAGAGGCGATGGCACGCACCCTGGAACCGGACTACGAGCAGCGGTTACTTC
>JBJOII010000166.1:0-11985 GCA_046047235.1 Verrucomicrobiota bacterium | reverse complement strand
TCTGGTGGTTTTCTTTGGGAGGGAGGTGTTATCTGCGCCGGCTGGTTCGAACGTCCTTTTCATAGTTGTGGACGATTTGAACGACTGGGTGGGGGCATTTGGGGGGCATCCGCAGGTGCGGACGCCACACATGGATTCATTGGCTGCGCGGGGGGTATTGTTTGCGAATGCTCATTGTCAGTCACCGTTGTGCAACCCGACGCGGACGAGTGTGATGACTGGTTTACGGCCGTCGACGACCGGGGTGTATGGATTGGCGCCGGGTTTGAGGGATGTGGAGAGTTTGAGGGGGCATGTGACCTTGCCGCAGACCTTTACTGAGGCGGGGTATTTCACTTACAGCTGCGGGAAGGTTTACCATGACGGGGCGGTTAGGGGGGAGGATCGGATGCGGGAGTTTGGCGAGTGGGGTCCTGCGCCGGGAATGCCCCGACCTGAGCGGAAGTTTGTTGAGACTCCGAACCCGCATCCGTTGGTGGACTGGGGAGTGTATCCGGAGCGGGATGAGGATCAGGCGGACTGGACGATTGCGGGGGCGGCCGTGGATGCGTTGGAGCGAGCGCCGGTGGACAAGCCATTTTTCATTGGCTGCGGATTTCGGCTGCCGCATGTGCCGTGTTATGCCTCACAACGCTGGTTTGATTTGTATCCGGAGGAGGGTTTGGTGATGCCGCCAGTTTTGGCGGGCGATCGTGACGATACGCCGTCGTTTTCCTGGTATTTGCACTGGCGGTTGCCTGAGCCGAGGCTGCGGTTTTTGGAGGAGTCGGGTGAGTGGCGCAATCTGGTGCGTTCTTATTTGGCCTGTGTGAGCTTTGTGGACAGCCAAGTGGGGCGGGTATTGGACGCGCTGGAACGCAGTGGTCGGGAGAAGGACACGATGGTCGTGTTATGGTCGGACCATGGTTTTCATTTGGGGGAGAAGCTGATTACCGGGAAGAACACCTTGTGGGAGAGATCGACTCGTGTGCCGTTAATTATTGCGGGGCCGGGGGTGGTGAGGGGCGGGCGCTGTGAGCAGCCGGTTGAGTTGCTGGATTTGTTTCCCACCTTGCTGGAGGTTTGTGGTTTTGCGGGGCGTGCGGAATTGGAGGGGCACAGCTTGGTGCCGCAGTTGCGGAATCCGGAGGCGAGTCGGCCGTGGCCGGCGATTACGACGCACAACCAGGGGAATCACTCGGTGCGCACGCGGGACTGGAGGTATATCCGGTATGCGGATGGTTCTGAGGAGTTGTATGATCTGGGAAGTGATCCGAACGAGTGGCACAATCTGGCGGGTCGGGAGAGTTTGGGAGAAAGGAAGCGGGAACTGGCGGCGTGGTTGCCCAAGGTGGATGTGCCTCCTGTCCCGGGGAGCAGGCACCGGGTGTTGACCTACGATCGGGAGACGGGGGTGGCTACGTGGGAGGGGGAGGAGATTGGGGCAGACGATCCGATTCCTGAGATGGGCGAATAACTGGCGGCATCTGTCTATTGCCAGCTGGGGGTGAGGTTGGGCAGACTATGCCACCATGCTGACACGATTGTTTTACGGAGCATTGTTTCTATTTGCGGTGGTGATGGGTTCTGGCTGGGTGCAAGGTGCTGACGACTATTCCCTGGGAATGGAGTCGACGGAGAGGGGGGAGGGGGTTCCGCGGGGGCGGGTGGAGCGTTTTGATTTTGAGAGTCCCGGCATCTTCCCGGGGACTCGGAGGGCGGGGTGGGTTTATATTCCGGCGCAGCTGAGGGAGGGGGAAGAGGCGGCGTTGATGGTCTTTCAGGATGGGCATGCGTATGTTTCAGAGAGTGGGCAGGTCCGTGTGCCGATCGTTTTCGACAACCTCATTGCTTCGGGTGAGATGGATGCGACCGTGGGGGTCTTTGTCAATCCGGGGCATCGCGGGGATGACGGTCCGGCGGCTGAGGGTTGGGGATCCCGGAACAACAGGAGTTTTGAGTATGACAGCCTCAGTGACTTGTATGTGCGCTTTTTGCTGGAGGAGTTGCTGCCTTATGTGAGCGAACGATACGGGGTGAAGTTCAGTCATGATCCAGGGCGCCGGGCGATTTGCGGGATGAGCAGTGGCGGGATCTGTGCATTTACTGCGGCGTGGGAAAGGCCGGACAGCTTTGGTCGTGTGTTATCCCACATTGGGAGTTTTGTGAACATTCGGGGGGGGCATGTTTATCCTGCTCTGATTCGTAAGACTGCGAGGAAGCCCATTCGGGTTTATCTGCAGGACGGGTCGAATGATTTGAACAACGAGCATGGGGACTGGCCTTTGGCGAACCAACAGATGGCGAGGGCGCTGGCGTTTGCTGGCTACGATTTCCGCTTTGAGTTTGGGGATGGAGCGCACAACGGGAAGCACGGAGGTGCGGTATTTCCGGATGCGCTGAGGTGGTTATGGCGGGATGTTGAGGAGTTTGGGGAGGTGGGTGCACGACTGGAGGAGGACGTGATGGAGAACTTTATTCCTGCGGGTTCCAGTTGGGAACTGGTGGCTGAGGGGATGGGTTTTCTGGATGCTGCCTGTGCGGATGCTGAAGGGAACGTATACGTGAGCGATTTGTCGGCGGGGGATCTGTGGCGATTGCCTGCGGGTGGTGGGGATGCTGTGAGAGTTTTGGAGAACGGGCCGCGGATTAGTGGGATGGAGTTTGGGGCGGATGGACTGCTTTACGCACTTTCGCAGGGGGATCCCGGAGTGAAGGGAGTGGTTGTGGTGAACCCGTGGTCGAAGAGCGTTGAGGTGGTTGCGACCGGGATGAGCCCGAATGATTTGGTGGTGAGTGAGGATGGGTGGATTTATTTGACGGACACGGGTGCGGGGCAGGTGATTGCGGTACCGACTTCGGCACGTGGGATGTCGCGGCCTGCGCCGGCGGCGGGCGGGATAGACGGACCGAATGGCATTGCACTGTCGCGGGATGGCAGTGTGTTGATGGTCTCGGAGTATCGGGGTCGTGTGGTTTGGCGTTATGAGGTGGGCGAGGGGGGGGCTTTGGTTCGGGGTGAGCGCTGGGGTGAGTTGATGGTGCCGGAAGGCAAGACCGAGAGTGGTGGGGACGGCATGGAGCTCGATGATTACGGGTTGGCTTGGGTGACGTCGCATAGGGGGATTCAGGTGATGGATTACGGGGTTGTTTTGGGGGTTGTGGAGAAGCCGCAGGATAAGGCGACCGTGAGTTGCGTTTTTGGTGGTCCGGGGCACGAGTGGTTCTATGTGTGCAGTTCAGACAGGGTGTTCCGACGGCAGACGAAAGTGTCGCGGATGACCAGGTAAGTGGTGGGTTGCAAAAGTGAATTGGCATCGATGCTGCTAAAGACACTATTGCCAGTGCTTACGACTGCGAGCGTAGGCAGGTGTGTTAAGTCTCCTGAGTTACGGCGCGGAACGAAAACGTTCCGCGCCGTATCTGGTTTTGGGGTGGGGTGGTGGATTGGTGGCGAGTGCTTGCGGGGTGTTAAGCGCTTGGTAGCCAGCTTATTATAGGGTTTCCGGTTGGAGTGGGTGAGTGTCTTGATGTCTTGGTGGGGTAGTTGAGGGTGTGGATGTGGAGCGGGAGCATCGGGGTGTGGGGGGTGTCCTTTCGGGTGACATTGTCTTGCAGTTGCTGTCTCTGGTTGGGGCTTTTGGGGCGGTGGCGGTCCGAGTTTGAGAATTATCTGGTGGGAGGTTGGGTTGACCGTGGTGGGATGAGTCCGCATTGTTTGTGCCCATGTTGATGAGTCAGACGGCGCGGGTTGTTGTGTTGCTTCTACTGGGGGTAGGGGTGGGCGGAGCGATTGCCGGGGAGGCCTTTTACGAGGATCGGTTGGCAGCGATTGAGAGTGCGATGGCGAGGAGCATTGAGGGGGGTGGCTGTCCGGGCGGGGTGTTTTGGTTGGAGCGGGGGGATCAGCGTTATGTGAAGGTGATGGGCAATCGTGCGGTTCTGCCTCAGGTCGAGGGGATGACCGAGGACACGATTTTTGATGCGGCTTCCTTGACCAAAGTGATGGCGACGACGCCGGCGGTGATGTTGTTGGTTGAGCGTGGTGAGGTGGGTTTGGACCGGTCGGTTTCGGAGTATTTGGAGGAGTTTCGGGGGGAGGGGCGGGAGGCGGTTACCGTTCGGCATTTGATGACGCATACTTCGGGGTTACGGCCGGGGATTTCGGGGCCGGCGGGGTGGGAGGGTTACGAGCGGGGCATTGCGTTGGCGTGTGCGGAAGTGCCGCGGACGAACGTGGGGGCGAGACCAGGGAGATTTACGAGCCGTTGGGGATGGTGGACACGGGGTATCGTCCGGTGGAGGAGAGTTGGGGGCGGGTGGCACCGACGACCGAGAGTACGAACGGGTTTTGGAGGGGGGTGGTGCATGATCCGACGGCGCGGCGCATGGGGGGGGTGGCGGGGCATGCGGGCTTATTTACCACGGCGGGTGATTTGGCGCGGTATGCGCGGATGTTGCTTGGTGGGGGTGAGTTGGGTGGCGTGAGGGTTGTGCGGGCTGAGACTGTGCGGTTGATGACGAGTGTGCAGAGTCCGGCGGGGGTGAGGGATCGGCGGGGGTTGGGGTGGGATTTGGATTCTCCTTATGCCGGGCCGAGGGGGCGTTGGTTTCCTTTGGGGTCTTATGGTCACACGGGGTGGACGGGAGGGTCGGTTTGGGTGGATCCGTTTTCGGGGACCTTTGTGATATTTTTATCGAACCGGAACCATCCGACGGAGGATGGGAGTGTATTGGCGTTGCGGCGGGAGCTGGGGACTTTATCGGCTGAGGCGATTCCTGATTTTAATTTCGCGTTTGTTCCGGGGGCCTTGGAAGCGATGGAGGAGCCGGAGGCGGCTGGCGTGGGGGGCACTGTGGGTCGTGTTGTGGCGGGTCGGGTATTGAGTGGGATTGATGTTCTGGTGAGGGACCGGTTTGAGGCGTTACGGGGGTTGAGAGTGGGCTTGATTACGAATCATACGGGGCACGATCGGGATCGAAGCACGACCATTGATCTGCTGCATGGATCTGAGGGGATCACCTTGAAGGCGTTATTTAGTCCGGAGCATGGGATTCGGGGGCTGAAGGACGAGCGGGTGGAGGATGGTCGGGATGAGCCGACGGGGTTGCCGATCTACAGTTTGTATGGTGCGCGGCGTCAGCCGAGTCCGGAGCAGTTGGAGGGGTTGGATGCGCTGGTCTTCGACATTCAGGACATTGGGTGTCGGTTTTACACCTATATTTCGACGATGGGTTTATGCATGGAGGCTGCGGCGTCGAAGGATTTGCTGTTTGTGGTATTGGACCGTCCGAATCCGATTGGCGGGTTGGAGGTGGAGGGGCCGGTATATGTGGGGGAGAGTCATTTTGTGGCGTTTCACAGTTTGCCGTTAAGGCATGGGATGACTGTTGGGGAGTTGGCGGGGATGTTTGCGGCTGAGCGTGGTTGGAAGGTGGATTTGAGAGTGATTGAGATGGAGGGTTATGAGCGATCCATGTGGTGGGATGAGACGGGGTTACCGTGGACGAATCCTTCACCGAACATGAGGAATTTGACGGAGGCGACCTTATATCCGGGGGTGGGGTTGGTGGAGAGCGCGTTGTCGGTGGGGCGCGGGACGGACACGCCGTTTGAGGTGGTGGGTGCGCCTTATGCGAATGATGTGGAGTTGGCGGAGCGGTTGAGCCGGGAGGGTTTGGAGGGGGTACGGTTTGTTCCGATCCGGTTTACTCCGACTGCGAGTACCTTTGCGAAGCAGGAGTGTGGCGGGGTGTTTTTGGTGGTGACGGATCGGAGGAAGTTGAGATCGGTAGATTTGGGGATCCTGTTGATACGGACGTTTGAGGAGATGTATCCGAAGGAGTTTGCCTTGGACAAAGTGCAGCCGTTATTGAGGGATCAGGCCACGGTGGATGCGGTGAGGGCGGGGCGTTCCCAGGCGGAGATTACAGCTTTGTGGCGGAAGGGACTTGCTGAGTTTGGGGTTCGGAGGCGGGAGTATTTGTTATATCAGTAGCGGTTATTGCTTCGAGGGAGAGTTCGCGGACATCGGTCCACTGGAAGGGTTGGCGGTCGATGTAGAGGAGTCGGGGGAGCACTTCGATTTCGTGGCCCAGGAGGTCGAGAGTGACGACGCCGGGGAGGTAGGTGAGGTCATCATATTTGACTTGGCCGAGGGGGATGGTGGTGCGTGCGGTATCGAAGCGGACGGTTTTGGCGGAGGGTAGGAGTTCCGTGGCGTTGGTGAAGTTCAGGGTAACGGGGCCGATACGGAGGTGGGGTTGTGTGATGGTGATGGAGGTCGTTTGTGCGTTGGGTGAGGCGAAGGTTATTTCCCAGGGTCCGCGGCGTTGTCGCAGGTATTCGTTGAGGGAGAAACCTCCGACGTAGAAGACGAGGGATGCGAGCAGGGCGATGAGCAGGATTTTGGCGATGGAATTATCCTGTGACATCAGGGGCGGAGGTGTTTGATGAGCACCTTGGAGCGACGGCCGCTTTGTTCGTAGCGTTCGCGGCGTTCGGGTGGCAGATCTTCGGGGCTACCTTCCACGAAGCCGGCTTTGGACTGGAAGTAGGTGAAGGCTTGGGTGGAGAGGGCGAAGAGAGTTTCCAGGCCTTTTTCGCGGGCTTTTGTTTCGGCGAACTGCATCATTTTGCGGCCGATGCCCTGATTTTCGTGGGAGGGGCTGACGCAGAGACATGCGATTTCTGCCTTGGCGCTTCCGGGGTATGGGTGCAGGGCGACACAGGCGATCGGGTTGCGGTCGATTTCGAAGAGGTAATAGTCCTCGAGCTGTCTTTCCAGCGTGGTGCGGTTCCGTTTCAGGAGTTCCTGACTGACGACGGCCGAGTGGATGAGTTTCAACAGGCTGCGGATGTCTTTTTTGAGAGCCCGTCGGATTTGCTGGTATTCATTGGCGTAGACGAGGGTTCCGACGCCTTCGTTGGAGAAGACTTCGGCGAGGACGCATTCATCGAGGTGGCCATTGATGACGTGGACGCGGGGGACGCCTGCGAGGCAGGCGGAGTGGGCATGTCTGGCCTTTGACACGACTTGGTTGTCGATTTGATTTTTGTCGAGGAGCCGTCCGAGGTCGCCGACAGCGATTTGGCGGATCAGTTCGCCGTGGGCGGCCAGGCCGTCGCAAGTGGTGATGTAGATCAGTTTGACGGCACCGAGGCCTTTCGCGAGTTCGTAGGCAATGGAGTCGGAATTGACGCGGTAGGTATGTCCATCGCCGTCGAAGCCGAGGGGTGCGACGACGGGTATGATGCCTTGGCCGAGGAGGCTTTGGATGAGTTCGACGTCGATTCTCTCGACTTTGCCGGTTTGCTGGTGATCGACGCCTTTGAGGATCCCGAGAGGGAAGGCGATGACGGCGTTGGTGGAGACAGCGCGGAGGTCGTTAGCGCTGAGGCCTTCGAGGATTTCGTGGGTGAGGCGGTTGGCTGCGGTTAGGGCGAGCCGAAGGGTGGCTTCGTTGGTGACGCCGGCGCCGTCGAGGTCTGAGGGGGTGATTCCTTCGGCTGTGGCCATGTCGCGGATTTGGGCTGAGGCGCCGTGGACCAGGACGACGCGGATACTGAGTGAGCGCAGTACCGCGATATCGATGAGGATATTGGGGAAGTTATCGTGGGTGACGATTCCGCCATCGATGGCGATGACGAAGACCTTCTCCCGGAAGCGGGGCACATATTGGAGGATGCCGCGAAGGTCGGTTGCTTTCACTGTGGTGTTGCGTTAGCTGCGTCGGTCTAAATTTGTTCGAGGGGGATAACTAGGGTGTTGTGGTTGTGATTCAATACAAAAATTTGCAGCTGGGTGTTCCTGGTGGGGTGATTATTTCGTTGTGGTGTGTCTTGAGCGGGCAGGGGTGGGGGGTGTGTTTTGCTGGAGGGAGAACGCGGGGGAGTTCCCTTGTTTGTCCTGTCCCGGGTAGAGGGTCATGTGGGGGAAGGGGATTTCGATGCCATATTCATCGAATTTGATTTTCATGCGGCGGTTGAATTCGCGGCCGATGCGCCATTGTTGGATGGGTTTGGTTTTGATGCGGGCTTTGATGATGACGGCTGAGCTATCGAATTTATCCACGCCGAGTACTTCGAGGGGTGCGAGGATATCGTCCTTGAAGGCGGCGTCCTGGCGGATGTCTTCGTCGACTTCTTTAACGGCGGCGATGACGTCATCGGTGTTTTCGCGATAGGCGACGCCGATATCGAACACGTAGTTGGAGTATTCCTTGGTCATATTGGTGATCACATTGATCTGGCCATTTCTGACGTAGTGGACATTTCCTGCGAGGTCACGGAGGACGATCATGCGGAGGGTGATTCGTTCGACGAGGCCGCCTTTGTCGTTGAGGTTGACGACATCGCCGACGCGGACCTGATCTTCGAGGAGGATGAAGAAGCCGCTGATGATGTCCTGGACGAGGTTCTGTGCACCGAATCCGACGGCGAGGCCGACTATACCGGCGGCGGCGATGATGGGGCCGATTTCGAGGCCGAGCTTTTTGAGAATCATCATGCCGGCGATGATGTAGATACTGATGCGGAGGACCCAACGGACGACTCCGGCAAGGGTGTCGGCGCGTTTTTGGGATTCTGCGTCCTGTTTGCCGCGGGCGAGGAACGTGGTGAGGCGGGATGCGAGAGTGCGGGAGAGGCGTAGTCCGACGGCGGCGAGGAAGAGCGTGAAGAGGATGGCGAGGCCTTCGGTGGCCAGCCAACGTGGTGATTCCGTCTGGATCCAGGTGACGAAGGCGTTGACTTTTTCGGTGCCTTGGGCGACGGAGCTTCCGAGAGCGTCGACGAAGTTGGTAGCCGTTACTTCGGCGCTGTTCGTTGTGAGGGGGGCGGGGAGGGAGTTTGTGGTGAGGTTGGCGACGAGGTTGGTGTCCTGTTCCATGGTTATGCTTTGTTTTGTCCTTTGCCCGCGGGTGGGTTTGGGGTTTGAGGGCTGAGGTTGCCTGATTGGGGGCCGACCGTGCTATCCGGGTCCGAAGAGGCTCCTTTTGCCGTTTAATCCGTGGGGGTATGGCAACCTGATTAGAAGCGCGAAGTCAACCCAAGGATTACGTGAGCTGGTTGAGTTCAGTGATTTGGGGGAGGAGTTCGTGGAGGATAGTTTCGATTTGCTGGCGTTCGGGTGGGTTAAAGCGGTGGAAGGGTTCGGCCATGAAGTCGCTGCAGATATTGAGGAGGGAGAGGGCGCATTTGGTTGCTTTGATGAAGCGCGAGGGGTATTTGCCGATTTGGTAGGCGCGGTGCCAGGATTGGATGAGTGTTTGGAGGCGGGTGCAATCGGGTTCGTTGTGATTTGTGGCGGCCTGATAGGCTTGGGTGAATAGAGTGGGGAAGATATTGGCGCCGCCGTTGACGCCGCCGTCGCCGCCGAGTTGGACGGATTGGATGAGGAGTTCTTCGGGGCCCATGAAGAAGGTCCAATCGGGGCGGGTGGAGCGGAGGGTGAGGATGGATTGGTAGTAGTTGAGGTCACCGCTGCTATCTTTGATGCCGATGATTTTGGATTCCTGGGTGAGTTGCTGGAGGGTTTCGAGTTCGAACCGGACCTTGGTCATGGCGGGCATGTTGTAGAGCATGAGGGGCAGGGGTAGTTCGGGGAGGAGGTGACGGATATAGTCGAGGAGTTCTGTTTGGCCGGCGGGGAAGTAGTAGGGCATGGCGAGGACCAGGGCAGAGGCTCCGTGGTCGGCGGCGGTTTTGGCGAGCGCGACGGATTCATCGAAGGCGGTATCGGTGATGCCGACGAGGACGGGGAAGGAGGATGGGGTGATCTGGCAGGCTGACTGGATGACTTCGCGGCGGAGTTTATAGCTCAGGCTGGGGGCTTCGCCGGTGGTGCCGAGGATGAAGAGTGCGTTGACTCCGCCTTGGGTGATGTGGTGGAGGAGGTGTTCGAGGCCGGCGTTATCGAGAGTGCTCCGGTTGGTGAGAGGGGTGACGACAGGGGGGATGATTCCTTGGAGGCGTTGCATAGGGGTGATGGGTTTAGCGTTGGGTTTGGGTGGCTTCCTGGTACCAGGTTCTCCATTTGGCGGACAAGGACTGGACTTTATCGGGGTATTGGCTGGCGAGGTTATGGAGTTCAGTGCGGTCGGCGTCGAGGTTATAGAGTTCCCAACTGGGTTGGTCACCGGTTTGGGAGACGAGTTTCCAGTTTTGATGGCGGATGGCGCGACCTTTGGCCCATTGCCAGAAGATGGGGGTGGGGCGGTTGAGTGGTTTTCCGTGGAGGGCGGGCAGGAGGCTGACGCCCTGGAGTGGGGTGAGTGTTTGCGGAGGGGACGGTTTGGGGTAGGAGGCGCCGGCTATTTCGATGAGGGTGGGCATGACATCGATGAAGTGGCCGGGGGCGTCATTGATTGTGTTGGGTTGGATGTGGTTGGGCCACCAGGCGATCAGCGGGGTCTTGATGCCTCCCTGGAGGCTGAAGTTTTTGTATTTGCGGTAGGGGGTATTGGAGACATTGGCCCAGTCACCGAGCTGGGAGGTCCATCGGCCGACCGTGCCGATTTCGCCGGAGCCGATTTCCACGGATTCGCTACTGGCTCCGTTATCGCTGGCAAAGAGGATAAGAGTATTCTCGAGGCGTTGGATGGACTGGAGTTTTTGGAGGAGGCGGCCGACGTTTTGGTCGAGGCGGTCGATCATGGCGGCGTAGACCTGCATGCGTTGGATTTCGGTGGTGCGGGTGTCAGGTGGGAGCGAGTTCCAGTTGGGCGCTTCCTGAGGGCTGAGGGGAGCGGTGGTGGGATTGAGGAGTCCGAGTTGGATTTGCTTTTGGTAGCGCTGTTCACGGATCTGTTGGTAGCCGGCGTTGTAGGTTGTCGCGTATTTGGCGATGTCGTCAGGCCAGGCCATGAGTGGGTCGTGGGGTGCGGTGTAGGCGAGGTAGAGGAAGAAGGGTTTTTGGTTCTGGTTTGAGTGGATTTCGTCGAGCCACTGGAGGGCCCAATCTGTGAAGGCGTCGGTGGTGTAGAAGCCGTTGGTGGGGGTGAAGGGTTGGATGGTTTGGGCATCGAAGCAGAACGTGCGTTTGCCGTAGCTGCTCTTTTGGGCTGGGGGCGGTTCTTTGGGGCGGGGGAGGCCTGGGTTGAAGTGGTTGCAGGCACCGTCGCGCAGGCCGGCGTAGTGGTGGAATCCCCGGTTGTAGGGGTTTTCCGTGCCGTGATGTTTACCGGACCAGAGAGTGGTGTAGCCGGCGGGTTGGAGGGCTTCGCCGAGCGTGATGGCGTTTTGGATGACGGCGCCTTTGCGGTCCATGCCGCATTGCTGGGCGTAGACGCCGGTGAGGAGGCAGGCTCGGGAGGGGAAGCATTTGGAGGTGTTATGGAATTCGGTGAACCGCATGCCTTCGCGGGCGAGCCTATCGAGGTTGGGGGTATGAATTTCACTGCCATAGCAGCCGAGGTCACTGAAGCCCATATCATCGGCGAGGATGAGCACGATGTTTGGTGGGGCGGGAGGGGTGGGGTCTTGAGTGGAGGCCAGGACGCTTAGATTAGCCAGTAGTATCAGGATGGGGAGAGCGAGCCGCATGGGGTGGGGGGTATGATTGGGGGATTGGTCCAGGTGTTCAATCGTTTAGAGCGAGTTGCGGGTATTTTTGCGGAATTGACTTGGGTCATTTCTGCCGGGTGTGGGGCGGTTAGAGTATTTTCATGAGCATTGGAATGGTGCGAAGCATACACGGACACGAGGTGATGGAGATGATGGTGGAGACGGGGAAGGCCTATAGCCGCGAGGGGTTGATTGCTGCCATCCATGAGCGATTTGGGGTGGATGCGCGGTTTCACACCTGTGCGGCGGATCAGATGACGGCGGATGATCTGGTGGGGTTTCTTGAGGCGAGGGGGAAGTTCAAGGCGGTGGAAGGCGGTTTAGGGATGGATGCTTCGAGTATCTGCGGGCACTGATGCGCCCGCGGCGCGCAGGAGCTGGGGGAGAGGGGATGACGGATGTCGGAGATGGGAGATCGGATATGGGAGATCGGAGATTGG
>JBJOII010000165.1:0-7786 GCA_046047235.1 Verrucomicrobiota bacterium | reverse complement strand
CCCTACGCCCCCTATAACCCCGACCGCGTCCATTTCAACTTCCGTTGGATCTGGGCCTACTCCGGCGGAATCATCTGCGACTGGGGAACCCACCTCTTCGATACCGCCCAATGGGCCAATGATACAGAACGCAGCGGCCCCGTCGAAATCCAGGGCACCGGCACCCACTGGGAAGACGGCCTCTACGACACCGTCAAGGACTACGACGTCACTTACCGCTACTCCAACGGCGTCACCATGACCTGCCGCCCCGGTAACCCCAGCATCAAGTTCATCGGCTCGAAAGGCTGGGTCGGTAACACAGGCTGGCGCGGCCCCCTCGAAGCCAGCTCCGACGCCATCCTCAAAGCAGAACTGGGCCCCAACGATACCCGCCTCTATACCAACCCGGAAGGCGAACACCGCGACTTCCTCAATTGCGTCCGCTCCCGTAAAGACCCCTACTTCCCCGTCGATATCGGCCACCGCGTCTCAACCGTCTGCCACCTCGCCAATATCGCCATCAAACTCGGCCGCCCACTCCAATGGGACCCCGAAAACGAAACTTTCCCCAACGACGAGGAAGCCAACGGACTGCGCCAAATCCGCCCCATGCGCGCCCCGTGGCGATTCCCCGAAATCTAATCCACCCACCTCGCCCCCTCATAAGGCCACCAACGGTTGCTCCTCCCGCACCCGCCCTCGTCAGTCCGTGTGTCCACGTCCTCCCGCCCAAATCACCCCACGACGATATAACTCCTGCACCGCCGGCACCCGCAACGCCGCAACATCATGCCCCAAAGTGCAGTGAAATGTCCGCCCCTTCCCCAACCGCGACACAAATGCCATCGGATGCACCTGCCCGGTCACTTTCGATGTCGCCTCAGCCAAAACCTCAATCGGTCGATCACCCTCCAAACACGTATATAACTCGTCGGTGGTCTCAAAATCCTCCATCCCCCCCACCACAGGATGCTCACCCCCGACAATTCGCACTTTGAAGGGTCCATACGGATCATGCTGCAATTTCCCCGGCCCCGAACCAAACCATACCCGCCCCGCCACATCACCATACCCACCCCACTCCCCATGCCACGCACCACACGCAAAATGCACCAACGCCACCCCACCACCACCCTCCACATACTTCCGGAGATTCGACCTCGCAGCCTCACCCGGCCCCGGCTGCTCCCAGTTCTGCCAGTGCATCACCAATACGTCATATCGCAACAAAGCAGCCGAATCCAAAAAGTGCGGATCTTCAATGGTGTAAACCTCCACACCCTCACCCCCCCTCAACGCCGATGCCAACACCGGCCAGGTCTCCCGCCAAAGATGCGCCGGATAATCCATCCCCGTCACCAATAACACCCTCAATGCCTCCCCCGCCAAACCCTGACCACCAACACCAAACCCCAGCAGATATAAACCTAACCGTAATACACACACCCGATTCGATATCACCCGACCTACTGCGAAGCCTGCCCAACGATGCATAAGACATGTCCTTTCACTTGATGGAGCAACATTCGACACCTCCATACCCCCGGACACATAAAAGGTCACGCAACAAAACCCAACACTTCTGGACTGTTGACGTCCACCCCCACTGCCCCCAAGGATTCCAACCACCATGTCCCACCCAGCCGGACAATCCACCCTCAGGAATAAATCGATCGTCATCATCGGCGGCACCTCAGGCATCGGCCTCTCCGCCGCCAAAGCGATCATTGCCGCAGGGGCAAAGGTCGTCGCGGTAGGGCGACCCGACGAAACCACCGCAGCCGCCGCCGCCATCCTTGGCCCCAATGCCACGGTCATCGCTGCCGATGCCACCCACCCCGATACCGCCACCAACGCCATCCAGACCGCCCTCCAGCAATACGACGGCTTCCACGGCCTCTACCACGTCGCCGGCGGCTCCGGACGCGCCTGGGGCGATGGCCCCCTCCACACGATCACCGACCTGGCCTGGCAAAAAACCCTCGAACTCAACCTGACCTCAGTCTTCCTGTCCAATCGTGCCGCCATCCAGTACTGGCTCGACCATCACCAGCCCGGCGCTATCCTCAACCTCGCCAGCGTGCTCGCCACCTCACCCGCACCAAAACACTTCGCCACCCACGCCTACGCCACCTCCAAAGCCGGCATCCTCGGCCTCACCCGAAGCTGCGCCGCCTGCTACGCCACAAATAATATCCGCCTGAACGCCATCGCCCCAGGCCTCGTCAATACACCCATGGCCCAACGCGCCGCCCAAAACCCCGCCATCCAACACTTCATCCAAACTAAACAACCCCTCGACGGAGGCCGCATCGCTTCCCCTCAAGACCTCGACGCCGCCACGGTTTTCCTCCTCTCCGATGCCGCCTCCTTCATCACCGGCCAAACGCTCCAAATCGACGGCGGCTGGTGCCTCAGTGACGGACAACTCCACCCAGAAGCCTAACCCCACACACCATACCCATGTCACCCGCCCAACAATTCCTCGCCCGCTCCCGCCAACTCGTGGATACGGTCGAACAACAACTCCCCCAAATCCACCAAGCCGCCGACTGGTTCGCCGCCAGTATCCTGGCCGGCCGTATGGTCCATATCTTCGGCTCAGGCCATAGCCGTATCATGGTCGAAGAAATGTGGCCCCGCTATGGCTCCTTCCCCGGCTTCAACCCCATCGTCGAACTCTCCCTCAGCTTCCATAACCTTGTCGTCGGCGCCAACGGCCAGCGCCAGGCCATGTTCCTCGAAAATGTCCCCGGCTTCGCCGAACGTATCCTCCGCAACTTCGCCGTCCGCCCCACCGACTCCGCCCTCGTCATCTCCTCCAGCGGCTGTAACCTCGTCCCCATCGAAATAGCCGCAGGCTTCCAAAAACGCGGCGTCAAGGTCGTCGCCATCATCAGTAAACAACACTCGGAAGCCAGCACCTCCAAACACCCCCAAGGTAAAAAACTCCAGGACTTCGCCAGCCTCACTCTCGATACCGGCGCACCCCCGGGAGATGCCATGGTCCACGTCCCCAACCTCGATACCCCAGTCGCCCCCGGATCCACGGTCGGCGGATGCCTCCTCGTCAATTCCATCAAGGCAGAAGTCGCCAGCCGACTCACCGCCGCCGGCCAACCCCCAAAAGTCCTCAGCGGCGCAGCCGTCGTCGGCCCCCAGCGCGCTACCGAACTCTTCGAAGCCGCCTACGACGAACATGCCCACCGTATCTCCCGCCTCTACGCAGAATCCGGCACCTGATCCAAACCCCCATGAAATCCCCAAAAACCGAGCCCCTCCGCATCGTCGGAATCAACTTCGACCACATGCACATGGGTGACCTGCTCCGCATGGCCCATGACCACCCGGAAGCCGAAATCGTCGGCATCTGCGACGAAACCCCCGAACGCATGCAGGCCGCCATCCAGAACTTCAATATCCCTCCCAACCACGTTCACACTGACGTCGAAACCTGCCTCGAATCCACCTGCCCCGACCTGGTCATCCTGTGCCCCGCCACCGGACTCCACGCCGAATACGTGGAACGCGTCGCCCCCTACGGCGCCGCCATCCTCGTCGAGAAACCCTTCGCCGACTCCGTGGCCAACGCCGACCGCATGATCGCCGCAGCCAAAACCTGCCGCATCACACTCGCCATCAATTGGCCCCTCCGTTGGGTCCCGAGCCACTGCACCGCCCACCGCCTCGTCCAGGAAGGAGCCATCGGCAAACTCCAGGAAGTCCACTACTACGACGGTAACCGCGGTCCCCTCTACCATACCGCCGATAAAATCGAGACCCACCCCACCCCTGCCGATAAACGCAAAAGCTGGTTCTATCAACGCGACCTCGGAGGCGGCTCCCTCCAGGATTACCTCGGCTACGGCACCACGCTCGGAACCTGGTTCCACAACGGACGTAAACCTACCGAAATCACCACAGTCACCGATGAATCAGGCAGCCTCGAAGTCGATGAACATAGCATCACCATCGCACGCTACTCCGCGGGACTCTCCAAGTTCGAAACCCGCTGGGGCACGTTCACCGACCCCTGGACCCACCAACCCCAACCCAAATGCGGCTTCATCCTCAAAGGCTCCGCCGGCACCATCGCCAGCTACGACTACGAACCCACCATCCGAATCCAAAATCAACAGCACCCCGAAGGTCATGACCTCCCCGTCGACCCCATCTCCCCACCCCTCCAAAACCCCATCCAATACATGATCCATTGCCTCCGGAATAACCTGAAACCAGAAGGCCCGCTCTCCCCCAAAATCTCCCGTATCGGCCAGCAAATCGTAGACTCCGCCGCCCTCAGCGCCCAAACCCGTAAATCCGTAAAGCTCGTCCCCTAAGCCCACCATGTCCGGAACAAACTCCAGCTACGGACTCAGTCAACAAGTCCAATCCTCCACCGCTGAAGCCCCCAACCTGAACTACCTCCCCCCACACCCCAAAAGCTACAAACCCAAACTCGCTCTCATCGGCGCCGGCGGCATAACGGAATATCACCTCCGCGCCTACCAACAACTAGGCCTCAATGTCGCCGCTATCTGTGACATCAACCCCGACCGCGCGCACCAACGACAAAAGGAATTCTATCCCGACGCCACCGTCGTCACGGATTACCAGGAACTCCTGAAATCCAACGATATCGAAATCATCGATGTCGCCCTCCACCCCGAGGAACGGGCTCAGGTCATCCACGACTGCATCAGCGCCCGAAAACACGTACTCAGCCAAAAACCGTTCGTCCTCGATCTCGACCTCGGCGAACGCCTCGTCGAACACGCCGCCAACCATAACGTGAAACTGGCGGTAAACCAAAACGGACGCTGGGCCCCCCACTTCTCCTATCTCAGCACCGCCCTCCAACAAGGCTTCATCGGCCAACTCGGCTCCATCGATTGCCAACTCGCCTTCGATCACTCCTGGACGGTCGGCACTCCCTACGAAAATATCCACCACCTCATGCTCCTCGACTTCGGGATCCATTGGTTCGACCTCGCTAACCTCCTCATCAGCCAACAACCCGTCGAGTCCGTCTACGCCCAGGTCGCCCGTACCCCCTACCAAAAAGCCCGCCCCCCATTCCTCGCCTCCGTCATCATCCAAGCCGCCAACCTGCAAGCCCGCCTCAGCTTCAACGGAGCCACATCCTACAACCAGCAGGATTCAACCCTGCTCGTCGGATCCAAAGGCACCCTTCAATCCTCCGGCCCCAGCCTCAGCCAGCAAACAGTCCGCCTCACCAATCACCAGGGAGATTGTTCCCCACACCTGCAAGGTTCCTGGTTCGAAAACGGCTTCCAAGGCACCATGGGCGAACTCCTCTGCAGTATCGAAGAAAACCGCGAACCCTCCAACTCCGCCCACAATAACCTCCAAAGCCTCGCACTCTGCTTCGCAGCCCTCAAAAGCGCAGATACCCGCCGCCCCGTCCAACCCGGCTCCGCCCGCTGCATCCCCTCCCCCTCAACCCTGTAATTCACTTTGCTTTTCACCCCGCCACGCCTATCGTCCCCAAACGTTTGAAACGATCCCCTATTATGAAACCTCGCATCGCGCTAGCCGCTCTCCTCGCAGTCTCACTCCTCACTTTCCCGGCCCAACCCGCCAACGCAGCCGGGGACCCCGAAGCCCAACTCAATGAGCTCGTCGGAAAAATTAACGAGAAACTCCAAAACGACCAGCGCACGGAAGCCGCCCTCGCCGATGAACTTAAACAGTTCGATGCCCTGCTCGCCGAACATAAAGACTCCAAAACACCCGAGGTCGCCCAAATCCTCTTCATGAAGGCCACGCTCTATTCCCAAGTCCTCGCCGAAGAGGAAAAAGGCCTCGCCCTCCTCAAGCAACTCACCACCGACTTCCCCGACTCCCCACAAGCCGAATACGCCACCAGCATGATCAAAACCGCCGAAATCCAAGCAAAACTCGGCGTCGGTAAACCTTTCCCCGATTTCAATGTCAAAGACCTCAATGACGAGCCCCTCTCCCTCGCCAAATTCAAAGGTAAAACGGTCCTCATCGACTTCTGGGCAACCTGGTGCGGACCCTGCGTCGCCGAACTCCCCAACGTCCTCAAAGCCTACGAACAATACCACGACAAAGGCTTCGAAATCATCGGCATCAGCCTCGACCAGGATAAAGACAAACTGACCTCCTTCATCAAACAACGCAAAATGTCCTGGCCCCAGTTCTTCGACGGCGAAGGCTGGAAAAATCAACTTGCCCAGGAATACGGCATCAATTCCATCCCCGCGACCTACCTCGTCGATGGCAAAGGCAATATCATCGGTAAAAATCTCCGCGGCGAAGCCCTCGTCGAAGCCGTTGCCAAAGCCATTGGCCAATAGGTCACCCCCCTTATCCGGTCCCAGGGTCCCACCCCCTGGACCCCCCCGCCCCATCCCCATGCTCAAAGGCATCCACCCCGCCCTCAGCCCCATCCTCCTCAAAACTCTCGCCGAAATGGGCCACGGCGATGAAATCATCCTCGCCGACGCCCACTTCCCCGGACACTCAGTCCACCCCAATACCCTCCGCGCCGATGGACTCCCCATTACCACACTTCTCGACGCAATCCTCCCACTCTTCGAACTCGATTCCTACGCCCACCCCCTCGCCATGATGGCCCCCGTCCCCGGTGACCAGCTCGACCCCTCAGTCGAAGCATCCTACCTTAAAGTCATCCAGCACCACGCTCCCTCCGCTCCCACCCCCGAACGAATCGAACGACACGCCTTCTACCAGCGTGCGACCCAGGCCTTCGCCATCGTCATGACCGGTGAAACCGCCAAATACGGCAATATCCTCCTCAAAAAAGGCGTCACCCCGCAGCCCTAGCAGCAACCCCACCCATCTCCCATCTCCCATCTCCGATATCCCATCTCCCATATCCCATATCCGATATCCCATCCCCCAGCTCCCAGCTCCCAGCTCCTAGCTCCCACATCCTCTCTCCCCTCTCCCCTCTCCTCTCTCCCGACCAAAAGTCTGCGACACCGACCATTATTCCGCCACCGGATCGCATGCGAATAGAACGGATCATCCGTATCCGTCAGGCCATGCGCAAAGAACCCTCGCAACATCGCACCACCCGCCGACTGCAGATCCGCAATGTCCGGATACAACCGACGTAACAACGACGGCCGCCATTTGGAATTCGGTTGCCGTGCCCAGAACCGACGCACCTTGGCTTCCTTAAAAATGTCATACCCCGCCAACATCTCGTCCGCCGCCTCACCGGTCAGCACAACCTTGTAGTTCTGTTGCCGCACCAGACGCGATAACAAGAACATCGGCGCCGGAGCCGTGCGTGTCAGAGCCGACTCCGCATGCCACACCACATCCGGAAACACACTCCCGATATCCTCATGCGTGGCATAGACCACCTGATGGTCCGTGCCCAAATACTGCGCCATCCGACGCTGATGCTCACTCTCATCAAACTGCGGATCACTAAACGCGATGGAAAACGTATCCAGATGACTCACGCCCAGCTCGCGCACCAAGGCCGCAATCGTCGATGAATCCAGTCCCCCGCTCAAATACGCCCCCACCGGCACATCCGCCCGCAACCGAATCCGCACCGCATCCGACAACAACTCCCGCAACTCCTCCACCAACTCCCCCTCACTTCTGCTCTTTCCGCTTCCCGCCCGGTATCCCATATCCGATATCCCATCTTCCCTCTTCCCTCTCCTCTCTCCTCTCTCCTCTCTCCTGTCTCCCCCAGCCCGGCGACCCGCCGGGCTGGCAGCTCCGCCAGGCTGGTAGGCCCACCACCTCTCCACCCGCACTTCTCCCCCCCGCA
>JBJOII010000164.1:0-8016 GCA_046047235.1 Verrucomicrobiota bacterium | reverse complement strand
CAGCCCTCAGCCCTCAGCCCTCAGCCCTCAGCCCTCAGCCCTTCCCGCTTCCCGCTTTGCGCTTAACGCTTCCCGCTCACCCGCCAAACCCAATCGCCCATCCCCACCTCCACCTTCGCCTTCGCACCCTCACCCTCCCACCCCACTACACCCCCGTCATCCACACTGTTCCAGCCCACACCGTAAACTACCCAGTCCTCTCCACCCGCCGACCGCACATACTTCAAGCCCTCCCCCGAAATAACATCCTTCGGCACTGCCGCCAAATAATCCGGCACAACAACCTCCAACCGCTCCGGCAACACCCCCCGTGCCATCCGACACCGCTCCACCCCACACGCCACCATCCCCGCATCCACCAGGGTCTGCATGTGCGCCGTCCTTAACGTCGCCTTGCTCAACGCCGGCATCAGCATCTTCACAAAAATCGTCGAAGGCCGCGTAGGCATCGACAAAAACACCTCGTCAAAACCATCGGTCACGTCCTTCTTGATCCGATGCCCTGCCACATCATAGACCCCAATGGTAAACTGCTCATGCAACTCCGAAATCTTCAGCATGTTCTGATAGTAAAAACCGTCGGGCATAAACCGTAACATCAGATCCTCCATCGTGTCGGTTCCATCCCCCAGGGAAACCATCTGACTCTTCTCCCCGCGCCACCAACCCAGTTGACGAAAATACTCCAGCGTCCCCACGCCAAACGCACGTTCCCCCGCCATCGCCCGATGCCCCTCCGCCACCAAATCCATCCCCGCCAACTCAGCCGCAATCTGTCCCAACTGGTCATCCGACCACGCCCCCCGCTTCATCCCCTCCCGCACCACCTGCAAATCCAAACTCAATGTCGCGATCCTCACCAGATGACTGATCAGTATCGGCTCCTCAGAAATCGCCGCCGATAACCGGAACCCCAACAGCACGTCTTGAAACGCCTCCTCCACTCGTCCCTCTTCCAGACGCACAATCGCCCTCAACCCCAATATCCCCCCAGCCCCCTTCAACGGCGCCAGATGCGGCAACAAAATCGAGAACGGCATATCCGCGTCGTATTCCACCGGAAACCGACAGTGCGCACGTCCCTCAACCGCAGTTCGCACCTCCGCCAAATCCTCCGCATACCGCGCCAGATAAGCGTCCAGCCTCGCCACATCACTATCGCCACCCAGCCAGTCCCCGTCTTCCTCCAAATCCCGATAGAACTCCACACACGCAGCCAGATCCGTCCAGCAGTCATACTGCAAACTGCCCAGCTTGCACTCCGGCGGATTTCCCCGCGCATTCCGCCCCGGCGCCTTGAAACCCGACAACCGCTCCCTCACCCCAGGCTCCTTCGCCTCCCCGGCTTTCAAATCAAACAAACTCCGCAACGGCTCCAAATCCGCCATGTTCTGCCCCTCCGGTAAAACCGACGGCGCCAACTTCGCAATCTCCACAGTCTCCCCCCGCGCCTGCAACTCCGCCAGGTGAGCCCTCCATGCCCTGCCACCACGCCAGTTAATCACGCCAATCACCAACGCAAAAAGCGTCAACACCGATGCCACCCCAACCAAACACCTCCGCAAGGTCCGCCACGAAACCGCCCACAATACAAAACGCCGCGTCGTCGATCGCTGCCACGCTCCCCGCCAATATCCTTCAGTCTTCATACTTTACCTCGCTCTCTCATCCGCATCATCACCAGATTCATCCCGTCCATCACAGCCGCCTCGCTTCGCGGCCCAATGCTCTCACCCGCTCCAAACCCGCCCCCACCCCGAACCTCCAACCCCAACAACTCACAACGCATCCCCGCCTGCTCCACCAACACAGCCTGCTCCACCTCGCCCATCACGCTCACACCCCCGCCCCCCAACCTCACCGCCTCACCCCGCGCACCCAAATGCAAACCCGCCACCAACACCCACACCATCGCCAACCCCACCCAAACCCGCCGACAAGGCAACACCAACTCGCTCCACATCCGCCACCACAAAGACTCGCGCCCCGTCAATCGCTCACTAACCACGCGCCGCCGCACCGCATCCAACCGCCCCTCCATCCCCGCGTGCTCCGCCATCAATACTTCTCGCACAGTCCTCATCACCGCTCCTCCAATCGCTCTCTCAAAGCCTGCTTCGCATAATGCATCCTCGACTTCACCGTCCCCACACCCACACCCACCACTTCCCCAATCTCCTGCAGCGAAAATCCCTCCAGAAAGTGCAGCAACAACACTTCCCGATGCGCCGGCGACAAGGACCTCAACGCCAACATAAACCTCTCCTCATCCTCCCGCCGCACCAGCCACTCGTCAGGACTCGCTTCAACCTCTCCCACCAACACCTCATCCTGCTCGCAACCCTCCAAGGACTCCCACCGCCCCGGCCGCTTCCGCCAGTGCTGCAAACACTTCTGCCGTGCAATCCCAAATAACCATGACCCAAATCGCCGATCATCCCGTAACTGCCCCACATACCGCACCCCGCTAATAAACGTCTCCTGCACCACGTCCAACGCCACCTGCTCGTCATGCACCAACTCAAATACATAGGAATAAAGCGGCAGCTGATACCGACGGAATAACCCATCCCACGCATCCCCCTCCCCCTCCCGCGCCCTCGCCACCATCCGGCCCTCCGCCTCTATGTCACTCGCCATCTTCATCCAGTAGAATGCGACAATCCCCAAAAGGTTCAGTGTCACACAAAAAAATCCCCATCGTGGTCGGACCAGAGCAACCTGCTGCCACAGAACAACCTAAGCCCATTGCCCCCCCAAAAAAGCACCCTATGGAGCGCTTTTTGGGCACTTTTTGTCGCCCTTACCCAAAGACGGGTCCATGCACCACCAAGAGAACAATCCCTTGCCCGGCGAGGTTACGATCGAGACAGGCAACCACACCGGCTCAGTCTTCTACCCAACCCCCGACCCTTGCACTTTGTCCTTATCCACGGCACATTCCCGCCATCATTGAACCCGTTGCACCTCCCAACCGGAGCCCAGCCCCACTAAATAATCCCATGCGCCTTCTCCACTTCATCCAGAGCACACACCGACACTCCGCCCTCGCCCTGGCCCTCGCTCTCCCCGCCACTGCATCCATCGCCGCAGCCCCCCCACAAACCCAAGTCGATACCGCCCCGCTAAGCAGCGAAATCCGCGCGGCCACCAGCCTCGCCCCCGTCGTCAAAGCCGCCGCCCCCAGCGTCGTCAGTATCGTAACCACCCGCTTCATCTCCACCCGTAACCCCAACGGCGGCAACCTCCCCTTCCCCTTCGATGAATCCATCCCCGGCCACCAAAACCTCCCCCAACGCCTCCCCATCGAATCCGCCGGCTCAGGCGTCATCGTCACGCCCGATGGCTATATCCTCACCAATACCCACGTGGTCGAAAACGTCGACGAAATCACGGTCGTCCTCCCCGATGGTGAAACAGAATTCAAAGCCAGCATCGTTGGCAAAGACGAACTCACCGACGTAGCCGTCCTCAAGGTCGACGCCTCCGACCTCCCCTCCATCACTATCGGCAGCCCCGGAACTCTCGAGGTCGGCGACCTCGTCCTCGCCATCGGCAACCCCTTCGGCCTCGGACAAACGGTCACCTCCGGAATCGTCAGCGCAAAAGGCCGTAACGGCTTCTACCTGCGCTACGAAAATTTCATCCAAACAGATGCCCCCGTTAACCCCGGCAACTCCGGCGGCGCCCTCGTCGATGCCCAAGGCCGCCTCGTCGGCATCAATACGCTCATCATGAGCGAAGCCGGCGTCAGCGCCGGCGTCAACTTCGCCATCCCAGCTGACCTCGCCCACTTCGTCCTCGGTAAAGTCGTCAAAGATGGAAAAGTCCGACGCGGCTACCTAGGCGTCGAACTCGAAGCCAAAGTCACGGAAGCCCTCGCCGAAGAATTCAACCTCCCCCACGCCAACGGCGCCCTCGTCACCCGCGTCCGCCCCAACGGCCCAGCAGGCCAAGCCGGCATGAAAGCCGGGGACTTCATTACTCACTTCAATAATACCCCCGTCAAAGACCGGCGCGAACTCCAGTTCGAGGTCGCCAAAGGCGAACCGGATTCCGACTCCCAGGTCACTGTCATCCGCAACGGCAAGGAGGAAACTCTCACCATTACACTCGGCGAATTGGATGACCAGGTGCTACTCGGCGCCAACCGCCCCACCCGACGCCCCCCAACCCAGGTCCTCAACGGCGTCGAAATGACCTCCCTTACCCCCGCCCTCCGTGAGGAACTCGGCCTACCCGAAGACGTCGATGGCACCATCGTCGTCACCTCCGTCAACCCCGACTCCAACGCCTTTAAAGCCGGCCTGCGCGAGGGCAGCATCATCCTCGAAGCCCAACACGAGAAGATCTCCTCGCTCAACGAACTCCGCGACGCCGTCCGTAACGCCGAACGCGAAAGACTCCTCCTCCGCGTCCGCAACCCCGAAGGCTCCGTCAGTTACCTGGTCGTAAGCTTGGAGTAACACCCGCTCCAGACACCGCCCCCCCGAACGGGCAAGCTCTCCCCGCTGGCCACTTAACCCGAGTCTCAGACTACCGGTGTTTCGGAACAATCAGCAGCACAAAGCGCCGTAGTCCATAGTCAGCAACCCCGCGACCTCCGCGGGGGGAGCCTCGGTCACGGCCCACCTATGAGAGCCCCAGTCGGGGACCGCCGCAGGCGGACCGCCCTCTCTCCTCTCCCCGCGGCCCAACCAGGGGCCGCAAGTGCCCTTCCGCCGCCGTCCTTCGGACTATGGCGGACAGGCAGCCCTCAGCCCTCAGCCCTCAGCCCTCAGCCCTCAGCCCTCAGCCCTCAGCCCTCAGCTCTCAGCTCTCAGCTCTCAGCCCTCAGCCCTCAGCGCTTTCCGCTTCGCCCTTACCGCCTCCCGCTCAACCCGCGCCCGTAAGGTCTGCGCGTCAATTGCACAAAGTTCCGACGCATCTGGTTCCGGGCATAGAACAGCGCCAGCAGGTAAATCACCAGGGACGGCACACAGAACAAAACCACCGGCAACACCACCAAATACAACGTCACCATGTAAGGCGCCCGCTCAGGCCGCTTCGACCCAGCACTCATCGCCAAACTCAACCAGCCCCCCGCATACACTCCCACCACAAACGCCAAGGCTCGGTACGCCCCCATCACCAGCATCACCCCACCCTCCATCAACCCAATCTCCCAACTCTCCCTACCAAAAAAGATCAATCCCCACTGCAGCACAAACGGGAACAACATCATCCCCAACAACAGCAACACCGGCCCACGAAACAAAGCCGTCAACGCCCGCACCTGGCCATCCACCACCTCCTGCGGACTCAATGCCGTCGACATCAACAACTCCAACGCCCCCGACTTCCGCGCCTCCACCAGAAAACGGCTGGCCTGAAAGATCATCACCACCTGCACCCACACTCCCCCTATCCATCCGAGAAACGGCATAAAAACCATCCCACCCGGGCTGAACGCCCGCGCCTGCACCACCGGAAACAAAGCCCCCGCCAGACAAAACACCAGCGTCCAACCCCATAATCTCCTCCTCGACATCAACCCCGTCCGCCGCACCAACCACTCCACCGGATCAGCGTCCCCCAAAGCTCCCGCCCCCTGCCTGCTTCGCTCCCTCCGCCGCACACCAGCCCGCCCCACCCGCTCCATCCGCCAGTTCCTGCCCAACACCAAACTGGCACCCGCCAACGCCACCAAACCCAAGCCCACCGTCGAAACCAACCCCCTCCAATACACCACCGCATCCCCACCATACACACTGTCAAAAGAACCCCGAAACCCCTCCCCAGGCCCAACACCAGCCACCCCGCCATAGCCCAGAACCAGCCCCGCAAACACCAACGCCAGCAACAACCCCACACTCCACACCAACCCCGCGAACTGCTCCCGTACCATGCAGGACAGCCATACCCCCAATGCCATCGACAAAAACAAAGTCGCCCCAGTCACCCCCGCCACCCGCCAAAATTCCCCCCACGAAACTCCCCCCATCAGGATCGTCACTCCCACCACCGGCAACGCGCCCAACCAACCGTAAAACGCCGTCAAGCCCCGCGCCACCAACACGCCCGAAACCACGTCATACCCCCGTAACGAAGTCAGAAACAATAACCCCAACGTCCCCTCCCGCCGCTCAGAACTGATGCTGTCCGCCGCCAACCAGGGCCCACTGCCCAACGCATAAAGCCACAACAAAACGCTCGCAAACCGGAATACCTCCCCCCCTCGCATCCCCATCGCCGAAAACACCACCAACGCAAAACCCAACACCAATACCGCTGCGCCCGCCGCCAACACCCGCACCCACCGCGTCGACGACATCCTCGCTGCCACTCTCAACTCACGCTCCACCACCGGCAAAAAACTCATACCCCCTCCGCCCCCTCACCCTCGGCCCCCACAACCTCCAAAACATCACCCCGATCACCCGCGCCCCCACCAGATACCTCGCACCGAAGATCCCGCAACAAACGACCCCGCGCATAAACCATCCCCATCACCGAAATCCCCACGCTGAACACCCCGTACATCGCCAAAAAAAACGCCCACTCAAGATCGGGAACAAATATCCCATTCGTCACCACCGCCATCAGGATCAACCCGATAAACAACGCCCACGGCAAACCAAACACCACCAGTGCCGAACGCATCCACGCCCGGATCGATTGACGCGATACCAACCCCCACCACAAACCCATCCAGGCCAACGCCACCATGTCCACCACAAACACCACCGCCAAACACACCACCAAATTCAACATGAACACGATATCCTCAGCCCCATACGTCCCGCTCAACGCCAAACCCGTCGCAAAAACGTCCAAGGTCAACACCCCCAACACCGGCCCTGCAAACTGCCTCCGCAACGCAAGCAACCTCCCCCGCACCACCTCCCCCACCCCCAACCCCGAACATAATAACAACTCCAACGCCCCACTCCGCCGATCCGGCCCCAACGCCATCACCGCCTCTCCCGCAACCCAGCAACGCAATACGGTGTGCATCAGCAAAATCGCCAGAAAATACACCCCCTCATCCTGTGACCACTCCTCCCCCCAAAGCCCGTAACCCACCAGCCAACCCACCACAAAACACCCCAACCCCCCCCACACCACCCACCGCTTCACCCACGAACGCAAACCCAACCAGCAACAAGGATCCACATCCATCATCCGATCCCGCCAAGCCCGCCGCCGCCCCGCATGCCCCTTCAACCAACCCCTCAGCCACTCCCGCACATTCCCCCGACCCCCACCATCCTCACGCCAAACCACTCTCGCCCGACCCGACGCCACAACCAAAAACACCACCCCCAAACCCAGGGTCGCCGCCTGCCCATACCAAAAATAAAACCCCTCCTGCCGAAACACTCTCTCCTCGACCAACGACAAGGCATAAAGCAACGAAGGCGCCATCAACGTCTCCAAAGGCGGCAAACCCGTCGCCTCGGAATACCACAACGCCACCAACGGAGGGAGAACCTGCACGGCAACCACCAACACAAACGTCACCGCCATCGAAGCCAACGCCTGCGTCATCCACACCGACACCATCACCCCCGCCGCCAACGAAAAAAACAACCCGCTCACCATCACCAAAACCACCCGGCCAAACTCACCCCACGTCACCCCACCCATCAGTAAAGGAATCGCCAGCACAGGCAGAATCGCCAACAACGCATACACCGCCCCCATCGACGACGCCGCCAGCTTCCCCAACACCACGTCATACCCCCTCAAGTTCGTCAGAAATAACAAACCCAACGTCCCCTCCCGCTTCTCCTCACTCACCGCATCCGCCGTATACACCACCCCCATCATCAAACCCGCACCCACAAAAATCACCGCCAGCGTGAAAAACAGGTTCTTGCTCAACTCCCCCGCCGGTTGATCACCCGCACCCAAAAGAAAAAACAAACCAAAACAAATACCCGCCACAGCCCCCATCACCACCCGGTTCCAATACGTCCCCCGCCGCCGCGCAGCCACCCGCATCTCCCGCTCAACTACAGGCAATACTCTCAT
>JBJOII010000163.1:0-8109 GCA_046047235.1 Verrucomicrobiota bacterium | reverse complement strand
GCCACTCCCCTGCTCTGGAGATTCCGGAATTCCGGTGAGGATCCGCTGGCGTTCATGTGGGAGGGGTGCTGCCGTTTGAACGGGCGGCTCCGTGTGACTTCAACCGAGGGCGAGCCGTTGGAGCTGATTCCTCCGGGGCAGGCGTTGGCCCACATGTTTGCCAAGGCCGAGCGGTTGAATCCCGGTGTGGTGGGAGAATACGAAACGCGTGTCAGCGACTGGGTGCGCCTGGGCAGGAGCGGCACATACACCTTACAGGGACGCTACACCGGAGTGTTACCGACGCAGCAACCGCAGGTTCCGAAGGGGCTGGCGTTGTGGCGGGCGGCGGCCGAGACGGGGCCCATCGCATTCACCGTTTTGTCGGTGGACGATTATCTGGAGCAACGCAGCGAGCGGGCTGGGCTGCGGGGCTTGGACCTGAGGCTCACAGGCGAGGATGTCGTGGCTCCGCCTGCCCCGGTTCGACTGACCTTGGACTTGCGCAATGGCGGGGCGCGTGGGCAGTCCGTGGTGTGGCCGGACGATTTCCAGTTCTGGCTGGTGGACCAGGCCGGGCAACGGGTCGTGAATGTACCGGTTTACTTTGAGGGGACGCGAGAGGAGTGGAACCTGTCGGCTGGCGAGGAACTGACCCGCCGAATCGATCTCGACCCGACGCGCTTTTTTGAAGGAGTGCCGTTTGGGGATTACCGCATGTTTGTGGATTTAAAGGCGGCGGGTCCGGATGCTTTGAGGATGCCATCGAATCCCCTGCCCTTGCGCTGGCGATTGGAGGATGAGGTTGTGCGTGCTTTGGTGGAGCAGGCAGCGGCTGGATCCAAGCTCGGCTTCCGCAATGCGCCGCTGAAGCTATTGAGGGTTTACCTGGGTGAGATCGGCGGCGCGTTGGAGAAGGCTGCGGGCGAAGCGAAAGATTTGAAAGCGCGCGAGCTGGCTTTGGAACTCCGGAGGGCTGGGCTGTTGAAGCCACTGGCGCCGAGACCGGGAACCGTTGCCTGGCCTTTGGTGCTGCGGAGCGACGGTGCCATGCGGATGGAGGTGGAGGAGATCGAACGGGTGGCGGCCACGTTTCCTGAGGCATCCCGCGTGGCTGACATGTATGGTTTGAGACGTCACCTGGGTTGGACGGTTGAGTTCACGCTGGAGCCGGAGGCCGGAGTAAAGCTGGTGGACGTATTTCGCGCGGCCGAGGAGTTGCAGGGCATTCAGGGCGGGGCAGGCACTTGGGTTCGGGCAGGTACGTTTGGGGTGATCACGAACCGGATGGGCGGACTGATGTTGCGCAGCTCGAGTGTGCAGGCCGCGGGTTTGCTGAAGCTGGACGCGGGCGGTGCACTGGTCGGTTCCATGCTGGAACAGAACCCGGGACGTTCTGCTGCCGGGTTGGGATCAACTGAGGGAATCGAGATCAGGGATGAGTCACGGCTCGAGGCATGGCTGGCGGAGCTGGCTGCAGGATCCACGTTGCAGATCGAGGTTGATGACTCCGTGGCCTGGGTGGCGTTGACGAACCGGATTGGTCCCGTGCTGAGGCGGACTGACCCGACGGTGCTGAGTCCCTCCCGATGAGAACACCCAACCCACGGTCTCCTCTCTACCCTCTCCTCTCTCCTGACTACAGATCGAGGGCATCGAGCATCTCTTTGCCCTGCATGCGATAGATACTGGAGAGGATGTCCTGGTCAAATTCCTCGCCGACTTCGAGCGTGCCGAAGAGAACGACTGGCTGGTCGAGTATGGCTTTTACGCCGGGGGGCGGGAGCGTGACGGCGACCCAGTCATTGATATTGGGGACGACACCGAAGCAGCACATGGACTGGTCGCGCATGAGCAGGAGTTCGGTTACCAGGCCGCCCTCGAATTTGAGCGGAAGCATGAAGCCGCGGATGGCGGCCTCCTGACCGTTGAGCGCGAGGATGGGTTGCGGGATCGCGCTGGAGTTGGCGGCTCCGGCTGAGGCCAGCTCGGCGGCGCGTGCCTCGTAGTTGTATCCTGCGAGTCGATCGAATCCCACGAGACCAAGCTCGTCATCACTCAGCGAGATCTGGTTGATGACGCTGCTGGCGAAGGCTGCGGGGGGATTTGAAGCTGGCGGTGTGGTGGTCCGGCTGACGATCGGTTCACCGCGGATATCGGCGGGGGCGGGATCGATTGATGGGGCGGGAGAACAGGCCGGGAGCAGGCTGAGCATCAGGACCCAAGCGAGCCGGAGCTGGATTTTACTTTTTGAGGAGGGGCAGCTCACGATGTGTGAACATATCCATTTTCGCGGAACCAGCGAACGGCGTCTTCGAAAGCCTGGCGCGGGTGGGTTTGGGGGAGGCCGAGTTCGCGGATCGCCTTGGCGGGGTTGAACCACATTTTGTAGCGGGACATACGCACTCCGGCGATGGGTGCTTTGGGGGGGCGACCGGTGATGGCGGCGGCAGCCTCATTGGCGCAGGCCGCCATGAAGGCGACGGCGTAGGGAACCTTCAGCCGCGGGGCAGGAAGACCGGTGATCTCGGCGAGCGTCTCGAAGGATTGTCGCATGGTCCAGTTGCCGTCGGCGTGACCGAGGATATAGCGCTCGCCGATCCGACCTTTTTCCGCGGCGAGGATATGACCGGCCGCAACGTCATTCACGTGAACCCAGTTGAGACCGGTATCGATGTAACCGGGCATCTGGCGATTCAGGAAATCCACGATGACCTTGCCGGTGGGGGTGGGTTTGGTATCGCGCGGTCCGATGGGTGCACTGGGGTTGACGATCACCACCGGAGCACCTTGGGCGGCGAGTTCGAGAGCCACCCGTTCGCCGCGCCACTTGGATCGTTTGTAGTGGTTGGACATCTGGGCTTCCGACACCGGAGTAGATTCATCCGTGGGCTGGGTGCTGGGGCCTGAGTCTTTTGGCAGCCCGATGCAGCCTACCGTGCTGGTATAGACGACGCGGGAGCAACCGGCCTGAGTTGCCGCTTCGATGACGTTGCGGGTGCCATCGACATTCGCCTGATACATGGGAGCGTAGTCCCTGAGCCAGAGGTGGTAGCTGGCGGCCACGTGAAAACACCAGTCGCAGCCCTTTAGAGCGGGCTTGAGCGAGTCTGGAGACGTGATGTCACCCTCGACCGGTTCACAGTCCAGTCCTTGAAGCCCTTTGCGATTGCTGCCGCGTCGAACCAGGGCGCGCACTTCATGTCCTTGTTCCCGGAGGGCATGGACGAGGTTGGATCCGACGAATCCGCCGGCACCGGTGACGAGGCAACGCATGGGATTGCCATACGTTGGGGCCAGAGGCTGATGCAACCTGATTCTTGCGTGCAGCGAGCCCGAGCACCTGCTCAGGGAGGATATTCAGCTGACTACGCCCTTGGGCTGAATCGCACGGTTTACTGTCGGGATCGTAACACGAGACCGTGCAGTTCCAGGCGGAGGTACGGGTTCTTTTGGGGGTGTTATTCCGGTGGTGCGAGGGGGTTCAGGTTGCCGTGGGAGCGGATGAATTTCCCACGGGAAACGGCGCAGATATTCCCGTTCTGCCAGAATTCGGCGGCGACCTCGATGAACTGACCGCGGGTTCGGACGAGGGTCGCTCGCACTTTGCCGGGTATGCCGACTGCCACGGGTGAGCGGAACCGGACTTTGAGTTCGGTGGTCAGGGCGTCTTCGCCACGGGCGAACAGGCAATGGGTCATGGCGGCGTCGAGAACGGCGGAGACGACTCCGCCGTGGATGATACCCGGGTAACCGGCGTAGAACTCGGCGCAATCGAACTGGGATCCGACGGAGTGGTCTTTGCCTTGGGTAAAGCGCAGTTGCAGGCCGCCGAGCCGGCGGGAGCCGCAGGCCCAGCAGCGCTCGTGGTGGTGCTCTTCGCTGAGGCTTGTCCCGCTGCGCAGGGGGGTGATGTCTTCGGGTTGCAGGGATCCGCTCATGTCACGTTTTGAGCTGGAGGCACTGGGTCCGGCCGGGTGTGCGGAGGAAAGCCGGATGATCAGCGCCCTAGATGAGTGAATTGTGATGTGAAATTACTACTAATGCAGAGCCGATGATTTTTCGAGTTAAAACCGCGGGTAAATAGCGGCATGCGACTTTGGGGTTTGGATGGGGTGGTTCCTTCGCGTCACGCGAATTTGCGGTGGAGGCTGGCGGGAGTGGATTCAAGGGTTTCGGATGGTTTTTTGTGTTCTTCCGGACTGAACACAGCTAGTTGAAAGGACATTTCCGGAGTTCATCCGTCCGGGATCCGTAATATGAGACAATCGAGACATCTGGGCAGGACCCTGCGTGAGGCCCCCAAAGACGCGCAGACGACGGCGCATGGCCTTCTGGTTCGGGGTGGTTACATGCAGCAACTTTCGGCGGGGGTGTATGCCTATCTGCCGTTGCTTCACCGCACCTTGAGCAAGTTATCGCAGATCATTCGGGAGGAGATGGAAGCGGCTGGGGCGGAGGAACTTCTCATGCCGGCACTCCAGCCCAAGGAGCTTTGGGAGGAGAGCGGTCGATGGGAGCGGTATACGGCGGTGGACGGCATCATGTTTGCGTTCAAGGATCGTCGGGAGAGCGTGGCCTGTCTGGGACCGACGCATGAGGAGGTGGTGACGGACCTGGTGCGGCGGGACATCCAGTCCTACAAGGATTTGCCGCGGGTGGTATTTCAGATTCAGACGAAATTCCGGGACGAGATTCGTCCTCGGTTCGGGCTGATGCGGACGCGGGAATTCATCATGAAGGATGCCTACAGCTTCGACGTGGATGACGCGGGTTTGGAAGTCTCGTATGAGGCGATGCGGCAGGCGTATCACCGGATTTGCCAGCGGATTGGATTTGAGTATCGGGCGGTGGATGCGGATTCGGGGGCGATTGGCGGGAGTGGCAGCCAGGAGTTCATGGTCTTGGCGGAGAACGGAGAGGACACGATTCTCTTCTGTGATTCCTGCGAGTATGCCGCCAACCAGGAGCAGGCTGAGTCGAGGCTCGAGCAGTTTGAGCAGGACGCTGAGGAGCGTCCGATGGAGGCGGTTTTGGGCGAGGGTTTGATTGGCGTGGATGTGTTGGCGGACTTTCTGAAGATCCCGGTGTGGAAGACCACCAAGACCCTGATCTTTGAGGCGGACGACAAGGTGATTGCGGTGATGGTGCGGGGCGACTGTGATGTGAACGAGATCAAGCTTCGCAACGCCCTGGGTTGTCAGGTGCTGCGGCTGGTTTCGCCGGAGAAGATCAAGGAACTGACGGGGGCCGAGGTGGGGTATGCGGGTCCGATTGGCCTGCCTGATTCCGTGCGCGTTCTGGCGGACACCTTTGTGGATGGGCGGGTGAACTTTGAGTGTGGGGCCAACCAGACGAACTACCACAACATCAACGTCAACTTCGGACGTGACTTGCCGAAGCCGGAGTTTGGGGACTACAAGCTGGCGAAGGACGGCGATTGTTGTCCGCGATGCGCGGGCAAGTTGAAGGCGGCCAAGGGTATTGAAGTCGGGCACATCTTCAAGCTGGGCACGAAATACTCGGCGGCGATGGACTGCGGGTTTGTGGATACGTCGGGCCAGCGCAAGACCTCAGTGATGGGCTGTTATGGCATTGGTGTTTCGCGCATGGCGGCGGCCTGGATTGAGCAGAACCATGATGACAAGGGCATTATCTGGTCGCCCAAGATTGCTCCGTATGTTGTGCATCTCATCGCGTTGAACCTGGAGGATCCGGCTGTGAAGGAGGGTGCGGAGAGCCTTTATGCACGGTTGCGGGAGGAGGGCATTGACGTGTTGTTTGACGATCGTCCGCTTCGCGCGGGCGAGAAGTTCGGGGATGCGGATCTGTTGGGGATGCCGTTCCGGATTACCGTGAGCAAGCGCACCCTGGAGCAGGGCAAGCTGGAGTTTAAACCGCGTCGTGAGCCCAAGGCGGAGTTGCTGACGGCGGACGACATTATTGCACAGATCAAGAGCCAGAAATGAGTGTACGAGTTTGGAGTCTGACCGTTGGCTTGATGTTGTTTGGTGCGGCCCCGGCTTTGGTTGGGGACGAGGCCGGGCTGGACGATGGGGCGGCCGCAGTGTTGGCGGTGGAGGAAGCGCCTCGCTGGCTGTATTGGGTGGATCTGGGAGGCAACTTTGCCGGTGAGTCAGACCTGGACCTTCCTATCGGGCTGAACGTTGATCCGGGGGTCACTTTCGATCCGGGCGTACGCATTGATGCGGGGGCGGGGTATCGTCCCCTGCCCTGGCTGCGGGTCGGGGTGGAGACGGGGTATGTTTGGAACCCGATGCAGTCGGTGCTGGGTTTTGACAGTGAGGATGGCGAGCTGACGCAGGTACCGATTCAGGCGGTGGTGGCGATGGACCGGCCGTTGTGGGGTCCGGTGGGATTCACGGTGGGGGGCGGGGCGGGTGGTGTTTGGACCCGGGCGGACAGTGGTCCTACGCCGCTTTGGCGTCGGGTGGGGTCGGACCGTTTTGTAGCGGGGTATCAGGGTTTTGCCGGTTTGACGTATGCGATTGGGCGGAAGATGCAGGTGGGGTTGCATTACCGGCTGTCGGTGGTGGACCGCTTGGATTGGAATTTAGAGTATTGGGGTGGCGGGATTCAGACCACGCAGACTGACGCTGTGATGAACCATGGTATCAGCGTGCTGTTCCGGGCGGACTTTTGAACGGGGGTTGGTGGGGTGAGTGAGCCAGAATTCGTAATCATCTGAACTCGAACATTGCGACGCACACTTTACGATCTGCTTCCGCGGGATGAGCGGCCTACGAGCGACTGGCTTCTGGGGCGGTTTCTGGAGTATGTCGAGGAGATTGGGCTTGAGCTGTATCCGGCGCAGGAATCGGCGATTCTGGAGTTGTTCGAGGATCGCAATGTGATCCTGAACACGCCGACCGGTTCGGGAAAATCGCTGGTGGCGGCGGCGCTCCATTTCCAGGCGTTGGCTCGCGGTCGACGTTCCGTTTACACCTGTCCGATCAAGGCGCTGGTGAACGAGAAGTGGCTGGCGCTCTGCAAGGAGTTCGGGCCGCAGAACGTGGGTCTCAGCACGGGGGACGCCACCGTGAACCGTGATGCACCGATTCTCTGCTGCACGGCGGAGATATTGGCCAACATCGCGTTGCATGAGGGGGACGCTGCGCAGGTGCACGATGTAGTGATGGACGAGTTCCATTACTATTCTGACCGGGACCGTGGTGTGGCGTGGCAGGTCCCCTTGTTGACCTTGCCGAAGTCACGGTTTTTGCTGATCTCGGCCACGTTGGGGGACACCGCATTTTTTGAGGACGAGCTCAAGCGCCGCACGGGACGTGAGACCGTGACCGTGAAATCGACGGATCGTCCGGTGCCATTGGAGTTTGACTACGCCGAGACATCGCTTTCGCAGACCTTACAGAACCTGGTGGACCAGGGGAGGACGCCGGTTTACATCGTTCATTTTACCCAGGCTGAGGCGGCGCAGAGTGCACAGGATTTCACGAGCATCAACGTATGCACCCGGGAGGAGAAGGCGGAGATTTCGCAGGCGATCGAGGGTTTCAAGTTTCACAGCCCGCACGGGCCGGATGTGAAGAAGTGGTTGAAGCACGGGATAGGGATTCATCATGCGGGGCTGCTGCCCAAGTATCGCATTCTGGTGGAGCAGCTGGCGCAGAAGGGTCTGCTGCGGGTCATTTGCGGCACGGACACCCTGGGTGTCGGGGTCAACGTTCCCATTCGCACCGTATTATTCACCAAGCTCTGCAAGTATGACGGCGAGAAGACGCGGATCCTGAGCGCGCGGGACTTCCACCAGATCAGCGGTCGTGCCGGTCGCAAGGGTTTTGATGATTTGGGCTGGGTGGTGGCGCAGGCACCAGAGCACGTGGTGGAGAATCTTCAGCTGGCGCGGAAGGCGGCGGAGAAGGGAAAGAAGTTCACCAAGCGCAAGCCTCCCGAGCACAACTTCATCAACTGGGAGAAGAGCACGTTTGAGCGGCTGATCCAGGCCGCACCCGAGCAGCTGGTATCCCGATTCGAGGTATCGCACGGGATGCTCCTGAACGTGATGAGCCGGCCGGAGGATGGGTGCCGGGTCATGCGGCAACTCATTCGCGACTGCCATGAATCGCCCAAGGCCAAGAAGGCCCTGCA
>JBJOII010000162.1:0-8245 GCA_046047235.1 Verrucomicrobiota bacterium | reverse complement strand
CGGTGGTGCATGCGGGGGGGTTGTTACACATTATGCTGCCGGATTCATCGATTGATGCGGCGAAGGCGGCGGCGAAGCCGGCGATGTTTGTGGACACGGGTGTGCCGGCGTTATTTCGGGCGTGCTATCAATTTGGGGCGGTGAAGCAGCGGATGATCATTGCTGTGGCGGGCGGGGCGCAGATTATGGATGAGGGCGGGTATTTTAACATTGGCCGGAGGAACTATGAGGCCTTGAAGGGGTTACTGACGAAGCACGGGCTGACGATTAGTGCTGAGCAGGTTGGGGGTGTGGTTAACCGCACCATGTATATGAGTTTGAGCACGGGTGATGTGCGTTTGAAGGTATCGGGTCAACCGAATGAGGTGATGCTTCTATGCAAGAGCTAGACGAGTATATCAACAAGGTGAAGCATTTGCCTCCGGCGCCGCGGGTGTTGCCGGAGCTGCTGACGTTATTGAGCAACGAGGATGTGGATTCGGACCGGGTGGTCTCATTGATTGCGTATGATCCTTCGATCACGGCGGCGGTGTTGCAGTTATGCAACAGTGCGTTTTATTCGCCATCGACATCGATTGGGGATTTGAGCCAGGCGGTGACGTGGTTGGGTTTCAAGCAAGTTTACCAGCTGGTGACGGCGGTGGTGGGGGCGCGGACGTTGGGGCCGGAGCAGAAGGGGTATGGGTTAGGGCGGGGTGAATTATGGCAGCACACAGTGGCTTCTGCGGTTGCGGCGCAGGTGATGGCGCGGAGGATTGGGGAGGACGACGAGAACCTGGTGTTTACGGCGGCGTTGTTACATGACGTGGGGAAGATCGTGTTATCTGAGGCTTTGGAGCACATTTACGCGAAGCTGGTGGAGGAGACGGAGCAGAAGCAGCATTCCTTGCTGGAGGCGGAGAAGCGGTTATTGGGGGTTCAGCATGCGGAGGTGGGTGGTCGGTTATTGAGTCGCTGGAAGTTCCCGGTACCGATTGTGAGTGCGGTGTGGTGGCATCATCAGCCGAAGGCGGCGAAGCCGCATGACCGGTTGGCGGCGTATGTGTATCTGTCCAATTTGATCGCGCATTTTTTGGGGCACAGTTATGGGCATCAGGCTTTGGCGATGCGGGGGAGGGCGGAGGCGCTGGAGATTCTGGGGTTAAGTCCGGAGACTTTACCGCATTACATGATCGAGACCGTGGAGCAGTTAACCTTGGTGAACGCGATGTTCAAGAGTCTGGTTTGAGCGATGGCACGTATTCGAGTCTTAGTTGTTGATGATTCGGCTTTGGTGCGGAGGGCGGTGACGGACAGTCTTTCGCGGGAGCCGGACATTGAGGTTGTGGGGACTGCGGTGGATCCGTATGTGGCGAGGGATCGGATTACGCAGTTGGATCCGGATGTGGTGACGCTGGACATTGAGATGCCGCGGATGGACGGGATTACGTTTTTGAAGTTGATCATGAAGTATCGGCCGATGCCGGTGATTATCATGAGTTCATTGACGACGGCGGGGTCGGACAAGGTTCTTGAGGCATTGCAGGCGGGTGCGGTGGAGGTGGTGGGCAAGCCGGGCGGGGCATATTCGGCGGTGGACGGTCGGGTATTGGCGCAGAAGATTCGTGCGGCGGCGCAGAGTCGGGTGGGTCGGTTGCCTCGGCCGATGGGGCAGACCGTATTTTTGGAGCGGCAGGAGGCAGCGGTGGCCCGGGGTGCACCGGTGGAGGCGGATCCTGCGACTGTGAGGTTGCGGTCAACGGGTGCGGGAGTTGGGGGCAGGGTTGCGGTGGCGAAGTTACCGATTAGCCAGCATCGGCGGCAGTATGCTCCGCGTCAGGTGATTTTGATGGGGGCATCGACTGGGGGTACGGAGGCCTTGAAGACGGTGTTGACGAAGTTACCGGCGGACATGCCACCGATTGTGATTGTGCAGCATATTCCGGCGTATTTCAGCAAGGCCTTTGCGGACCGGCTGAATGGTTTGTGTCAGCTGGAGGTGCGGGAGGCGGTGCAGGGGGATCGGTTGAGGCCGGGTTTGGCGTTGGTGGCGCCGGGGGGGTTTCATATGGTGATGCAGTGGAGTGGTTCGGGTTATGGGGTGAGGTTGAACCAGGATCCTGCGGTGCATTATCAGCGTCCGGCGGTGGATGTCTTATTTGCGTCTGCGGTTCAGGCGGGGGCGGCGAGGTATAGTTTGTCGGTGATTTTGACGGGCATGGGGGGGGATGGTGCGGCGGGGATGGTGCGGTTACGTGAGGGTGGGGGGCGGACTGTGGCTCAGGATGAGGAGTCGTGTGTGGTATTTGGGATGCCGAGGGAGGCGATTCGTTTGGGTGGGGCGCAGGAGGTTTTGGCTTTGGAGAAGATTGCGGCGCGGATGGATCGGCATGGGAACGAGGTGGCTATGAGGGCGGCGGTGCCGGTTTGAGCTGGCTGGTTGCGGTGGTTTGGGGGTTCTGCGTAGTCTGTGGGGAGTGAAATCGGATGCATCTGTTGCGGGGGTGATTGAGGTTGAAGCGTTGAGCCGTTCTTTTCGGGTTTACCGGAAGCGGCCGGGTTTACGTGGGGCATTGCGGGGGTTGGTATGGCGGGAGCACGAATTGGTGGAGGCGGTTAAGGGGATTTCATTTCGGGTTGAGGAGGGGGAGTTGGTGGGTTTTTTGGGGCCTAATGGTGCGGGGAAGACGACCACGCTGAAGATGTTGGCGGGTTTATTATATCCGACGGGTGGGGAGGCCCGGGTATTTGGCTATGTGCCGTGGGAGCGGCGGGACGGGTATCGGAGGCAGTTTGCTTTATTATTGGGGCAGAAGAATCAGCTTTGGTGGGATTTGCCGGCGCGGGAATCATTTGAGCTGAATGCGCGGATTTACGGTATTGAGCGTGGGCGGATGTTACGGACCGTGGGGGAGATGACGGAGTTGCTGGGGGTGGGGGATAAGCTGGGGACGATGGTGCGGGAGTTGTCTTTGGGGGAGCGGATGAAGATGGAATTGATTGCGGCGTTGTTGCATGAGCCACGGGTGCTGTTTCTTGATGAGCCTACCATTGGGTTGGATGTGATTTCACAGAAGGCGGTACGGGATTTTATTCGTCATTACAATGCTACGAAGCGGACGACGATTTTACTGACGAGCCATTACATGGCGGACATTCAGGAGTTATGTCGTCGGGTGATTGTGATTGATCGGGGGAGGATTTGTTTTGACGGGGCGTTGGCGGAGATTTTCGACCGGTTTGCGAGGAGGAAAGTGATCACGATTCATTTAGATCCGGGCGTGGGGCGACCGGAGTGTGACTTATCTGCGTTGGGGGAGGTGGTGGAAAGCGATCCCGGGAGTGTGCGTTTGAGTGTGCGGCGGGATCAGGTGATTTCGGCCTGCAAGGTCTTGCTGGATCGATTGCCGGTGATGGACATGGATATCCAGGAGGTGCCGATCGAGGAGGTGATTCGGCAGTTATTCAGTGAGGTGCGGGGGTGAGTGGTCAGGAAGAATGGACAGGCGGTGGGACATCCCGTGTGCAGAAAGTGGTAACGGCATTTGGGGTGCGGGGCTTTAGGGTTTTATTAGGAAAAGTGACGGGCCTAATTGCGTAAGACGCCTGTCTTATGTGGTTTAAAATCAGTGGATTTGGGTGAGCCAGAGTTCTTCCTTTGTATCCCTTTCCAGGTGAGCGACCTAGGGGGGGCGATAGTTTTTGGAAGCTGGCGTGGCATACGACATGCGTCTTAGGCAATAAGTTCATAACCAACACCTTGCGTCACGGGCTGCCTAAGCATGGCATGCCCTCTGCTAAATATCGGGAGTTGGTTTGAGTTCAGGTTGTGCGGAAGATGTTTGGAGTCACAACCCTCAGGCCGCGGGGCTCCTCTGGAAGAGGGGTTTAAATAAGCAGTAACCAAACAGTCGAGGTAAGTATGCGTATTCGACAGAAGAAGACCGGCGGATTCACCTTAGTGGAGATCATGATTGTTGTGGCGATCATTGGTTTATTGACGGCGCTGGTGGCGCCGCATGCGATGCGGGCGAGGGAGAGGGCCTGCATTGAGACCATTCAGAGCAACCTGAGGATTATTGAGGACAGCAAGTGTATTTGGGCGATGGAGCGCCGGGTGGACTCGGGTGCGGAGCCGGACATTGCGGATTTGGTGGCTTACATCAAGGGGGAGCAGTTGCCGCAGCCGGTTGCGGGAGAGACATACAACGTCAATCCGGTGGGTGTTTTGGCATCGGCGACTTTGAATCAGAGTCTGGTGGATTTACCGGAGGGGACGGAATTGACTTTAAGCTCTGAGAACTAGGTTGTCCTGTAGGTTGCTGGCCTCGGGGCATGGAGGTCTTGGTTCTCTCTTCAGTCGGCGGGTCCTTGACGGACCCGCCGTTTTTAATGGGGGTGGGGAAAAGCCTGTGAGATGGGCTTCGTATGGCGGTGAAGCGCATTTTCCGTGATTATGTGGGTGTGCGGGGGGAGAGCGAGTTAGTTGATGTATTTTGGATGAGTTGAGATGAGGACAAAGGATATGTGTGGCGTGGGGCGAGGGGGATTTACGCTGGTGGAGATCATGATTGTGGTAGCGATCATTGGTTTACTTGCGGCGTTGGTGATTCCGAATGCGATGCGGGCGCGGGAGCGTTCGTGTATTGAGGTGATACGGAGCAACCTGAGGATTATTGAGGACAGCAAGGGGGTATGGGCGACGGAGAACAGGGCGGCGAGCGGGACTGTGGTGGATCAGTTGGATTTGGAGCCGTATTTGAAGGGGGAGGTTTTTCCTGAGCCGGTAGCGGGTGAGGTGTACAACGTGAATCCGGTGGGGGAGAGGTCGAGTGCGACGTTGATGCAAGCGTTGGTGGATTTGCCGGTGGGGACGGAGTTGACGTTGGAGTTTGAGCCTTAGTGGGTATCTGAGAATCCCGGGGAAGTCCTGTTTGGGTGACCTGTAGTTCCGCCTTGATTGTGGGGGGAGGGCGTGAGTTGGTTGGGGGCAGGTCAACCTGAATATCTGATGTCCCACATAGACACCTCGATTACGACGTTGGGGGCGGCTTTGTATACGTCGCCGTTACACGCTGAGCACACTGGCTGTGGGTGGGCGGGGCCGTTTGTTGGGGATGGGGTGAGGGTGCGGCAGGGGACGGAGGTTTTGGGGGGTGAAGATGCGGGGAGGGAGTTGGTCTTTGAGAAGGCGGGGCCGAGGGAGAAGGTGTTTTTCAATCCGAAGCGGACTGTGGCGGCGGTGGTGACGTGTGGGGGTTTGTGTCCCGGGTTGAACAACGTGATTCGGTCGGTGTTTTTAGAGCTTTATCACAACTACGGGGTGCGGAGGGTTTTGGGGATTCGGTATGGGTATGCGGGTTTGAATCCCCGGGTGGGGGAGGAGCCATGGGCTTTGACTCCGGACATGGTGGAGGACATTCATCAGGAGGGGGGGACATTATTGGGGTCATCGCGGGGTCCGCAGCCGATTGGGGTGATGGTGGACTATTTGGTATCGAGGGGGGTGAACATTTTATTTTGTGTGGGTGGGGATGGGACGTTGCGTGGGGCGCGGGAGTTGGCTGAGGAGGCATTGAAGCGTGGGGTTCGGCTGGCGGTGGTGGGGATACCGAAGACCATTGACAACGACGTGATGTATATGACGCGGACCTTTGGGGTATCGACGGCGATGGCGGTTGCGTCGGGGGTCTTGGCTTGTGCGCATGCGGAAGCGCACAGTGCTTACAACGGGGTGGGTTTGGTGAAGATCATGGGGAGGCATGCGGGTTTTGTTGCGGCATCGGCGACGTTGGCGAGTCAGGAGGTGAATTTTTGTTTGATTCCGGAGGTTCGGTTTGGGCTGGGTGGGCGCAATGGATTTCTGGGGGCGTTGGAGCGTCGATTGAAGTCGAGGAAGCACGCTGTGGTGGCGGTGGCGGAGGGGGCGGGGCAGGATTTGTTGGAGGCGGATGGGGGTGGGCTGGATGCATCGGGCAATCGTCGGCTGGGGGACATTGGGATTTTCCTGAAGGAGCGGATTGTGGGGGGTATGAAGCGGCGTCGGGTGCCGGTGGACGTGAAGTATTTTGATCCGAGTTATTTGGTTCGGAGTGTTCCGGCGAATCCGGATGATGCGATTTTATGTGATGATTTGGCGCGGCGTGCGGTTCATGCGGGGATGGCGGGGAAGACGAACCTGGTGGTGGGTTTTTTGAATGGCACCTATGTGCATGTGCCGATTGGGCTGGCGGTGAGCGAGAAGCGGCAGGTGGATCCGGAGGGGCCGTTATGGAACAGTGTGTTGGCTTCGACGGGGCAGCCGCGTCGGATGGTTTAGGTTTGGGGGTGGGGTTTGTGGGGTTGGCGGGTGAGCGACCGGAGGATTGCGCCGGCGGCGAGGAGGGCGACGGAGGCGATAGCGATGAGGGGTTTATAGGTGACGGCGCTTTGGATGAGGAGGAGGCAGGTGGCGGCGAAGAGGAGTGGGGTGATGGGGTAGCCTGGGACGCGGAAGGGGCGGGGGAGGTGAGGTTCTTTTTTTCGGAGGATGAGGATCCCGATGGTGGAGGCGGCGTAGAAGGAATAGACCGTAGCGGCGGTATAGATGATGGCATTGACGAAGGAGCCGAGGAGCAGGATGAGGAGCAGGGCGATGGCGCCTTGGACGAGGAGTGCGGTGGCGGGGGTTTGGAGTTTGGGGTGCCATTGGCCGAGGGCCTGGAAGGCGGGGTGGTCCTGGCCGACGGCGTAGGAGATGCGGGCGCCGGTGAAGATGAGTCCATTGACGGCGCCGAGGGCGGAGATACAGATGAGGAGGCTGATGAGTGTGGCGCCGAGGTTAGGGAGGAGCGTGGCGACCGTATCGGTGGCGACGGCGTTGGAGTTGCGGAGTCCTTGATAGCCGAGGGAATGGATGAAGGCGAAGTTAGCGAGGAGGTAGAGCGTGGTGACTGAGAGGGTGCCGATGATGAGAGCGCGGGTGATATTGCGGTCGGGGTTTCGGACTTCGGAGGCGACGTAGGCCATTTCGTTCCATCCGCCGAAGGTGAAGAGGACGAAGATGAGGGCGAGGCTGAAGGGCAGCTGATTGGATTCCGTGGGGGCGGGTGGGGTGGGTGAGTGGGAATGTCCGGCGATGAGGGCAACGGCGACGATCAGGAGGAGGCCGAGGGCTTTAGTGGTGGTGAGGAGGTTTTGGGTCCATTTGCTTTGGCGGACGCCCTGGACATTGATGGTGGTGAGGATGATGACGGCGGCGGCGGCGTAGATTTGGTGCATGACGGGGTAGGCGGAGTGGGCGAGGGGGTCCCAGAGGGTGCGGGCGTAGGTGGCGAAGGCGAAGGCCATGACGGCGATATCTCCTGGGCGGACGATGGCGAGCTGGGCCCAACCGAAGAGGAATCCGGCCCAGGGTCCGTAGGCTCGATTGAGGAAGACGTAGTCGCCGCCTTCCTGGGGGAGGGCGGAGGCGAGTTCTGCGTAGCTGAGGGCACCGAAGAGCGAGAGGGTGCCGCCGAGGAGCCAGATGCCGAAGAGGCCGGGGATGCCATGGGTGCCTTTGGCGATATCGGGAGCCATTTGGTAGATCCCGGCACCGATGATGATACCGACGATGAGGCAGGTGGAGTCGAACAGGTTGAGGACCTGTTTAGGACTGTGGTGCATGGGCCCAGTATTGGGCTTTTTGTGGGTTGGGGTTAGTGTTTTTTGAGAGTTACGGCGATGCCGGAGGATTCCATGTTGAGGAAGAGCGTTTCGAGGGCGGGGTTGGAGGTGATGGCTTTGACGAAGTTGGGGTCGGCTTGTCGGGTGTTCATATTATGGGCGATGACGAGTCCGCCCGGGCGGAGTTTGGGGAGGAGTTTCTGGAGGTAATCGAGGTAGCCTTCCTTATCGGCATCGAGGAAGAGCAGGTCGATGGATCCCTGGAGTTGGGCGACTTCCTGGTGGGCATCGCCTTGGACCAGAGTGACGAGATGTTCGACTTGGGCGCGTTTGAAGTTGGCGCGGGCTTGGGCTGCGCGGCCGGGGTCGATTTCGTAGGTCGTGAGTTTGCCTTGGGTCTGTTCGAGGGCGAGGCAGAACCAGAGGCTGGAGTAGCCGATGGAGGTGCCGATTTCGACGACGTGTTGGGCGTGGATAGATTCTGCGAGGAGGCGGAGGATGCGGCCGTCAGCCATGGGGACGCTCATACTGCCGCGGCGTTGGGTGGCGTCCATGGTGGAGAGGACGTCGAGGATTTCCTTTTCGCGGTTGGAATGGGGGAGGGGTTGGCTGGAGAAGA
>JBJOII010000161.1:0-8282 GCA_046047235.1 Verrucomicrobiota bacterium | reverse complement strand
GGTTGCAGGCGGGGGAATCTGACAAGGGGGCTGGTGGACCGGGCTGGGGTCGGGCCAAGAGTGTGATCATGGTGTATCTGCAGGGTGGTCCGAGCCACATTGACTTGTGGGATCCGAAGGAGGGAGTGCCTGACAAGATTCGGAGTCCGTTCAAATCGATTCCCACGAAGATCCCGGGGGTTCACTTTACGGAGTTGCTGCCGCAGCTGGCGAAGGTGAATGACAAGTTCAGCATGATCCGGTCGATGAGTTACACGCCGAACGGGTTGTTCAATCACACGGCGGCGATTTACCAGATTATGACCGGTTATACGACCGACAAGGTGTCGCCGTCGGGGCAGCTGGAGCCGCCGAGTCCGAAGGATTTTCCGAATTTCGGGTCGCAGATTGTGCGGTTGAAGCCGGCGGAGGAACCGATGTTACCGTTTGTGATGTTACCCCGGCCGTTGCAGGAGTCGAACGTTGTGGGGAAGGGTGGGACGGCTGGTTTTCTGGGCAAGGCCTATGATCCGTATTACCTGTATCCGGACGGTGACGACATGGATATGGCGAAGATGGAGCGGATTCGAACGGATGACTTGAAGTTGCCGCAGGAGGTGTTTGCGCAGCAGTTGGATCGCCGGGCGAGGCTGCGTGATGCATTGAGTGCGAAGATGCCTGAGATTGAGCGGTCGGTGGAGCATTACCAACTCGACGAGTATTACCAGCAGGCTTTGAGTTTGATTATATCTGGGAAGGCGAGGGATGCCTTTGATTTGGAGCAGGAGGCTGATGGGGTGCGGGATCGGTATGGGCGGAACACATTTGGTCAGAGTTGTCTTTTGGCGAGGCGTTTAGTGGAGGCGGGGACGCGAGTGGTTGAGGTGGTATGGCCGAAGGTGGCGAATTCGGACAATCATTCATGGGATGTGCATGTGGGTTTGTATTCACGGATGAAGAACCAATCGGCTCCGATGCTGGATCAGGGGTTGAGTGCTTTGTTTGAGGATTTGGACCAGCGGGGTTTACTGGACGAGACATTGGTGGTGGCCATTGGCGAATTTGGCCGGAGTCCAGAGAAGGGTGTGAGTACGTCGGGCAATTCGAACAGTCCGGACGGGAGGGATCATTGGCCGTATTGTTACACTTCCGTGATTGGGGGTGCGGGGATCAAGGCGGGGTATGTGCATGGTGAATCGGACAAGACGGCGTCGAGTCCTTTGGTGGACCCGGTTCATCCGACGGAGTTGCTGGCGACGATTTACCATGCATTTGGGATTCATCCGGAGACGATCGTGTATAACCACCTTAACCAGCCGCGCGAGTTAGTGAAGGCTTCGGCGGTGAGCCGGTTATTTGGCTGAGTTGTTTGGGCCGGGGCTGGTGGTGAGGGTGTGCGAGGGGCTTGCTTTTAGACTCCGGCGAGGGGTGAGTGGTTATGCCTGGCTGGGCTGGTTGCCCGGGCTTGGGAGGAGTTGGAGGAGTTGGGAGAGGGTTGCGGCGAGTTTTTTAGAGGCGGCCTGGGAGTTTTTTCCCAGGCGGATGAGCATGGGGATTGTGGCTGGGTTTTGGAGGCACTGGAGGGCGAGTTGAAGGGGGCGGGGGCTTCCCTGGGGTGTCAGCCACCGGTGCATGTTTGGGGGCAGGGATTCTGAGGCGATATCTGAGACGACGCGGAGGATGGCGCAGGGGAGGTGGTGTTGTTTAGCGATTTCCCGGATGGCGTGGGATTCCATTTCGACGGCGTCGGCGTTGGAGGATTGGAACGCGGTTTGTTTTTGGTCTGGGGTGGTGAGGATGGTGGGGGATTGGAGGAAGCGGCTTGGGCGGGAGTGGAGTTGTGTGAGGAGGGGTTCGAGTTGGGGCGCTTGCGAGGCATCGTGGAGGAGGTCGCCGTGTTGGAGGTCGGGGTTGAGGGCTCCGGTGAAGCCTGAGGAGATGATGAGGCGCGGGCGGTGTTGGTGGAGGAGGGCGGTGGTGTGTTTGGCGGCGAGGTCGGGTCCTATTCCTGTGATGAGGATCAGGACATCGGGTGAGTGGGGGAGTTGTTTTACGAAGGGGTTGGCTTCGTTCCTGACGGCGAACGTGATCAGGATCGGTCCCTGGGCCGGCATGTGGGCTGGGTGTGGGGTGGGGGTTAGTCCAGGGCATCGCCTGCCAGTCGGCCGGCGAGGAGTTTCTTGTAGGTGGCGAGGGCGAGGAGCGGCCAGGTATTCCGGTACATGTCGTACTTGAGGTAGTAGACTTTGGGGAATCCGGTTCCGGTGGTGGCGTCCTCGGTCCATGAGCCGTCGGGGTTTTGGGCTTTGACGAGGTATTGGATACCGCGGTGGATACTGGGGCGATTGGGGTCGCCGAAGGCGAGGAGGCCCATGAGGGCCCAGGCGGTTTGGGAGGCTGTGGTGGGGCCGCGGCCTTTGAAGACGGGATCTTCGTAGGTGTTGCAACTTTCGCCCCAGCCGCCGTTGGAGTGTTGAACGCTCTCGAGCCAGTCGCGGGCTTTGACGACCCAGGGTTCGTTCATGTCGACCTTGAGGGCGCGGAGTCCACGGAGTGATTGCCAGGTGCCGTAGATGTAATTGACGCCCCAGCGACCGTACCAGGAGCCATCGGCTTCCTGTTGGTTGCGGAGGTATTGGAGGGCTTTGGCGACCTGGGGGTGATTGGTGGGGTAGTTTTCGTAGCCGAGGAGCTCGAGGATGCGCGCGGTGATATCGGCGCATTCGGGGTCGAGCATGGCGTTATGGTCGGCGAAGGGGACTTTTTCGAGGATGTTCTTGGTGCAGTCTTTATCGAAGGCGGCCCAGCCGCCGTCTTTGCATTGGAAGCTGAGCATCCAGGTGACGGCTCGGTCGAAGACCTCCTTGGCGCGTTGGGGGTTATCGGTGGGGATGAGGCGGAGGGCGAGGAGCACCATGGCGGTGTCATCGACGTCTGGGTTCCATTTGTTTTCGAATTCGAAGGCCCAGCCGCTGGGGTCGACATTGGCGGGGTTTTTATGTTTCCAATCGCCGCGGAAGCGTATTTCGCGATCGAGCACCCAGTTCATGGCCTGGGTGATACGGGGGTGGTCCTTGGGGACACCGGATTCGCGGAGGCAGATGAGAGTGATGACTGTGTCCCAGACGGGGGAGAGGCAGGGTTCGAACCAGACTTGGTCTTCGGTTTCGTGGTGGAGTTTTTGGAGGTGTTCCTCCTGGCGTTTCATCTCCGGGTGATCATCTGGATAGCCGAGGGCTTTGAGGGCGATGATGGAGTAGAGGATTCCGGGGAAGATGGCGGCGAGGCCGTCTGAGCCTTCGAAGCGTTCGAGCATCCATTCTTCCGCTTTTTTGAGGGACATTTTGCGGAAGGGGCGGAGGCGGTAATTCTCGACGAATTTGTGGAGTCGATCGAGCCAGAGGAAGAAGTTGCGCCAGGTGAGGCCTTCGGGGTCTGGGGGGAGGGCGAGGTCGCGTTCGTGGAGGCCTTCCGGGTAGAGTTCGTTGAGGGTGACGGAGGGGTTGAGGGGGCGGGTCGGTTTGAAGTGATTAATGATGGCGAGGGGGACGAGCATGGCGCGAGTCCAGGAGCTCATTTCCCAGAAGTTCACGTGGAACCATTTACCGATGAGGATGACTTCGCAGGGGATGGTGGGGACATAATCCCAGGGGAAAAGGCCGAGCAGGGCGAGGTAGAGTTTGGAGAAAGTGTTCATGCGGGGGACACCGCCCATACGGAGGGCGATTTCCCGGGCTTTGAGCATACGGGGGTCGGTGACAGGGACGCCGGCGAGTTTGAGGGCGAGGTAGGCCTTGATGGTGGCGTTTACCTCGGCGGGGCCGCCGTGGTAGAGGTTCCATCCGCCGTCGGGCAGTTGGTTGGCCAGGAGGTGGTTGACGGCTTTTTGCTGCCACTGGGGATTGACCTTATCGTCCCAGTGATAGAAGCAGATCATATCGGAGACGATGGTGGTATCGACCATCAGTTCACCCATCCAGTAGCCGTCCTTGTACTGGATATCCAGGAGGTGGTCTTGGGACTTCTGGATGGCCAGTTGTAATGCGTCCGACGGCGCGGATTGTGTCTGCGCTTTATCTTGGGGCAGGGAATTCCCTGGGGATGCTGAAACGGCCCGAATCACGTGCATTAGGATTGTGGGTGTATTTGCGGGGTGTAAAGCGTGAATTTGCTGATGTTTTTGAGTGTGGGGTTAATCGGGGTCGGCATGACGGACGTGGGGGAGGACGAAGGCGGACCAGAGGATGGCGGCGATGATCCAGGCGAGGGCGCCGTAGATATAGTGGGAGGTCATGATTTTGGGCCAGAAATCGCCGCTGATACGGGTGGCCATGGCGATGAGCATGAGTGTGAGGGTGGTGGTGAGCCAGCGGTGGCGGTGTTGGAGGATGTGGAGTTGTCCGCTATGGCCGAGGACGACGCGGGTTGCGACGACGAAGGCGATGGAGGAGAAGCCGCCGATGAGTGTGAAGTGGAGGAGGGCGACCCGGAGAGTGGGGAGGAGGGCTATGGCGAGGAAGCCGGTGATGAGGAGGGTGAAGGAGATTTGCAGCCAGCGGGTTAGGGGTTTGTTGGGGTGGCGGGAGCGGAGGAAGGGGAATTCGAGGAGGAGATAGGAGAGTGTGATGGTGAAGCGGAGAGCGTGGGCGAGACGGTTATGGCCTTGGATTTCGATGATGAACGAGGCGAGGATGAGGGTTCCGGCGGTGAGGGCGAGGGCGGTCCTTTTCCACCACAGCGTGTTGGGGGTGAGGGTTTCCGGGAAGTCATGGGTGCTGGGGAGGTTGAAGAATCTGGGGAGGAGATAGGGGCCGACGCCGAGGATGGGGAGGAGGAGGAAGCCTTGGTATCCGAGCAGGCGTTGGAGTTGGATCCAGGGGCTGGGGAGTTCGGGGTTATAGTATTGGGCGACGCCGATGGAGGCGGAAGTGATGATGCAGGCGAGGGCGAGGGCGGCGAGGGTGAAGCCTGGGGGTGGGGTATCTTGTCGCTGGCTGGAGCGGATGGCGAGGAGGGTGGTGAAGGAGAGCATGAGGGTGAGGAAGGCATGGTCGGCCCATCCGATGTGGCCTGAGACCAGGCAGGCTTGGGTGGCGAGGTAGAGGGTTGTGAGGAGGAGAGTATTGCGGATGCCGATGGGGGGTGCGGAGAGCATGCGTGGGAGGGCGGTGCCGAGGAAGCCGAGGATGAAGCCGGCGAGGAGGCCATAGGTCATGAGGCGGGCGTGGTTTTGGCCGGGGTAGAGTTCGAGCCATCCGGCGTAGTGGAGTGGCCAGAGTGAGGCGCCGGCGATACCGCTGGCGACGGCGAGGGGGAAGAAGATGCGGAAGGGTTCTGCGCCGAGGTCAGCGAGGGATGCGCGTGATGGGGTAGTGGGCATGGGGTGGAGGGTTGGGCGGGGGTAGCGTTGAGGTTTTGGGGTAGGGTTCCAAGCGAGAACTTCGCTTTGGGGGGTAGAGACTGCTGGTCAGAGGGTTGTTCTTTGGTTAGGTTAGCTTCCTTATTTGGGTGTGTGTGAAAAGGGCAACTGTTGGTAAGAAGTGGGAGACCATTATGGAGCCAAGGAGGATTTCTTTTTATGCGTGGGGGGTGTTGGTGTGTTTTTGTGGTGGCGTGGTGATTGGGGAGGACGGTTTGTTAGCGGGCTGGGAGGTATTGGGGAGGCTGGATCGGATGGCGGAGTATCGACCCGTGGAGGAGGTGGGGTGTATCTCGAGTTATGATCGGAGCGGGGGCAACGATGATGGGTTTTCGGGGCGTTATTCCTTTGTGCGGAAGGAGGAGGGGGCGTTGGTGTTGGCGGATTTGGAGGGGCCAGGGGTGATTTATCGGATTTGGACGCCGACGCCGACTGATGACTGGATGGAGTTTTACTTTGACGGCGAGGTTGAGCCGAGGATTCGGGTGAAGTTTCGGGAGTTATTTTTGGGAGGGGAGCGGCCTTTTGTGCGTCCGTTGGTGGGGTATGGGGTGGGTGGTTTTTTCAGCTATGTGCCGTTGGCGTATGAGCGGTCGTGCAAGGTGGTGTTGAGGGGGGAGCGGGTTCAGTTTTACCAGATCAACTATGCGCGGTATGGGGGTGGTTCAGGGATTCGGAGTTATGAGGCGGGGCGGGACGGGGCGAAGTCAGTTCGGGTGAGCGGGATACTGGGTATGGCTGGGAGGGATTTATCGCAGTACACGAGTCCTCCCGGAGAGAGGGTGGAGGTGGTGCGCAGTCGGGTGGTTGTGCCATCGGGTGGTTCGGGTGTGTTGTATGAGTCGAACCGGGGTGGACGGATTGTGGGTTTCAGGCTGAAGGGTTTGGGGGCGATATTTCGGCGTGATCGGGGTGTGGTGTTGCGGGTGAGTTATGATGGTGATGAGCCGTCGGTATTATGTCCGGTGTCGGATTTTTTTGGGGGTGCGTGGGGAGAGCCGGCGATGCAGTCGTTACTGGTTGGGGGGGATGAGCGTGAGGCTTATTGTTATTTCCCGATGCCATATGATGCTGGGGTGAAGGTGGAACTGGTGAGTGAGGGGGACGGGGTGGAGGTGGAGGTGGAGGTGATGGTGGTTGGGGTGGCGCGTCGGGAGGGTGAGGGGCGCTTTGGGGTGGTGTGGCGGAGGGAGAATCCGACGGGCGTGGGTGAGCCTTTTACATTTATGCGGGGGCGTGGGCGCGGGCATGTGGTGGGGTGTGTATTACAGGCGCAGGGGTTGGAGTCGGGGAAGACCTTATATTTTGAGGGGGACGACGTGACGGTTTTGGATGGGGTGCAGGCGGTGCACGGGACGGGGTCGGAGGATTTCTTCAATGGCGGGTGGTATGATGTGCCGGACCGGTGGGAGAAGCGTTTGAGTTTTGGGTTGAGCGGGTGTCTGGGGTATTGGAAGCACTTGGGTCGGACGGGTGGGTATCGCTTTTTATTGGGTGATGCTTACAGTTTTGAGGAGAGCGTCCTTCAGACGATTGAGCATGCCGGGGAGGGGAATTCCATTCAGACGGACTACGTGGGGGTGACGTATTTTTATTCGGAGGAACCGATGGCTGAGGTATTGCCGGAGGTGGGTGGGCGGGGGGTAGTGGATTTGGCGGAGCTGGTATTTCCGGCGTGGTGGCAGATTCCGGTTCTGGCGTTTCCGTTTGAGGGGAGTGAGTTGACGCGGTTGGCCACGAGGTTGGGTGACAAGCAGGTGAAGTATTTATCCATGCGGGGTGGTGCGGAGGATTGGGTGGGGCCTCCGTATTTGTATTTGGGCTGTCATGTTCCGCGCGGCGGGGTGTATCGGGTGGCGGCGGACGTGTTGTGTGGTCCGGAGGGGGGGAGGCTGCAGTTATTTCAGGACGAGGTTCCGGTGGCGGGTGAGGTTGACCTGTATGCTGCGGAGGCGGTGGAGCGGGTGGGGGTGGTATTGGGTGAGTTGCGGTTGGGGGAGGGGGTGAACCCGGTCATGTTGAAGCTGGTGGGGCGTTGCGAGGAGGCGAAGGCGTTGGGTCTGGATCTGATACAGCTTCGGTTGAGCTATTTGCGGGAATGAGGAGTCGGGTTAGCGCAGCACGCTGCTATGTTCCTTGATCCAGTCGAAGTCGGTGGTGGGGGAGGCGGGGAAGCCGCCTTCGGCGGCGCCTTCGCGCGGGGGGCGGACCGTATCGGGGACGACCCATCGATGGCTTTGGGCGTGGCCGTCGGCGAACGAGAGGTTGGCGGATCCGTTATGGAAGGAGCCGGGGAGGTTGCCCCATTGGGGTTCATTGAGGCGGTTCATGTAGAAGCCGTCGTTGAGCGTATCGGGATGTTCATCGAGGAAGACGAAGATGTTTGCGGGGCTGATGACATCAGTGGTTTTGAAGAACTGTCGGTAGTCGGGGTTGAAGCGGTTGGTGAGCACGCCCGGGTCACCGACGAGTGAGTTGAGGGAGACGCTGCGGATGCGGGGGCCGGCGAGGGAGCGGGATTTGTCGGAGGGGCAGTGGAAGACCTCGATGCCGCCGTTAAGGAACGGGCCGAGCAGTGAGGTGTCGAGGTAGACCCGGTTGGTGTTTTCCTCGCTGTTGCTCCAGTCCTGGACATTGTTGGCCCAGTTTTCGCGGCGTTCGCGGGTTTCGTCGATGCCGTGATTATTGACGATGCGCTCGAGGTTATCGTCGGAGTAGAGCATCCAGGCGAGGGAGAGTTGTTTGATATTGCTGAGGCAGGCGATGCCTTGGGCTTTACTTTTGGCTTTGGACAGGGCGGGGAGGAGGAGGCCGGCGAGGATGGCGATGATGGCAATGACGACGAGCAGTTCGATTAGTGTGAAGGCCGTGCGGGGGGCGGTGT
>JBJOII010000160.1:0-11284 GCA_046047235.1 Verrucomicrobiota bacterium | reverse complement strand
GTGGTGGGGGTGGGGGAGGTGGTGCGGTCGGTACCGGAGACGCGGGAGTGTTGCTGGTCGGGGATTGCGCGTGGGATTGAGGGGGCGGAGCGGGCGGCGCGGCGGGAGGCGCGTGGGATGGTGTGGTGGCGTCGGTGGCTGGTGCCGGTGGGGGCGTTGGCGGCGATTATGATTTCGCTGCCGTTATTGCGTCAGGGGCCGGATGCGACGTCGGCTGGGGGGGCATTTATCGGTCCTGAGCTGGAGAAGCCTTTGGCTGGGGTGGATGCGTTTACTTTTCGTTCGGAGAGTGAGCGCATGACGGTGGTTTGGATCGACTTTACCACGGACTGAACTGTGACACATCAGACTTGCCAAGTGGCGGGGGGGCACCGTCAAATTGGGGCTTCCGCATGAATAGGAGCCTTTTCTTTCGATTGATTCCACGGTGGGCGAGTGTTCTGGCCGTGTGGTTGGTGTTGGCGGGTCCGGCGTGGAGTGCTGACGCTGGTGGGGATGCGATGCGCATTCGGGCGGTGTTGATTTGGGGGACGAACGATCCCAAGCCGGCGGGGGCGAAGTTGAAGGATCTGGACGACAAGGTTCGGAAGCGGCTGAAGGCGGTCTTCAAGTGGAAGGATTATTACGAGGTGGAGCGGAAGGTGTTTCCGATTGAGCCGGGGAAGAAGATCCGTTTGAGTGACGAGTGTGAGGTGACGGCGCGTCATGTATCTGGGGCGACGGTGGAGTTCAGTTTGTATGGCAAGGGGAAGAAGGTAGTGACGAAGACGCATGTGATGGAGCCTGGGGAGTTGTTGGTTTTGGCGGGGGAGGCGGTGAACGACACGGCGTGGTTTGTGACATTGACGCGGGCGGGTGAGAAAGAGTGAGTGCGTGCCGCGTTTGCGGCACGCAGGGAACAAGTAGCTGGGGGTTGGGGTACGTCCTGAGCTCTATCCCGATAGCGATCCCGATTTCGACCCCGATACTTGTGGGGTTGCGCGTGGGGGGGTGGCCGTTCGGAGGGACTGAAACCACGAAACTCCTAAACGCGGGGGGTGGTGGCGGGGTAGGGGTTGGCCCAAGATATTTGGTTGGAGGTATTTGGCGGGCCCAACGTATGGGGGTTGAGGCCTAATTATATGTTGTTTTCAGGCCCCATTTTTTCTAATCTTCCGCTGCAGTTTGTCATCGGGTTTCCAGTTCCGAGATGCTGCCGTTTTCACCATGTCCGACGAGCCACAAAGTGTCACTGAAGCTGTAGCCATTCCCCGGCCGTCCGGGGAGAATTATGATGCCTCCAAGATCGACAAGTTGGAGGGTTTGGAAGCTGTTCGCAAGCGTCCGGGGATGTATATCGGGGATCCGGATGAGCGGGGGTTGCACCATTGTGTTTTCGAGGTATTGGACAACTCGATTGACGAACACCTGGCGGGTTTTTGTAAGCGGATTCTGGTGACGATTCATGTGGATGGGTCGGTATCGGTGCAGGACGACGGGCGGGGTATTCCGGTGGACATTCATCCGAAGTGGAAGATTCCTGCGGTGGAGCTGGTGCTGACGAATTTGCATGCTGGGGGCAAGTTTGGTCAGGGGGCTTACAAGTATTCGGGAGGGTTGCACGGGGTGGGTGCGAAGTGTGTGAATGCTTTGTCGGAGTGGTTCAAGGTGGAGGTGGTGCGGGACGGGCAGGTTCACTGCATGGAGTTTGCCAAGGGGGTGACCGTTCGGAAGTTGGAGGTGATTGGGAAGTCGAATAACACGGGGACGTTGATTACGTTCATGCCGGACGCGGAGATTTTCACGATCACGACGGAGTTCAAGTTCGACATTTTGGCGAACCGGTTGCGGGAGCTGGCGTTTTTGAATCCCGGGGTGGAGATCGTTTTGGCGGATGAGCGGGAGGATGAGAAGAAGGAGACGTTTCTTTACAGGGACGGGATTGAGGAGTTTGTGAAGCAGTTGAGTCGGAACAAGCAGATCCTGCATCAGAAGCCGGTGATTTTGTCGGCGCAGAAGGAGGATGTGTTTGTGGACTGCGTGATGCAGTACAACGACAGTTTCAACGATCAGATTTTGTGTTTTGCGAACTCGATTTCGAATCCGGATGGTGGGACGCATTTGACGGGGTTCCGGACGGCCTTGACGCGAGCGATTAACCAGCATGCGCGGGCGAACGAGTTATTGAAGGACAAGGATCCGAACATTTCCGGGGATGACGTGAGGGAGGGGTTGGTGTGTGTCTTGAGTGTGAAGCTGCCGAATCCGCGGTTTGAGTCGCAGACCAAGGTGAAGTTGGTGAACACGGAGATTGAGGGGATTGTATCGTCGATCGTGTATGAGGGGTTGATGACGGTATTTGACGCGACGCCTCAATTGGCGAAGCGGGTGGTGGACAAGGCGTTGATGGCGGCGCGGGCGCGTGAGGCGGCGCGGAAGGCGCGGGAGACGGTGCGCAAGAGTGCGATGACGGGCGGTGGTTTGCCGGGCAAGCTGGCGGACTGTTCGGACCGGGATCCATCGAAGACCGAGCTGTTTATTGTTGAGGGTGATTCTGCAGGCGGGTCGGCGAAGCAGGGTCGGGATCGGCGGTTTCAGGCGATTTTGCCGATTCGCGGCAAGCTGATCAATGTGGAGAAGGCGCGTTTGAACAAGGTTTTGGACAACGCGGAGATCCGGACGATGATCACGGCGATTGGGACGGGGATTGGGACGATGGAGGGTGAGGGGGCGTTTAATTTGGAGAAGTTGAGGTATCACAAGATTGTGATCATGACGGATGCGGATGTGGACGGGTCGCACATTCGGACGTTGTTGCTGACATTCTTTTACCGCCAGATGCCGGAGTTGGTGCGGCAGGGGTTTGTGTATATTGCGCAGCCGCCGTTGTATCAGATTTCGCGTCGTAAGCGGGTGGAGTATGTGGAGGACGACGTGCGGATGAACCGGATTTTGATTCAGCTGGGGACGGAGGACTTGCGGTTGCGGAATTTGGCGGACGGGCGGGAGTTGAGCCAGACGCAGTTGGAGGAGATTTTGGAGTTGTTGGATTCCCTGGACAAGTATGCGCGGGCGTTGGCGCGGCATGGTGGTGATTTTGGGGATTACGTGGAGTATCGGGATGGTCAGACGTCGGAGTTGCCGCGGCATTTGGTGCGGGTGCGTGATGGGAATGACGAGACCGTGCATTATTTCCTGAACGAGTCGGCGTTGCGGGTTTTCAGCGAGGAGAATCCGGATTTGCGGTTATTTGGGGACGAGGAGGCGGACACGGCCTTGGTGGAGAAGGCGGAGGTGAAGTCGGAGCGCGGGCGTGGGGTGACGCGGCGGGCGCGTCATGTGGAGGTGCACGAGAGCAAGGCGATTGCGGAGCTGCTGTCGAAGTTGGCGCAGAAGGGTTTTAGTGTGGAGCATTATGCGGCGCAGGATAAGCCGTTGTTTGAGTTATTGGAGGGGGAGGGAGACAACGAGAAGGTGCGGCCGTTGTTTTCGATCCCGGAGATTTTGGCATCGGTGAAGGAGGTGGGTAGTCGTGGATTACAGATCAAGCGGTTCAAAGGTTTGGGTGAGATGAATCCGAAGGAGTTGTATGAGACGACGATGGATCCGGCGAAGCGGAAGCTATTACGGATTGACCTGACGGATGCGGTGGAGGCGGAGGAGATGTTTACGAAGCTGATGGGCGACGAGGTGGAGCCTCGGCGGCAGTTTATTGAGGACAACGCCCTGAACGTCCGCAACCTGGATGTATAGAATAATTTCTGAGCCCGCTGGGCGGGTTCTTCAAAGCGAGATCCGATAGCGATGTCCGACAAGCCTGATTCCAAAGAAAAGCCGGCAGAGAACGCACCGTCGTTCGGGGCCGGGGAGAAGATTTTCAAGATCAACGTGGCAGATGAGATCAAGAACTCGTTTCTTGATTACTCGATGTCCGTGATTATTTCGCGTGCGTTACCGGATGCGCGGGATGGGTTGAAGCCGTCACAGCGTCGGATTTTGTATGCGATGAACGATCTTGGGGTGCAGCCGAACAAGAAGCATCTCAAGTGCGCGAAGATCGTGGGTGAGACGATGGGCAATTACCATCCTCACGGCGACCAGGCGATTTACCCGACGTTGGTGCACATGGCGCAGCCGTGGGCGATGCGGGAGTTGCTGGTGAACGGGCAGGGGAATTTTGGTTCGGTGGAAGGGGATCCTCCGGCGTCGATGCGGTATACGGAAGCTCGGTTGGCTCATCTGGGTGCAGTCCTGATGGACGACATGGACAAGGACACAGTGGATTTTGTCCCGAACTATGATGAGTCGCGGATGGAGCCCACGGTATTTCCTGCGGCGTTTCCGAATTTATTGGTGAATGGGGGGACGGGCATTGCGGTGGGCATGGCGACGAACATTCCGCCGCACAACTTGGGTGAGGTGATTGATGGGATTTGTGCGCAGATTGACCATCCGGACATCACGATTGAGGGGTTGATGGAGTATGTGAAGGGGCCGGATTTTCCGACGGGTTGCACGGTATGCGGGTTGGAGCCGGTGCGGAGTTATCTGACGACCGGTCGTGGGAGCATGAAGGTGCGGGGTCGGGTGGAGGTGGAGGAGGTTAAGAGTGGTCGCAGTCAGATTTTGGTGACGGAGATTCCGTATAACGTGAATCGGGCGACGTTGGTGGAGCGGATTGCGCATTTGGTGAACGAGAAGACTCCGGGTTTGACGGAGATCAGCGGGGTTCGGGATGAGTCGGATGAGCGGACGCGGATTGTGATTGAGCTGAAGCGGGACGCGGTGCCGCAGGTGGTGATCAACAACCTGTATAAGTTCACGGCGCTGGAATCTTCGTTTGCGGTGAACATGCTGGCGATTGACCGGGGTCGGCCGAAGACCCTGAGTCTGAAGGAGCTCAACAATTGTTACATTGAGCATCGTCGGGAGGTGGTGTTACGGCGGACGCGGTATTTGCTGCGCAAGGCGGAGGAGCGGGCGGAGGTTTTGGAGGGGTATCTCATTGCGTTGGCGAATCTGGATGATTTCATTCGGATTATCCGGTCGAGCAAGTCGCGTGAGGAGGCCAAGATCAAGTTGTTGGCGTTTGACTGGGCACGGGAGCAGGTGGAGGGCTGGGGGATTTTGATCCGGTCGGAGGTGAAGTTGCGCAACGGGCGTTACAGCCTGACGGAGCGGCAGGTGGACGAGATACTGAACCTGCGTTTGTATCAGTTGACGGCCTTGGAAATCGACAAGGTGGATGGGGAGTACAAGGAGCTGTTGGAGCGCATCAAGGATTTGCTGGACATCATTGCGCGGGAGTCGCGGGTGTTATCGATTATCAAGGAAGAGCTGCGGGCGGTGCAGGAGAAGTATGCGACGCCGCGGTTGACGGACCTGGTGCCGGACGAGGGTGAGATTGCGTTGGAGGATTTGATTGCGAACGAGCCGGTGATCATCACCTTGACGCACAATGGACTGATCAAGCGCACGTTTAGCAGTGAGTATCGGGCGCAGCGTCGCGGTGGCAAGGGGGTGATTGGGATGGGCACGAAGGATTCGGTGGTGGAGGGGACTTCGGCTGATTTCATTGAGCATTTGTTTACGGCGAGCACGCATGATTACCTGATGTTCTTCACGAACACGGGTCGGGTGTATGTGGAGCGCGTGCATGAGATTCCAGACATGGGTCGGGCCGCGAAGGGGCGGAGCATTGCCAACGTGTTGGAGTTGCGGCCGGACGAGAAGGTTGCTGCGATGATTCGGATCCTGTCGCAGTTGGACGAGGAGAAGCAGGACATCACGTGGGATCAGGGCGGGTATCTGTTCTTTGCCACGCGCAACGGAACGGTCAAGAAGACCGCGTTGAAGGATTTCTCCAACGTGCGCAAGGGCGGCATCATTGCCATCAATATTGAGGAAGGCGACCAGCTCATCCAGGTGCGGTTGACGGGTGGTGAGGATGACATGGTGTTGGTGACGAAGGATGGCTTGAGCATTCGCTTCAACGAGGAGCAGGTGCGTTGCATGGGGCGGCCGGCGGCGGGTGTGAAGGGAATTACGCTGGGACAGGAAGACGAAGTGGTGGCGCTGGCAATGGTGGTGCCAGACACGAGCCTGCTGGTGGCGGGGCAGCGCGGCATAGGCAAGCGGACCGGGTTCGACGAGTACCGGATCCAGTCGCGTGGCGGCAAGGGTATCCTGACGATGAAGACCACGGAGCGCACGGGGTCGGTGGTTGGCGCTCTGCCGGTGCATGATGAGGATGAGATCATGCTGATTACCGTGGGTGGTCAGATGGTGCGCATTGGGGTGCACGATATTCGTGAAGCGGGTCGGGTGACGCAGGGGGTGAAGCTGATTGATCTAGCGGAGAACGACACGCTGCAGGCGATCGCCCCGGTGATCAGTGAGGAGAGTGACTCCGAAGCTGAGCAGGTCGAGGGTGAAGCGCCCGGTACCGAAGGTGGAGCCTCTGTTGCTGAGGATCCTGCGGCGGCATCCGAGGCTGGAGAAGAGCCAGAGGCTCAGGTCTAGCTCACCTTTGGAGGCCAGCCGCTGGGGGCCTTCAGTGAGGTAGTATTCCGGGTCGCAAGGGCCGTGCTCGTTAGAGGAGAGGTGGCCTTGGCTTTGCGCCGCGAACCGTTTCTGCGCCCGGAGGAGTGACGTTTACCAGGGTGGAGTAGGGGAAGTGTTCACCTGTTCCCACTTTGGGCTTGGAGCCCCTTGAGCCAATAAATCCCTCTGAGGCCGCTCGCCGAGCAATCGGGTGATCTCCTTCCCAGGGGCTTGACGGTGATCTTGCGTGAGAGCTCGTACGGATTATTGGCACACGTGTGCCAATAATCCGTACGCGTCCAAAGCTGAAGTGTTGGTGGTCAAACCGCCTTGAGCGCTGGGGCAGAGATGTTTATGTAGGTGGGTCCTAGGTGCCTGCTGTTGCTATTCGGTTTGTTTTTGATTTTGTCCTCCGGATTTTGAGCACACGTGCGCCATTTTTTCGTACGTGATCAAGGCATGATCCGGGGGCGATGGTCGGGTGGTAGAGCAACCTTCAGGGAAGGGTGATGACGCGGCAGAAGCTGTGATGAAAGGGGGTGTTGAGGGAGTCTGGACCGATGAGATGCATTCCTGAGATGACGGGGATGCAGCTCACGGAGTCCTCCATCGGGTTTGTGGCCGATTGAAGTGCATGGGGTTGGAGGGATTCAGCGACCAGGCAGAATACGAGGTTTGTTTGACTGAGGGGAGGAGAGGGCGAATGCAGTGCATCGGTGCGTCGGTTGATAGGGGCGGTTCTGGCAAGCGGGTTTGCCCTGGAGCTCATGTTCGAGGGCTATGCGCCTGCGCTGGCGCTTGATGCAGGGAGGAAAGAGAAAGGGGAGAGGCGTGCGAGGTTCAGGAGCGATTGCACCCTGCCTTCGAATCTTTGCCTTCGGCCTCCTGAGCCGGGCCGCCCATTGAATCTGTCTATTTTTCTACTGACGGCTGTCTCTTATTCTGGATAGACCTTTCGCTTATAGTTCAGTAAGCGTAGTTCGAATTATGTACAGAATGACGTGAAAGGGGTGTCTTGATGTCAAAAAAGCTTACGGGTTTTTCGCTATTGTAAGGTTGGCCTACGGTTTGCTAACTGCGGGTGTTAAGTGATTTGACAGTTGCATACGCAACCCGGTTGATGTGAAGTGAAAAACGTTGTGGTCGTAAATTGTGTTCGATTGCGCTCAGGTCGCAGAGAACGGTTGCTTGGTGAGCCGATGTGTATTGGCTGCCGGGTTCATGCCTCTTCCACGGTGTTTTTCCTCTCATGCTCTCTGGCAGATCTGTCCGCTTGAAGCGCTATCATGAAGCCCGTTTTACTGTTAGTTGACGACGACGAAGAGATCCGGTCGCAGATGCGCTGGGCGCTGATGCAGGATTTCGAGGTTCACATGGCGGAGGATCGTCAGACTGCGATTGAGGCATTCAAGAAGCACAGTCCCCATGCGGTGGTGTTGGATTTGGGGTTGCCGCCGAGTCCGGGGGATACGAGTGAGGGGATGGCGACCTTGGGTGATTTACTGGCGTTGGATGCGAAGGCGAAGATTATTGTGGCGACGGGGCAGGGGGAGCGGGCGAATGCGGTGGGGGCGATTGCGGCCGGGGCGTATGATTTTTTATCGAAGCCGGTGGATTTCGACTCTTTGCTGACGATTTTGAACCGGGCGGTGTATGTGGCGGGTTTGGAGCGGGAGAATCGGTCGATGCAGGCGCAGTTGTGGGTGTTTTCGTTGATTCGCAAGGTGGCGCCGAGCGAGGCGCCGGTTTTGGTATTGGGCGAGAGTGGCACGGGTAAGGAGGTGGTGGCGCGGACGATCCATCGGCAGAGCAATCGGAATCAGGGGCCTTTTGTGGCGATCAACTGTGGGGCGATTCCGGAGAATTTGTTGGAGAGCGAGTTATTTGGGCACGAGAAGGGGTCGTTTACTGGGGCGCATTCGCAGCGGGTGGGTCGATTTGAGATGGCGCATGAGGGGACGCTGTTTCTGGATGAAATTGGCGAGCTGCCTATGGCGTTGCAGGTCAAGCTGTTACGCTTCCTGCAGGATCGTCAGATCGAGCGTGTGGGTGGGCGTAGTCCGTTGGAGGTGAATACGCGGGTGGTGGCGGCGACGAACCGAGAGTTACGCGATCAGATGGCTCGGGACGCGTTCCGGGAGGATCTTTATTTTCGGTTAGCGGTGGTGACGATTGGTTTGCCGCCGTTGCGGGAACGTGAGGGGGATGTGCGGTATTTGGCGCAGGCGTTTTTGAAGAAGTTGGCGGGGGAGGCGGGGCGGAAGGGGCAGGTGAGCTACACGTCGGGGGCTTTGCGGGCGATTGATGCCTATCATTGGCCGGGGAATGTGCGTGAGCTGGAGAACCGGGTTCGGCGCGCGGTGATTATGTCGGAGGGGAGCCGGGTTACGGCCCAGGATCTGGAGTTGGCGGGTGGTGACTCGAGTCCGATTCGCACGTTGAAGGAAGCTCGGGAGGATCTGGAGCGGGACATGGTTTACCACAGCTTGCGTCGCCATCGCGGGACCATCAGTCGAGCGGCCCAGGAGCTGGGGGTGAGTCGTCCGACCTTATATGAATTGATTGAGAAGCTGGGGATTGGGAAGGACAAGGATTTGGCGTGATCGAGGGGTTTCGGGTCGGGCGCGATTGAGATTTTTTTTGGCGGGGCGTCAAGGTTTGGCGCAGGGCTAGATGGTTGATAGCGAGAGAGTTGTCATGTCTCTCGATCTTCCCGGGGCCGTTTGAGGTCCAGTGAAGAATGGCGGGTACAGTCCAGTGCGAAGTCGGTTTTCGGTGGCAGCGGGGAGCTGCGACCAAGTGCGGCAGCATGCTTGGGAGCGAAGCGCGGAGCGCAGAGCGGGAAGCGCAGAGCGGGAAGCGCAGAGGGCTGAGGGCTGAGGGCTGAGGGCTGAGGGCTGCGCAAAATCCAGTGGCACCGCAGACGCGGTGCGTTTCGATCCCGATAGCGATCCCGATCCCGATTTCGACGAAGCGGTGGGCCGTGCGTCGAGGCGTCAGTTTATATGGGTTTTAACCTTCAAGGTGCTGGTAGGGTCACGCTCCCGGGTGACCGAGGGAGCGGGGAAGAAGCAATGATTTGCGGATCCTGCGGTCGCGGGACAGGTCGTCCTTTCCTGAGCGAGGCTAAGGCAATGAGTTACGGGTGCAGTCGAATGGGGGTGGAGCCGAGCGAGGGGAGGGGGAGTTTAGTGGGTGCAGGCCGCGGTGTGGCGGTGGCGGATGGGGGAAGTGCAGGGGGAGGAGGCGAGGCGACGGCGGTGTGGGGTGGTGATATCGAGTTCGGGGGTGGGTTGATGGCGGTGGGCGGCTGCGGCGAAGGCCAGGATAGCGACCGAAATGACACCCAACCAGAATCCTCCGAGCAAGAGCAGGAACGTCATCATGCGGGTGATGCAGCAGCTTCGATACCTGCACGTAAGTCTTTGGTAATCAAGGGTGGTCTTGCTGGAGGGGTGGTAACTTTGGCCCAGGTGGGGACAGGGTTTGCCCGAGGTTGGGACAGGCTTGCTCTACGTCACGTGTCGGAGGGCGTTTGCTGCACTTTCAATGGATTTGCAATGCAAGAGCATCATGAGAATACGACATTTGGAGTATTCTCAAGCGTGCGAAAACTCGAATCTCTTTTCTTGCAAGGGGTTACGACTTTTGGCATTGGTATGGAACGGAAAATGCCTAAGGAGGTTGTTGATTGGCTGGTCCGAGGCGAGACGAATCGCACTAGTTTAGTGCAGCCTGAAGTTTGGATGTCAGCGGTCACGACTTACCGAGATGGAAACTGGAGAAGCAAGGGTCGAGAGTGTGCAGCAGCGGCGTCGCCGCGACGTCCGCAATCGCGGGGTGATACCGGTGGTGGCGGGGCGGACAGCTGTGGCTTGCGACCGGCGTCCGTGGTGGCGTTTGGGGCGCGGCGTGGCGGGTACGAGTCCGATGCCGGCCGAGCGCGTTCCGGCTCCGATTTTGGGTGCGGCGCAGTCGACGGCTGAGGCGGGCGAGCCGACCAGTTGGTTTATTGGCAAGGTTCCGGTTGGTAAGCGGATTTTGGATCTGACTTTAATTGCGTTGGCGCTTCCGGTGTTGGTGCCGTTGTTTGCGTTTATCGCGGTGTTCATCAAGGTGGTTTCACCGGGGCCGGTATTTTTCACGCAGGAGCGGGTGGGATTTCGTGAGGGGCGTTTCCGGATGTTCAAGTTTCGCAGCATGAAAGTGAATGCGGAGACGAACACGCACCAGAACCACACCGTGCATTTGTTCAAGTCGGACAAGCCGATGGAGAAGATGGATCATGTGGATCCGCGTTTGATTCCTTTTGCGTGGGTGGTGCGTTCGACGGGGATTGATGAGTTGCCGCAGTTGATCAACGTGGTGCGTGGCGAGATGAGTTTGGTGGGGCCGCGTCCCTGCACGGCTTACGAGCACGAGGTGATGTTGCCCTGGCACAAACGTCGGTTTGAGGTATTGCCTGGTTTGACGGGTCTTTGGCAGGTGAACGGCAAGAACCGCACGACCTTCCAGCAGATGATCAATTTCGACATCGCGTATACCCGCAGCTGGTCGGTGTGGAACGATGTGAAGATTATGTTGAGCACGTTCCCGGTGTTGCTGGGTCAGTTGCGCGAGATGGTGGAGAAGCGTCGGGGTCGCAAGCAGGCGGCTGACGCGGAAGTGTCGGTGGCCTGAATTCGCCCGAGGCGAATTCGGGTGGCGCGACGATGTCGCGTGGATAGGGGATGTGGGAGATGGGAGATCGTAGATCGTAGAT
>JBJOII010000159.1:0-21039 GCA_046047235.1 Verrucomicrobiota bacterium | reverse complement strand
GAGGTGAGTGTGGGGGGTGGGGGTGAGGGGGCGGTGGTTTTATTGGCGGCGACTGTGGAGATAGGGGGGGTGGACGAATCGATTTTGGGGGATTACAAGCTGGGGTTGAGGAAGGTGGATGGGGAGTGGTTGATTGAGCGGGTGGAGCCGGTGGATGGACTGAGTTTATGAGGTTGTGATGGGAACGAGGCTGGTTTGTCTGGACGGTCGGTTGGTTCCGGAATCGGAGGCGAGTATTCCGGTGGATGACCGGAGTTTTCTGTATGGCGACGGGTTATTTGAGACCCTGCGGGTATACAGGGGGAGGGTTTTTGTGTGGGGGGCGCACTGGGAGCGGATGCGGTTGGGTGCGGGTTTATTGGTGAGGGTGGGGGTATGCGGGAGGGGGTGTTACGTTTGCATGTTTCCCGTGGGAGTGGGAGGCGGGGGTATGCTCCGTCGGAGGGGGGTGGCGTGCGGTGGTTGGTGACCGCGTCTGATTTGCCGGGGCGGAGGGCAAGGGTGGCTGAGCGTTTGGGGTTATCGACGTGGGTGGTGCCATCGGGGGACAGGTGGTCGCATTGCAAGTCGGCGAGCCGGATCTTGCAGGTAATGGGGGCGATGGATGCGCGGCGGTTGGGGGTGGACGAGGTCTTGATGGTGAACGAGCGGGGGGAGGTGGTGGAGGGGTCGGGCTCGAATTTTTTTTGGGTGGAGGGGGGTGTGGTCTGCACGCCGGCGTTGGCGTGTGGGGCGTTGGCGGGGGTGACGCGGGGGATTGTAATGGATTTGGCGCGTGAGTTGGGGATGGGGGTCTGGGAGCGGGTTTTGACCTTGGGAGAGTTGGTTCGGGTGGAGCAGGCCTTCCTGACTTCGAGCTTGCGGGAATTGAGTCGGGTGAAGGAGTTGGAGGGGCGTCGGTTGAGGGTGGGTGCGGAGTTTCGAGCATTGGAGCGGGCGTATCGGCGGCGGGTAGTGGCAGAGTGCGGCTAGGCATTTTTGGGGTGGGTTGGGCCCTGTGCGTCAGAACAACCAGTGGCGGGTGGAACCTGTTCCTGTTAGGAGACTTCTGGTAATTCGCTTCATGGCGTGGTTTCGCTCATCTCGCGTAGAGGAGGCTGACACGGTACAACCGGGTCAGTTTGGTCCCTTTTATTTGCAGGAGCTGATCAATTCGGGTGGCATGGCGAGCATATGGCTGGCGACGAACCAGCGTGGGGAGGTTTTTGCGTTAAGGCGTTTGCATCATGCGCTGAGGATGGATTCCAAGGCGAAGAAGCGTTTTGTGCGGGGGGCGGAGATTTTATCGAAGATTCACAATCACGAGTTTGTGGTGGGGTATGTGGATCACGGGAAGGTGAATGGGGATTTATATTTGCTGATGGAGTATGTGGAGGGGGACAACCTGAAGATTTTATCTTCGCGGAACGACGGGTTGTTACAGGAGTTGATTGGGACGGTTTTGATTGAGATGGCTGAGGCATTGGAGCACGTGCACGACAGCGGTTTCATTCATTTGGATTTCAAGCCGGAGAACGTGATGTTGAGCCGGAACGGGGCCTTGAGGTTGGTGGATTTTGACAGTGCGCAGCCGAAGCCATCGGAGCCGAAGAAGATGTCGGAGAATCCGGGGACACCGGCGTATATGGCGCCGGAGCAGATACGTCGGCAGCCGGTGGATCATCGGTCGGACCAGTTTGCGTTTGGGGTGGCGGCGTATGAGTTATTGTGTGGTCGGAAGCCTTTTGCGGGGGACACAGCGGAGGAGGTATTGCGGAGGCATTATGATCGGTCGAGTGAGTTTGCTTATCCGCGGGAGTTGAACGGGGACATACCGGCTGCGTTGGAGAAGGTGATTTTGAAGTGTTTGGATGTATCGTTGGACAAGCGGTATATCTACACGAGCGTTTTGGTGAGGGATTTGAAGGCTGCTTTGTATGTTTAGTTGATAATCCCATTGACAGGGGGTGGGGTTTTTGTTGGACTCTCCGCTCCTTTGGCTGGGAAATAATTTATGTACGCTGTTCTTGAAACTGGTGGAAAGCAGTATCGTGTTGCGCCTGGCGATCTGCTGCAGATTGAGCGTCTTCCTGTGGAAGCGGGTCAGGAGCATACCTTTGACCGTGTGTTGCTGTTGAATCAGGAGGGTGCGGTGAAGGTGGGTGCTCCCACGGTGGAATCGGCTGCGGTTGTGGCTGATGTTGTGAAGCACATTCGTGGTCCCAAGATCTTGGTGTTCAAGATGAAGCGCCGGAAGGGGTATCACAAGACTCAGGGTCATCGTCAGGAGCTGACGGTGGTGAAGATCAAGGAGATCAAGGCCTAAGGCAGGCTGGAAGGAGCTGATTTTATATGGCACACAAAAAAGGCGGCGGCAGTACGCGCAACGGTCGTGAGAGTCACAGCCAGCGTTTGGGTGTGAAGCGATTTGGTGGTGAGAAGGTGACGGCGGGCAGCATTATTGTTCGGCAGCGCGGGAGTCGTTTCCGTGCGGGTCAGAACGTGGGTGTGGGCCGGGACTGGACCTTGTATGCCTTGGTGGAGGGGGAAGTGAAGTTTGAGAAGTTGCAGCGTCGGGTGAGTATTTTGCCGATTGAAGCTGCTGCTGCCGAGGCGAACTAGTTTCGGGGTGTTGTAATTTGCGGGCGAGGTGGCAGCACCTCGCCCGTTTTCCTTTATATGTTCATTGACGAGATCAAGGTTTACGCGCGTGCGGGGCATGGTGGGCGCGGGAGTGTGGCATTTTTGCGTGAGGCTTTTCGGCCGAAGGGTGGTCCATCGGGTGGGGATGGGGGTCGTGGGGGGAGTGTGATTTTGCGGGCGGACCATGATTTGAACAACCTGATTGCGCAGTATTACCAGCCGCGTTTATTGGCGCAGAACGGGGAGCATGGGATGGGGAAGGGGATGAATGGCAAGGCGGGCAAGGATTTGGTGGTGCGGGTTCCGTGTGGGACGTTGATCTGGCGTTTGCCGTTTACGGGTGGGGTGATGGAGGACGGGGTAGGTGAGGTTGTTGAGGGGAAGTTGGAGGAAGGGGAGGCTGAGCGGGTTGAGGATGTTGGAGAGGATAGTGAGGAGGCGGGGCGGCGTTTGATGACGGGGTCGGCGGGGAGGCCGGTGATACGGCATTCTGGTGGGGAACGGGCATTGGAGATTGATTTGGAGGCTGTGGACGAGGGGGATAGTGATGAGGATGTGGTGGAGCGTGAGCTGGTGGCTGACTTGACTGAGCACGGGCAGGAGTTTGTTTTGTGTTCGGGTGGGCGTGGTGGTTTAGGAAACCGGCATTTTGCGACGGCGACGCGTCAGGCGCCGAGGTTTGCGCAGCCGGGTGAACCTGGGGGTGAGGGGGAGTATTTATTTGAGTTACGGATCATGGCGGATGTGGGGTTGGTGGGGTATCCGAATGCGGGGAAGTCGACATTATTGACGGCGGTTTCGCGGGCCCGGCCGAAGGTGGCGCCGTATCCGTTTACGACTTTGCATCCGCAGATTGGGATAGTGGAGTATGAGGATTGGCATCGGTTGGTGATGTGTGATGTGCCGGGGTTAGTGGAGGGGGCGCACAAGAACGTTGGGTTGGGCCATGCCTTTTTGAGGCATATTCAGCGGTGTCGGGTCTTGGTCTTTTTGTTGGATATGGCGGGGGTGGACGGACGTGCGCCGTGGGACGATTATCGCCAGTTGTGTGATGAGCTTTCCGCGTATAACCCGGAGTTATTGGAGCGTCCGCGGCTGGTGGTAGCGAACAAGATGGACGAGGTGGTGGCGGAGGAGAACTTGAAGAAGTTCAAGCGGCGGGTGCCGAAGACGCCGGTGCTTCCGATAGCGGCGGCGTTTGATGAGGGGTTGCCGCGTTTCCTGAAGTTGATGCGGGAGGCGGTGGAGGCGGCTTCTGCTAACGACGCATAGCAGGTTTTTCCTGCTTACTGGCTCGAGCTGTTGGTTGGGGTGTTTTGGGGCAGGTGTTCTTTCAGGATGCGCCGGGCCATTTTGGTGAGGTGAGCCGTGAGGATGATGCCTACGAGGATGCCTGCGCCGTAGAGGATCCAATTCCAAGGAGCTGGGAGGCTGGGGGAGGAGTGCAGGCCGGAGAGGCTGCCGAGGGCGCTGCCGATCCACGTGTAGAGAATTGCACTGGGGAGGTTTCCGAGGGCGGTTGCGCCGACGTAGTGGAGGAGTGGGATGTTACTGACCCCGAAAGCGTAGTTGAGGATGGGGCAGGGTAGGATGGGGCAGAGTCGGCAGAGCACGACGATTTTCCATCCGGATTGCATCACGGCTTGATCGATTGCGAGGAGTGTCGGGTTGGAGCGGATCTTGTGTTCGACGCGATTACGTCCGAGGTATCGTCCGAGGGTGAACGCGATGGTTGAGCCGGCGACGACACTGAGCCAGGCGAGGGGTGCCCCGATGCTGAAGCCGAGCAGGGCACCGGCGCTGAATTTCAGTGGGCTGGGCGGGATGAAGAGGACAACGGAGGTAATGCAGAGCAGGCAAAAGGCGACCACGCCGAGTGAACCCAGATACTGGATGCGGTGGAGGTTTTGGATCAGGAGGGTGTTGATGCGGGGGAGGAGGAGCGTGGCGGCAGAGAGGGCGATGAGTATGGGCAGGCCGACACGGATCATGGTCCTGCCGGGGTTTGGCGGGTCGACTGGGGAGGATGGGGAGGACAAGGGGTTTAGCTGTGGGTGGGGGTATTGTCGGCCTGGTTTAGGCTGATTTCGACTTGTTTGGGGAGTTGTCCTTTGAGGGCGTTGCGGGCGAGTTTAGTGGTATAGGTGGCGACGATGAGTCCGATGAGTGCGCCGCCGCCGTAGAGGAGCCATTTGAGAGTGGGGGGCAGTGGGGGGGATTCGTGGAGGCCGGCGAGGTCACCAAGTGCGTTTCCTATCCAGACGTAGAGGAGGACACCGGGGAGGACTCCGACGGCGGTGGAGAGGATGTAATGGGGCAGGGGTATTTTGGAGGCACCGAAGGCGTAGTTGAGGAGGGGGAACGGGAAGAAGGGGCAGAGGCGGGAGAGCGTGACGATCTTCCAGCCGGATTCAGAGACGGCCTGGTCCAGGGCGGCGAGTGTTGGGCGTTTATGGAGTTGTTGGTCGACCCAATTCCGGACGAGGCCACGGCCGAGGAGGAAGGAGCCGGTGGCGCCGGTGGTGACGGAGATCCAGACGATGGGGAATCCGATTTTGATGCCGAAGATGGCACCTGCGCCGAGGGCGAGGAAGGTGGCGGGTATGAGGAGGATGACGGTGGTGATATAGACTACGGAGAAGACTGCGATGCCGGTGGGGCCGAGGTTTTGGATCCAGGCGAGGGTTTTCAGGATGAGCGGTTTGATATCGGTGGTGAGGGCGAGGATTCCGGCGGACGCGAGGATGAGGAGGGCGATCCAGACGCGGTAGGGGAGTCGGTTTAGGATTGGGGCAGTTTTGTCTGGAGTGCGTTGCACGGGAGGTTTGTAGGCGGTGGTGGGGTGTGGGGCAAGACAGGGATGATGGGAGGAGGGATCGGCTTAAGTTTTGCGGGGTGTATTGGGAGCGGTGGTGGTATTGGGCATTGTGCGGGGGTGCTACAAATCTGCTGCTGAGCGGGAGTTACAGGCTCTTGCCCGGGGAGTTATCCGTCTGCAGCGTTGAGTGGGGGAGAAGGGTAGTGGGCTCAGCGGGGTTGGAGGTCGGTGACGCAGCGGAAGCTGATGGTGGAGCAGCGGTCGAGGCCTGGGTGTAGGAGGAGGAATTTGGCGGAGTGCTGATTCTTTTGGGGGCCGCCTTCGAAGTACCAATTGGAGCCGTGGGCCTGGTAGAACGAGCCGCCTTTGAGGAGGCAGAAGCGGGTGCGACCGTCGGAGGATTCCGATTCGGTCCATTCCCAGGTATTGCCGCAGAGGTCGAGGACTCCGAAGGGGGATTGGCCTTGGGGGTAATGGGAGACGGGGGTGGTGTGTTGGGAAGTGGAGCCGTCGTTACAGTAGTTTGGTTGCATGGAGTGGCCCCAGGGGTAGGCGAGTTGTTGGGGGCCTTGGGCGGCGTGTTGCCATTCGGCTTCGGTGGGGAGCCGTTTATGGGCCCAGGCGGCGTAGGCGCGAGCGTCTTCGAGACTGACGTAGGTGACGGGGTGGTTAAGTTCCGATGCTGCGGGGTGGCCGTGGCCCCAGTGTTTGAGGAAGTTGGTTGGGTTCGCGGGTTGGTAGCCCGACTTTTCAAGGAATCTGGCGAACTGGGCGTTGGTGACGGGGGTGATATCGATGGCGTAGGGGGTGAGAGTGACTGTGCGGGAGAAGTATTGGAGGGCGGGGATGTAGCTACTGGCGAGCTGGTGGTTTGGGGGCGGGGTGGATTGGTAGAAGCCGCATTCGCGGACGCGGAGGGTGGTATGGAGTTCGATGGTGGCGGCGGGGATAGCGGCTGTATTGGGTGGGGGTGTGGGGTGGAGTCGGGTGGATTTGGGGACGGTGGTTCGGGTGGGTGAGGGGGCGGGAGTAGTGGATGGGTTGTATGTTCGGGCCAGGGCGGACTGTTTTTGGAGGAAGGTGTGGAAGCTTGGGCGGGAGTATTCTGCGGGGTTGGTTTCGAGGAGGCAGGCGATCCCTCGTGGGGGGATGGAAGCATTCCAGGTAAGCTGGCCTGAGGTGGAGCGGGTGGTGTGGGCGTGGGAGCCGTGGATGAGGTCGAGGAGTTTGGAGTTGGGTGAAGGGGTGAGTTGGAGGGCGGGGCCTTGGATTGTGGTATTGGAGCGGTTGACGAGGGTCCAGAGGCGCTGGTGTTTATTTTGCCGGAGGCTGGCGAAGAGGTTCGGGTTTTGAGTGGGGACGAGGGGGGTCCAATTGGTGGAGGTGAAGAGGTGGTGGTAGCGGCGTTGGATGGGGAGCATGGAGCGGAGGATGGATCGGTCACGGGGGCACCAGGGGATATGGGAGCCAAAGACATTTTCCCAGACGAGGATGCCGGTGCCGTTTATCCAGGCGGTATGGAGTTCACCGGAGTGGTTGGTGTCCCAGCGGTTGATGAGGTGGAGTTGGTGGCGGGGTTCGAACCATTTATTGCGGAGGATGCCAGGTGCATGGGAATCGGGGAGCCACTGGGCCCAGGAGAGGTGGTGTGTGGGGATGTGTTCTATGGGCAGGGCGAGTTCACTTTCGAGGACGGCGCCGGGTTTGGCGGCTTGGAGTTGGCTGGAGAAGCTGGTGTCCCCGTGGGGCATGGTATCGAGGAAGATGCCGTCGGCATTGAGAGCCTGGAGCATGAGGGCCAGGGCTTCGGAGTCGGGGCGGGGTTCGCGTTGGGTTCCGGTATCCCAGGGGTTGTAATTGATGAAGACGCGGGTATTGGCGTCGTGGCATTGGCGGATGAGTTTACTGCGGGAGTTAAAGAGTTGTTCGTCGTAGAGCATGAGGAAGCCACAACAGAGGCAATGGCTGGCCCAGCTTGTGTTGGGATCGGTGTAGGCTTCGGGTTTACAGGAGGGGGTGGTTTGTTGCTCAGTACGCCAGCTGAGGAGGGCTTGTTGGAAGGCGGGCCAGTCTGCGGGGTTATTGGGTGCGGGGATGAGAGGAGGGAGGGGGAGCGGGAGGGATTTTGGGTGCGAGGCGTTAAGGAGGAGGGTGGGGGTGGCGAGGAGGGAGGAGCTGATATGGAGGAGGAAGGAGCGTCGGGAGGTGTGGTAGCGGGTGTTCATTTCGCCGCGGGGGAGAGCTTGCGTTTGGCGACGGAGGTTACGAGGACGAGGAGGCTCAGGATCAGGGCGAGTTGGAGGATGCGTTTGGAGGCGTGATCGATGAGGGCCTGACTTTCCGAGGTGGCGGTGGAAGTGAGGTGGGTGAGGTTGGTGGAGGCGACGGTTTGGTTGAAAGTCTGGAGGAGTTCAGTGAGGTGTTGGGCGGTGGAGTCGAGTTCGCGGGCGGTTTCCGTGTAGTCCTGGATGCGGAAGGGTTGGCTATTGGTGGTGGTGGGGGTGGGATTGTTGGTGTTTTCGAATCGGGTGACGACCTGGTTAAAGGTCAGGAGAGTTTGGTTGAGGTTGCTGGCCATTTGACTGCCGGCGGTGAGGGTTTGTTCCAGCTGGGCGGCGAGAGAGTTGAGGTTGGTGGATTGTTGTTCGAAGGAAGTGACGATGGCCTGGCGTTCCTGCTGGATAAGGGAGGGCAGGGATTCGGCGGTTTTGCTGAGGCGGTTGGCGGAGTCTGATATTTCTCCAGATTGGGCGATGGCTTGTTGGACTTCGGGGATTTGGGCAAGGCGATAGCTGAGAAGTTCGGTTTGCAGGGAGACGACTTCGGGCATTCGAGAGATCAGGTAGGTGGCGCGTTCGGCGAAGAGTCGGGTTTGGGTGAGTTCGCGGGTGGCGGGGTCGAGGCCGGCGAGGGGGTCGAGTTGGATGATGCCGAGGATGCCGCCTTGGGGTGATGATTGGGCAGGTTTCTTGTGGTTGAGGTAACGGGTGAGAATGGCGCTGCTGAATCGGAGCATACCCGGTCGGTTAGTCAGGATATTGTCGGCCTGCCAGGACTCGATACTCTGCTGGAGAGTTAGGATTTCGTTCGGGAGGAGGTATTCCTGGGCGAGCGTCCACGAATTGGTTTCGAGGGTTTGGAGGCAAGTCAGGAGGGGGTAGGCGGATTCTCCGTAGAGCTGGGGGATCCAATAGGATTCGATATCGCTCCGGACGATGGTACTGACGGCGGCCAGTTCGATGAGGCTGGCGAGGGAGTTGGGTTGGGTGGTTATTTCGAGAGTTTCGTTGAGGAACCGGAGGTGCAGTTGGAGTTGCTCGGGACGGGAGATGGGGGTGTTATTGGTTTGGAGTTGTTGGATTTGTGGGGGGATGCGTGAAAGGAAGTGGTCGCCGATGCGGATGAGGGAATTCTGGAGCGAGGCGAAGTCGGTGGACTGGAGTTCCTTTTGTCTGGGGGACAGGGCTTGGACGGCCTGGGTGGGGATGTTGGCCACGCCTTTGGCGACCCTGCAGCCTGCGGTGGGGAGAATCAGGCAGGACGAGAGAGCGGCTATGGCGAGAAGGGTGGCTGGTTGGCTGGGAGGCACGGGTGGCGCGGGGGGGGGTTAGGTGAGGAGGATGAAGCAGATTGTCATCACGGCGGTGGGGAGGGCTGCGCCGAAGAGGAGTCCGCCGGGGGAGATGCCGTCGGGGAAGTATTGATTGAGGATCGATTGGCCGGCGGGGTTGGGGGCATTGGCGATGACTGTGAGGCCGCCGCCGGTGACGGCGCCGGCGACGACGGCATATTTGAGAGTTTCTGAGAGGTTGGGGACGAGCGTGGCGAGGTAAGTGATGGCGGCGTTGTCATTGAAGGCGGTGAGCGTGATGGCGCCGAACATGAGTGGGAGTTCGCTGAGCCGACCGAGGACGGGTCCGATCCACCATTGTTGCAGTCCGCCATGGATGACGAGGCCGGCGAGGAAGAAGCCGACCAGGACGGGGGATCGGAGGGAGAAGGGGTTTTGGTAGTCCTCGGTGACTTCGTAGAAGGCGATGAAGAAGAGGAGGCAGAGGAAAGTGAGCGGGGGGTGATGGGCTACGAGGACGGCGAAGCCCATGAACAGGATATGTCCGATTGTGACCCAGAAGGGGATGGGGTCGTCTTGGGATTTAGTATCGCTGTTGGAGGCCATTTTGAGGCTGGCGAAGTCTTTCCGGAAGATTTGGAAGTAGGTGACATTGGAGATGAGGATACCGAGGACGGAGATCCAGCCGAAGTGTTGGAGCATGAAGGGGGTATTCCAGCCCCAGGCGGCGGCGACCATGAGGACGGGGGGGGCGGCGAAGTGGGTGAGGGTTCCGCCGACGGAGATATTGACGAAGAGGAGGCCGAGTGTGGCGTAGGCGAATTTGAGGCGGGGTTTTTTGAGGTAGAACTGGGTGGCGAGGAGGGAGGCGGAGATGGTCATGGCTGCGGGTTCCGTGATGAACGAGCCGAGGAGGGGGCCGAGCGTGAGGATAGCGAACCACCAGGCGACGGGGGTTCCTCCCCCGAGGTTGGCGAACCAGCGCATGACCTGTTCGGCGAGTTGGAGGACGGGTCTGGTGGAGGCCATGAACATGATGACCACGACGAAGACGGGTTCGGCGAAGCTGACGCGGGAGTCGACGTAACCGATGGTATCTTTGAGGCCGACCATGACGGCCATGATGCCGAAGAGGGGGATGAGCCAGAGGCCGAAGACGGCTTCGACCTCGCCGAGGAAGTGGAAGATGCGGGAGGAGATGCTGACGTGGAGGGTTTTATTGCCGCGTTTGGGTTTGTTTTGGTTGTGGCGATCTTCGAGGACGTGGGCGATATGGCGGAAGCGTTGGGTGAAGAACGTGTGGATTACTGCGCAGAGGAACAGCACTGTGGCCCAGAGGTTGAAGGGTTGTTTTTGGACGCGGTTTTGGAGGACGGACCAGACCGAGGTGAGGTCGCCGTCTTCGTAGCTTGAGAGGGGTGGGGGGAAGGCGCCGGAATCGGTGTGGCTGGCGCCGGCGGCGAGGGTGGAGAGCGTGGGGAGGAGGAAGAGTGCGGCGAGGAGGAGCAGGGGGAGGAGGCGGTTTTTGCGGGTCATTTCGAGTGATTGAATGGCGAGTTGGCGTTCCATGGTTTTCGGGCGGGATTTGGGCCTTTGTCAGGGGTCAGGGGTCAGGGGTCAGGGTTTGGAGGATAGCGGTGAGGGTGCGGTGGGTGGCGCCTGAGCTGGTTTGGACCACTTGCTGGGCTTTTTGGCCGAGGGACTGTCTGGCTTGGGGGTTTTCGAGCAGGTATTGAATTTGGTGGAGGAGTTGCTGTTGGTTTTGAACTTGGGAGATGGCGTGGTGGGCAAGGAATTCGCGGGTGATGAGGCGGAAATTTTCCATATGGGGGCCGGTGAGGATGGGTTTAGCGAGGGCGGCGGGTTCGATGGGGTTTTGGCCTCCGTGGGTGGTGAGGCTTTTACCGATGAAGACGAGGGTGGCGCAGGAGTAGAGGGCTTTTAGTTCGCCGGTGGAGTCGACTACGAGGGCATCGGGAGGTTGGGCGAGGGGGGTATCGGGCTGGAGGGAGGTGCGGCGGACGACGTGCAGGCCGAGTTGTTGGAGGTCGTGGCAGGCGTCGCTGGCGCGTTCGAAGTGGCGAGGGGCGACGACGAGGGTCAGGTTGGGGAAGGATGGTTGGAGGGCTTTGAGGCATTCGCCGAGGATTTTTTCTTCACCGGCGTGGGTGCTTCCTCCGAGGAGGATGAGGTGGTGTTGGGGGTGGATGCCGGCTTGGAGCAGGAGTTGGGAGGCGGTGGGGTCGGGTTCGGGTGAGGTGGGGAGTTCGACATCGAACTTGAGGTTGCCGACCGTGTGGATACTGGAGGGTTGGCAACCGAGGGAGAGGAGGCGTTGGGCATCGGTTGGGGAGGCGCAGCAGACGAGTTTGAACTGGCTGAAGAGGGGGGTGAATACGCTTTTGAGTTTAGCGTAGCGGCGTTGGGATTTTTCTGAGACGCGGGCATTGATGAGGAGGACGGGGATTTGGAGGGAGCGGGTGGTCCAGAGGAAGTTGGGCCAGATTTCGGCTTCGACGAGGATGACCGCTTTGGGTTGGACCGTTCGGAGGGATTTTTTGACCCAAGGGAGGAAATCGAGCGGGTAGTAGATTTTGGTGATGGGGTCGGGGAGTTGTTTTTGGAGTTGGGCCATGCCGGTGGTGGTGGTGGTGGAGACCACGAAGCGGCAGTGAGGGAGGGAGGTTTGGAGTTGTTGGACGAGGCGGACGACGAGGTTGGCTTCGCCGACACTGACTGCGTGGAGCCAGATGGGTGGGTTTTGCTGGAACTGTTGTTGGAGTTCTTTGGGGAAGCGGCCGAAGCGTTGGGCGAAACCGGATTTCCATTGGCCGCGGCGGATGAGTCGTATCAACAGCCAGGGGAGCATGGCTGTGAGGATGACGAGGAACGAGAGATTGTAGGCGGTTTGGATGAGGAGGGACCGCATGGGGTGGTGGGGGCGCGAGGGGGGCTATTCGGCTGGGTTTCGGTCGAGGGTGATCGTGAGGATATTGGTTTCGCTTTTGCGTTCGTATGTGACCGAGCGGGACATTTTACGGACCAGAGAGATACCCCAGCCGCCGGGGGTGCGGTTGGCGAGGTCCTCGTCGGGGGAGGGGTCGGGGCGGGTGGTGGGGTCGAAGGCGTGGCCGTCGTCGGTGAGTTGGAGCGTGAACGTTTCCGGGGAGGCTGAGGCGGAGAGGTGGATTGTGTGGGGGTTGTTATCGTCGTAGCCGTATTTGAGGATATTGGTGCCCATTTCTTCCGTGGCGAGTCTAGCGGTGAAGAGCGTTTTGGGCTGGGCGTTTTGGGAATTGAGGAAAGCTTCGAGCTCATCGATGGCTTGCATGAGGAGTGGGAGCTGGTTGGGGAAGGATGTTCCCCATGAGTTGGAGGCTTGGGGTGAGCTAGTCATGGCGTGGGGTGGTGGACACGTTGGTTTGATTGAATCGTTGGAGTGGGGAGGGTTCAACCTTGAATTGGGGTGAATGGATTTGACGTTGACGGGGAGGGCTGGCGAGATTGGCGGTCATGCAGATCACCCAGAAAGACCATGGAGATGCGAAGTTGTTATTGGTGTCGGGTCGAGTGGATGCAGAGGCGTGCACCGAGCTGGAGGCGAGGTGTGAGCGTTGTTGTTTATCCGGGGCGAAGACCTTGGTGATGGACATGACTGGGGTGGACTATCTGAGTTCGGCGGGGTTGAGGGCTTTATTGAGCGGGGCGAAGATGATGGAGGGGGGGGAGGGGAAGCTAGTTTTAGTGATGCCTGCGGGGCCGGCTTTGGAGATTGTGAAGATGGCTGGTTTTGACAGGGTGCTGACGATTTGCGGGTCGATGCAGGAGGCGAGCAAGTATTTGCGGGGGACATTTCAGGTGCATGTGACGAAGAACTGGGATGTGGATGTGATGACGGTGTATGGGCGGGTGGATGCGGAGAAGGCGCCCGAGTTGGAGGCGGCGGGGAGGAAGGTGATGGAGGCGGGGCACTTGAAGCTGGTGGTGAGTTTGGCTGCGGTGGACTACTTAAGTTCGGCGGGTTTATCCGCGTTGTTGGGTTTGACGAAGTTTGCGCAGGAGAAGCAGTGCCGGTTGTTCCTGTGCAGTCCGAGCGGGCCGGTGAAGCAGATTTTGGAGCTTAGCGGCTTTGACAAGGTATTGCCGATTCGGGATTCGGTGGATGCGGCGCTGGTGGAGTGAGGGGCGGGCGGTTTCTGGTGTGGGGCAATTCTGGTCCCTGGTTATTGTGGGCGGCGGAGAGTAAAGATGGCGATGTCGTCCGACTGGGGGTGTTCGGCGGCGTGGTTTCGGACTGTTTGGAGCAGGTGTTGATTGACTGCTTCTGCTTGCGGGAGGTTGGCTTGGTGCAGTGTTTCCTGGAGGCGTTGATCCCCGAACATGTCGCCCTCGGCGTTAAAGGCTTCATTGACGCCGTCGGTATAGAGCGTGATGGCGTCTCCCGGGTTGAGAGTGATGGTTTGGTTTTGGGTGGTGAGGCCGGGGAAGACACCGGCGACCATGCCGGGTTTATTGGGGAGGAAGGAGGCGGAGTTTTCGTGGATGAGTATGGGGGCGGGGTGGCCGGCGCTGGCGTAGGTGAGTTCGTGGGTTGAGGGGTTATAGAACGTGCAGAGGATGGTCACGAACATGTTTTTGGGGTTTTGGGTGGCGAGGGCGTCATTGACCTGACGGAGGAGGGATGCTGGTTCGGTGGCGGTGCGGGCGAGGGTGCGGACGAGGGTCATGGTGACGGCCATGAAGAGTGCGGCGGGGATGCCTTTGCCGGAGACGTCACCGAGGACAGTGACGAGTTGGCCGTGGTCGTTGGTGAGGATTTCGTAGAGGTCACCTCCAACTTCGCGGGCGGGTTCGAGGAGGGCGTGGGCGTCGAGCCCAGCGTTTTGGGCCGGGGTGGTAATATTGGCGGGGAGGATGCCGAGTTGGATTTCTTTCGCGATACGGAGTTCGCTGGCGATTTTTTCCTTGGCGGCGTCGGAGTAGGCTTTGGCTTTGAGGAGGGAGCGGACGCGGGCTTTGACTTCGAGGACTTCGAACGGTTTGGTGAGGTAATCGTTGCCGCCGGCTTCGAAGCCCTGGGTTTTGTTTTTCACGTCCTCGAGTGCACTGAGGAACATGACGGGCAGGTCACGAGTGGAGGGGGTTGAGCGGATGCGGCGGCAGACCTCATAGCCGTCCATACCCGGCATGACGATATCGAGGAGGACGAGGTCGGGGGGATTTTTCTGGATGGAATTGAGGGCGGCTTCGCCGTTGAGGGCGACGCTTAGTTTGCATTCATTGCGGAGGGCTTCGACGAGGACATCGACGTTGCTGCGGACGTCATCGACGATGAGGACACGGCATTCGGATAGATCTTTCATACGACTTAGGTTGGGGTTGGGCTAGGTGGTTGCGAGGGAGTTGGCCACGGGGGTTTTGGCGCTGATGACGCGGCCGCCGTCCCAGAGGGGTTTCCAGGAGGAGTGGGTCCAGCGTCGGGCGCGGTAGAGCGTAGCGAACGTGAGGTCGGGTGAGGCGCCGCCTTGGCCGCCGACGAGTTCGGCGCCGCGGCGCACATTATCCATCATCCAGGCGGGGAGAGTGAGGTGGTAGGGGTTGCGTTGGACTTCGCCGACGTGGTGGGTGAGGGCGGTGATGAGGTCGGCTAGTTGTTCCGGGGTGATTTCGACCATGAGGTTGGGGTCGTCCATGGCGCCCCAGAATTCGGTTTCGACAGTGATGCAGGAGAAACTGGGGGATTGTTTTTGGAGGGCGTCGTGGAGGAGTAGGTGGACGCCTTCGTGGGTGGAGTTCCAGTCCTGATCATGGGGGAAGAGGATAATATTGGGGGAGTGTTCCTGGAGGATATTTGCGGTGATTTCGACGGCGTGCTGCCAGAGGTCGGGGTTTTCGGTTCGGGTCGCGGGGCGGATTTTTTCGAGGCCGCGGGGTGTGGTGGTGATCAGGTTAAAGCCGATGGCCTGGCAGCAGGCCTTGAGTTCCTCGAGGCGTCCGAGTTGTCGGTCGGGGTTACTGCCGAGGGTAACGGCCACGTTAGCGACCTGGTATCCGGATTCGCGGAGCAGGCGGAGGGCGATGCCACCGATGATGACCTCGTCATCGGGGTGGGGTGAGAAGATGAGGACTTTGGGCGCGTTGGGTTTGGATTGTGCGGTGGTGGAGCAGGGCAGTTGGCCGAGGGGCTCTTGTTTAGCGGCTTTGGTGAGTTGTTGGAAGCCGAGCACGTATTCGAGGTAGGGGTTTTGCATGTGGGGGGTGGGGTTAGCTTTGGGGGATGGCGGGGAGGCTGGCGGCGGCGACTGCCTGGCCGACGCGTTTACTTTTTTCGTCGGGCAAGTGGAGCTGGAGATGTTGTGCGTATTCGGGGAATTCGTGATTTAGGACGGCCTGGGCTTGGTTGACGATGATATCGGCGCCTTTGCCTGTGGTGACCCTGCCGAGAAGGAGTACGTGTTGATATTGGTAGAGTTGGGCATAGAGGGCGAGGGCGTAGCCGAGGTAGACGCCGATGGAGGTGTAGATTTTTTCTGCGCGGGGGTCGTCTTGTTCCATGAGTTTTTGGACGAGGACGAGTTTTTCCGGGAGGGGCATTTCTTCCGGGGCGGGGATGCCGGCGGGTTGGAGGAGTCGGCCGACGGCTTGTTGGGAGAAGTAGAGGGCGCCGACGCCCTGGTCTTTGGACCATTCATCGATGGGGCCTTGGGGTTGGACGTCGACAGGGGCGAAGGCGAGTTCATTGAGCCAGCCGGTGATGTGGCCTTGTGAGTCGAGGTAGCCGGCGGCTTGGCTGGAGCCCATGGCGATCCCGAGGATGCCGTTGACGCGGAGGGCCATGGCGGCTGCGAGGGCGGTGACGTCGCCGTCGTTAGCGACTTCGAGGGGGACGTTCCAGGTTTGTTGGAGGCGGTGGAAGAGGGGGCGGACTTTGGTGTTGAAGAGGTCTTGGGGGACGGCACGGAAGAGGGAGGCGACCTTGACTTCGTTGTTCACGTAGATACCTGCTGCGCTACCGCCGATGGCATCGACGCGGGGGAGGTGTTTAGCTGCGAGCTTGAGGCCTTCGTGGATGGCTTGGAAGTGGACTTCGGGGTCGGGTTGGTTTTTGGGGTCCCAGGGGATTTCGGTGGTAAAGACGGCTTCCCCGTCTTTGACGGCGGCGAGTTTATAGTCACTGGCGCCGAGGTCGAAGCCGATACGGCAGCCGTCGAGGTGTCCGCCGAGAGTGATGCCACTTTCGTTGGATTGGGGGGCGTCGTTGTGATTGCACCGGGTGAATTCGAAGGGGCGGTCATAGACCTTTTCCATGAGTTCGGCGTCGAAGTGTCGGGTGCCTTTGCGGTGGTAGATTTGGGCGAGGTATTGGCCGAGAGCATCGGGGCCGGCGAAGGTGAGCTTCCATCCGCCGACCTGCCAGAGGAGGAATTTGGCGAGGCGTTCCACGATATGCCGGGTGGTGGCATCGTGGGGTGAGCCTTGGGGGTGGAGTTGGAGGGGGAGAGTATGGGTGAGGCCTTCGTTTCGTTCGAGGGCGATGGTGGCGGGTTCAGGGGAGGGGGAGTTGGAGAGGGACTGGGTATAATTGCGGAGGAGGAGGGAGAGGGGTTGGAAGGAGGGTTCCAGAGGGGGGAGGATAGCTGGCGATGGGGTCTTCATGGATGGAGGTTTGGGGGATTTGGTATGCGTCTTTGTTTCGGGCTGAGATTTGTTGCGGGCATTGAACAGGAATGGCGTTTGGGGTGCAATCCCCGACGGCTGGGAGCTTCACTGGATGGGGGTGGGTGGGTGGCAATGTGGAGGTAGTTCTTATGGTTGAGTGGGGTGGACAGGTGGCGGTGGGGGGGGTAGTCTGGCGCGCAGATTCCCGGCTTACTATTGGAAGGCATGCGTTGGCCTGGCGCCATGTGTCCTATTCCGGCTTTGCGACGGCGGGTGTGGTTTGGGGCGGGATGTATGGCCAGACCTTTCAAGTCCGGGGTTTGTTTGAAGAAAGTTGTAGCGTATGCGGTCAGAAGTATTGCTAGCGGGAGTCGTGGCGGGTCTGGTGCTGGGTTCGGCGGTTGTTTTGGGTCAGACGGCGCATTATCCGGCGGGTGTGGAGGGTATCAAGGCGGCGTCGATTCCTCCGCCGGGCTTGTATTTGCGGGATTACAACTACGGTTATTACTCGGACAGTTTTCCTGGTGGGCCGGATGATGTGAAGATTCAGGCCTATGTGCAGGCGCCGCGGTTGATTTACGTGAGCGAGCTGGAGGTATTGGGGGGCAACTATGTGGCGGATGCGTTGATTGAGTTTGTTTACAAGGACATCCGGATTGGGAACAACTCATGGGACAAGTTCGGGGTAGGGGACGCGTTGGTGGAGCCGCTGATTTTGGCATGGCATCAACCGCAGTATGATTTGGCGGTGGGCTATGGTTTCTGGATTCCGACCGGGGATTTCGACGTGGCGAATCCGGCTTCGCCGGGGTCGGGTTATTGGGGGCACATGCTGACGGCAGGGGCGACGGTGTTTTTGGATGAGGAGAAGAAGTGGTCGGTATCGGCATTGAACCGCTATGAGATCAACCTGGAGAATCCGGATACGGACATTGAGACGGGGAACACGTGGACCATGGAGTATGGCGTGGGTTATTCCGTGACGCCGACGGTGGACGTGGGAGTGGCGGGGTATTATGGGGTGCAGACGACGGACAACCGTTCTGACGGGCCGGTTATGGGCCGTGCGCAGCTAGCGGGTGTGGGGCCGGAGGTGAGTGTGTTTTTGCCTTCGTTGAAGCTCTTTGCCGGCTTGCGTTATGCGTATGAGTTTGAGGCGAGCAATCGTCCGAGGGGTCACATGCTGAACCTGATCCTGACGAAGATTTTTTAGTTGAGGTGATTGTCATGAGCGGGACGCATCCGATGACCAGCACGACCTTTGAGATTCCGGGCTACCGGGTGGTTCGGTCGTATGGAGTTGTGCGGGGGATTGTGGTGCGTTCCCGCTCGGTTTTTGGGCGGATGGGGGCAGGTTTGCAGGCGGTGGTGGGGGGCAACATTACGATTTACCGGGAGATGTGTGAGCGGGCGAGGGGGGAGGCGTTTGAGGAGATGCTTTCGCAGGCGGGAGGTTTGGGGGCGAATGCGGTGGTCGGTGTCAGGTATGACGCTACGGAGATCGGGGTCGGGATTACGGAGGTGTTGTGTTACGGGACGGCGGTATTGGTGGAGCAGAGCGCCAAGCGGGAAGCGCAGAGGGCTGAGGGCTGAGGGCTGAGGGCTGAGGGCTGAGGGCTGAGGGCTGCCTGTCCTTCGAAGCTCAAAGAGCGAAGGAGGAAGGGCTGAGAGCCAAGCGGTAAGGGGTAAGCGGGAAGCGGGGAGCGGTAAGCGCGGAGGGCGCCGCGGGTCTTCGGTCGCTCGCGAGGATATCCGATATCCGGGTTCCTCCGGGTGCGAACATCAGTCTTCGACACCGATCCCGATAGCGATTTCGATTTGGATGGGGCTTGGTTGGGTGCAATGACTGGGTATTGAACAGGAGGGCACGGAGGACGCAGAGGGATGCTCAGGTGCGTGCTCCGAAACACCGAAACTCTGGCAAGGGTCCGGGGGCGGGGAGGGCAGAGCGCGGAGCGCCAAGCGGGAAGCGGGAAGCGGGAAGCGCGGAGGGCAGAGGGCTGCCTGTCCTTCGAAGCTCAAAGAGCGAAGGAGGAAGGGCTGAGAGCCAAGCGGTAAGGGGTAAGCGGGGAGCGGGGAGCGCAGAGCGCGGGAGCTGGGCGACGGGCGTGGAGCGCGGGCGTTTGGGGTGGTGATCCGACCGATCAGCCGGATCTGTCTGATCTGACGGATCTGGGGGGGCAGAGCGCTGAGGGGGGCTGGCCAACCGGGGGTTGTGCCCGATTGGCCAGGTTGGGAGGTGTTTTAATCCTGGGTGTTATTCTGGGTGCGTTGTTCCCAGATCCAGGAGTGGGCTTGGTCGGCGAGTTTGGCTAGAGGGAGGAGGTCATCGCGGCCGAAGCTATCGGTATTTTTCCACTGGTTATTTTCGCGATCTTTGTAGATGCGTGTGAGGGTGACATTGAAGCGTTGGTTTTCGCCGTTTGAGTTATCCCAGATACTGGCGCGGATGCTGCCGAGGCGCAGTTCGTGGGTGGGGCGGTTCCGGTTTTTGGTTCCGTTATTCATGGTTTTACTCCTTGGTTTGGCGGCTGATGGCTTGGGGCCTGTGCAGGCATGGCCGCCGGCGCACTGCTCAGGGTAATGCTACAGGGCTCCTTGGTTCCTGCAACGAGGGGGAGGTTATGGTATGGGGGGCGGGGGCGTCACGTGGAAAGTCGGGGGAATTCGGGGTGGCGTCATATGGGGGACGCTGATAGGTTGCGCCAGCACCGAGACTATGAACTTGTTCGAACGATTTTTTTGCGGGGTCAGGATATTGGCGCTGGTGGTAGTTTTGTTTGTGGGTGGGGAGAGTTTGAGGGGGGACTGGTATGAGAAGCAGTCGGGGGTGGAGGTAGATTTGAAGTCAGTGGTGAGTGGTCATGCGGGCTGGGTTGTGGTGGGGGACATGGGGGCGGTTTTGGCGTCACAGGGCGGGTCATTTTGGTCGAGGGCGAGTGTGGATGGGAGTCCGGCATTGGAGGGGGTGACTTACGGGAACGGTCGATATGTGGCGGTGGGTTGGGGTGGTGTGGTGATGCGTTCGACGGATGCGTTGAACTGGGCGATGGTGGATACTGGGGTGACGACGAATTTATGGGATGTGGCGTTTGGCGGGGGGCGATATGTGGCGGTGGGGGATGCGGGGGCGGTGATGGTATCGACGAACGCGACTGTTTGGTCCGAGGGGCAGGCTGGGGATGTGACGTTGGAGTCTGTGGTGTATGGGGGGGATCGGTTTGTGGCGGTGGGGGTTGGGGGTGTGGTGCAGGTTTTGGTGGATGGGGAGGCGGAGTGGGTGGCGGGCGACAGTGGCAAGTTGGATTGGCTGGAGGGGGTAGCGTATGGCAACGGGGTATTTGTGGCGGTTGGGGCGGGTGGGCTGGTGTTGACGTCGGCTGATGGTTTGGTGTGGGAGGAGCAATATACTCCGGTGACGGCGTTCTTGACTGGGGTGGGTTATGGGGAGTCGGGTTTTCGGGCGGTGGGCGAGGGTGGGGCGATTTTGAACTCGACGGATGGGGAGCTTTGGTTGGTTGAGGCGGTGGGGCAGTCGGCATTTTTGTTTGCGACGGCGGCTGAGACGGGGGATTGGGTGGTGGTGGGGACTGGGGGGGTGATTCTGAGCACGTTACCGACGCCGACGATTGGCAATTTCAGGTTGGTTGAGCCGCGGTTTGTTGAGGGGTTGGGATTTGAGTTTAAGGTGGAGGGGTTGGAGAATGGCCAGGAGTTTGTGGTGCAGGTTTTAGTTTCGGGTGATTTGTTGGATGGGGATGGTTGGGTGGATTTGGCGACGCGAGTGGCGACAGAGGATCCGCAGCCGTTTTTACACGTTGATGCATCGCTACCTCCGATTCGTTATTACCGTGTGATTTTACGGTGAGGTTGAGGGATGTGTGCCATGCGCAGGAGGTATGGCTGGGGTTTTGTGAGGGGTGTAGTGGTGTGGCTTTCCCTTGTGGTTTTGCTTTGGGTTCATGCGTTATGTGCTGCGGAGGGAGTTTGGCGTGTTTTTGGGAGGCCGGATGGATTATCGGAGGGGGCTGCTGTTTCACTGAGTCTGAGTCCTGCTGGCACCCTATGGGTGCAGCATGTGGAGCCTTTGGGGGTGACGGGTTTGGACGGGTGGTCTGCGCGTCGGGTGAGCAGTGGGGCTCGGGGAAGGTCGACGGTATATGAGAGTCGCACGGGGCAGTTATGGGCGTTGGATCGGAACGGGTTGTATGAGTTGAGGCGGGACGAGTGGTTGAGGCACAGCTTTGAGGTATTGCGGGATGTGCGTGAGGGAGGTGAGGGCGGTGGATGGACTGGGACGCCGATGGTTCCGGTGGAGCGAAACAATGTGTTGGTTTTGTTGCCGGATGCGTTGGTAAAGCTGGACGTG
>JBJOII010000158.1:0-8360 GCA_046047235.1 Verrucomicrobiota bacterium | reverse complement strand
GGCGGCGCGGACGAAAGTCCGCGCCGTTTCGTTTTAATGGGTTGGTGGGGTGATGGGGTGTGGTTTTTGGGTGTGGGACGGGCTGGGGGATTTCGGGGGTGGCGGGCAGCTACGACTCGACAGGTTGAGATGGAGCTGACACCCTTCGCCGCCATGCAGCAGACGTTGGTGACGTTGGATATGGAGGGGGTTTTGACCCCGGAGATTTGGATTGCCGTTGCGGAGAAGACGGGGATTGAGGCGTTGCGTCGCACTACGCGGGACGAACCGGACTATGACGTGTTGATGCGTGGCAGGCTGGATCTGCTGGCGCAGCACGGGTTGAGGCTTTCGGACATTCAGGAGGTGATTGGCACGCTGACGCCGTTGGAGGGGGCGCTGGAGTTTATGCGTGAGTTGCGGCAGTTGGCGACAGTGGTGATTTTATCGGATACCTTTGAACAATTTGCGGCGCCGTTGATTCGTCAGCTGGAGTGGCCTGCGTTGATGTGTCATCGGCTGGTGGTGGAGGACGACCGGGTGGTGGACTATCGGTTGCGGCTGCCGGACCAGAAGAAGAAGGCCGTGCAGGCGTTTCAGGGGTTGAACTACCGGGTGATTGCGGCGGGGGATTCGTATAACGACACGGCGATGCTATTGCAGGCGGACGTGGGTTTGCTCTTTAAGGCACCGTCGAATGTGCGTGAGGAGTTTCCGCAGTTTTCGGCGACCGATGTTCACGCTGACCTGCTGGCAGCGATCCGGGCGGCGATGGCCTAGTTCTGGTGGGGTTGGGGAGTTAGTCTTCCGGTTTGGATTCGCGGGTGATGAGGTCTTGGAGCGCCTGTTCGGGCGGCTTGGCTTCGTAGACCATGGCGTGGACTTCGTCGATGATGGGGGCAGAGACTCCGAGTCTCAGCGCCAGCTGGCGGGCTGATTTTGCGGTGGGCACGCCTTCGGCTACAGCGACCATGCTATTGAGGATAGCGTCGACGGATTCTCCTTTTCCGAGGCGTTCGCCGAAGCCGCGGTTGCGGCTGAGTTTAGAGAAGCAGGTGACCGTGAGGTCGCCGATGCCGCTAAGGCCGGCGAACGTATCGGCCTGGGCTCCGCAGGCTACTCCGAGGCGGCGGACTTCTGCGATGCCCCGGGTGACGAGGGCGGCTTTGGAGTTATCGCCGAAGCCGAGTCCATCGCAGACGCCTGCGGCGATGGCGATGACGTTTTTGAGGGCGCCGCCGAGTTCGACGCCATGGATATCGTTGCTGGTATAGACGCGGAAGGCGGGGCGGTGGAAGGCCGTTTGGATGAACGTTGCGGTATCGGGGTGTTCGCTGGCGGCGACGATGGCTGTGGGGATACCGCGGGCGACTTCGAGGGCCAGAGTTGGGCCGGAGAGGGCGGCGACGCGGGCTTGGGGCATGGCCTGTTCGAGGATACCGCTCATGGTGAGGCCGGTATCGTATTCGATTCCTTTCGTGACACTGACGATGGTGGCTTTTGAGGAGGAGAGTTGTTCAGCGACGATGCGGGCGAAGCGGGAGGCGACGGCGAGCACGATCAGGTCACTTTCGGCGGTTCCATGGGCGAGGTTCGATTCCAGCTGGATGGACTCTGGAAGGGTGACCTCGGGCAGGTAGAGGTTGTTATGCCGTGTTTTGGCGATGGACTGGACTTGCGCGGGGTCGTGTCCCCAGAGGGTGACGTCGTGGCCTTGTTCGGCGAGGATTTTGGCGAGGGCGGTGCCCCAGGCTCCGATTCCGAGTACGGTGGCTTTCATGTGTTGGTGGGCGGGCTTTTACGTGAGAAGCGGTGTTCAGTGCCGTTGAGCAGACGTCGGATATTGCCGTGGTGACGGCCGACGGCCAGTGCGGTCATGGCGCCGGTGACGATGATCCAGGTGAGGCTACCTCCGGTGAGCCAGACTGAGAGTGGCAGGCTTAGGGCGGCGAGGATGGAGGCGAGGGAGACGTAGCGGGTGGTTGCGAGCGTGAGGATCCAGACCGTGAGGATGCAGAGGAAGGGGATGGGGACGACTGCGGCGAGGACGCCGGCGGAGGTGGCGATGCCTTTGCCGCCTTTGAAGTTGAGCCAGATCGTGTAGTTATGGCCGAGCACGGCACAGACTGCGCTGACGAGCAGGAGGGAGTCGGGGGTTGGGGTATCGGTTTTGAGGAGGAAGCGGTAGAGCAAGGGCGTGGTGATGGCGCAGGCGATCCAGCCTTTGAGGAAGTCGGCGAAGAGTACGGCGACCCCGGCGGGTTTGCCGAGGAAGCGGAATACATTCGTTGCTCCGATGTTTCCGCTGCCGAGTTTACGGATATCGACTCCCTTGGCGCGGGCGACAAGGAAGCCGGACGGTATGGAGCCCAGCAGGTAGGCAACCAGAGCGGCGATGGCATGGATGGCAAATTCCACGCGCGCATGGTGCGAATGGGGAGCCCGGCTTCCAAGCGCAAAAAGAGACTGGTGTTGAGTCTTTGGCGGGGGCGGTGGCAAGCTTCGCGCATGTCAGCGGATCGACCAACGGACAGTGGGGGTATATCCCGGCCTCCTTTACGGGTGGTGGTGATTGGGGCGGGTGCCTTGGGCAGTCATCATGCGCGGATCTATTCTGAGCTGCAATCGGGTGGGGGTGTGGAGCTGGTGGGGGTTTGTGATGCGCGGAGGGAGGTTGCGGTTGAGGTTGCGGCGAGGTGCAAGGTGCCGGTGTTGGGTGGGGTGGAGGAGGCGATGGGGGTGGCGGATGCCTTTAGTGTGGTGACTCCGACGACCACGCATCATGCGATTGCGAGGCAGCTGTTGGCTGCGGGGAAGCATGTATTGGTGGAGAAGCCGATGACTCAGGATGCTTTGCAGGCGGCTGATTTGGTGGATTTGGCACGTCGGGGAGGGTGTGTGCTGCAGGTGGGGCATGTGGAGCGGTTTAATCCGGTTTTTCATTATCTGCAGAAAGTGGCGACCGACCCTCGATTTATTGAAGTGCATCGGCTTTCGCCTTATCCGGCGCGGAGCATGGATGTTGGCGTGGTGTTGGACCTGATGATCCATGATTTGGATATTGTGTTGGCGTTTGTGAAGTCTCCTGTTGTTTCCGTGGAGGCTGTGGGTTTGCCGGTGTTGAGCAGTTCGGAGGATATTGCCAACGTGCGGTTGCGGTTTGAGAACGGGTGTGTGGCGAACGTGACGGCGAGCCGGGTGAGTCCGGAGCGGATGCGCAAGATCCGGGTGTTCAGCCAGGGTGAGACTCCCAGTTATGTCTCGTTGGATTACCGGGCGCAGAGTGGTTACATCTACCGTTTGGCGGATGATTCAGCGCGTGAGTCTTCGCTGTTGAAGAAGCTGTTGTGGGCGAAGGACAGCGCGATTGTGAGCCAGTTTGCGGGGAGGAAGATAGTGCGGGAGCCGGTGCCGATCCAGAAGGAGGAGCCGTTGCGGCTGGAGCTGCAGCATTTTGTGGATTCTGTGGTGGCGAAGACATCGCCTTTGGTGAGTGGAGAATCGGCGAAGCAGGCGTTGGATTTGGCCTTGGAGATTACGCAATCGATTGCTGAGCAGACAGTGAAGTCATGAGAACACCTTCGGTTATGTTGATTGCCGGGGAGGCGAGCGGGGATTTGCATGCGTCGCGCCTGGTGCAGGCGATGCGGCGGCAGTGGGCCCTGTCATCGGAAGGGGCAGGGTCGGCGCCGATTGACTTTTTTGGGGCGGGGGGAGGAAGGATGGCCAAGGCCGGCGTGCGTTTGGTGGAGGACATGACGGCGCACTCGGTATTTGGTTTTATGGAGGCGATTCGGAAGCTGCGTCACTTCCGTGCATTGGGGAAGCGGTTGTTGGATCTGGCCTCGAGGGAGCAGCCTGACGTCATTATTCTGGTAGATTTTGGGGGCTTTAACCTGCGGTTTGCGTCGGCGGTCAGGCGACTGCTTCGTTCCCGTCGCGGGCCGTTTGGCAACTGGAGTCCCAAGCTGGTGTATTTCATTTCCCCGCAGGTTTGGGCTTCACGCGCCGGTCGTGCGGATCGGCTGGCGGGTGACATGGATTTGCTGTTGAGCATTTTTCCCTTTGAGAAGCCGTGGTATGCGAAGCGGGTTCCGGGGTTCAGGGTAGAGTTTGTGGGGCATCCGCTGGTGGATGTGTTCGCGAGCGAGGCAGCTCCGGATCAGGGTAGGCGGAACGGCCGGCCCCTGGTTCTTTTATTGCCGGGGAGTCGCAGGCAGGAGTTGCGCAGGCATTTGCCGGTATTGGCGGAGGCGGTCAAGCAGTTGCAGGGCAAGGTATCCATTCGGGTGTGCATGGTGTTGCCGAACGAATCGCTTTTTGAACTGGCGAGTTCGTTGGTGCCGTGTGCGCGCATTGACAGTTTGGATGATTTCGGGCCTGAGGGAGGGATTCAGTGTCTGATTGGCGATGCCACCGAGGCGATGCGGGTGGCGGATTTGGCGTTGACCAAGTCCGGGTCGGTGACTTTGGAGTGTGCGTTTCATCGACTGCCGGCGGTGGTGATTTATCGGTTGGCGTGGCTGACGTGGTGGATTGCGCGCAGCATTGTGCAGGTGCCGTATGTGGCGATGCCGAACCTGCTGGCGGGCCGTGCGGTCTATCCTGAGCTATTGCAGGGGCGGGCGAATGCGGAGGCCATTGCGCATGAGGCGGAGACCTTATTGCGTGGTTCCCGCAAGCGTTTGGCGATGGTGAAGGAGTTGGAGGAGGTTCGCTCGCTGCTGGGGGGTCCGGGGGCGTGCGAGCGTGCGGCGAGCCATGTTATCGAACTCCTTGCGGTGAAGGGAGAGCGGGCTTGAAAAGGAGCGGCTACAGGACAGCTTTGAGTCGGTCCGGATCTCCTGGCGTGGTTGACCAGCTCGTGAGGATTGTTTGCGGTGTGGCTGTTGTGGCGGTGTTTGCGTTTTTTTGGTCGGCGACTCCTGCCAGGGCTTCCGAGGCGCTGCGTGTGCTCAGCTGGAACATTCATCATGGCGAGGGGGTGGATGGGAGACTCGAGCTGAAGCGGATTGCGGCACTGATCAGGGAAGCTCGGCCGCATCTGGTTGCGCTGCAGGAAGTGGACCGGGGGGTGGAGCGGACTGATCGTCGGGATTTGCCGGCGGAGCTGGGGCAGTTAACCGGGATGACTGCAGTATTCAGCAACAACTATGCGTTCCAGGGGGGTGAGTATGGGAATGCGATCTTAAGCAGTCTTCCGGTGTTGAGTTGGACCAACCGTCACTATGCCATGTTGCGTGGAGGAGAGCAGCGGGGATTGCTGGAGGTCCGCGTAGACTGGCAAGGTCGGTCCATACGGTTTTTCAATACGCACCTGGACTATCGGCCGGACGACACCGAGCGCATGGAGCACAGCCGGTATCTGCGGAGCGTTTTGGAAGCTCAACCTGAAATCCCGGCGTTGATAGCCGGTGATTTCAATACGATGCCATCGAGTGTGGTTTCGGAGTATCTGCGTGGGTTCTTGGGGGATGCTTGGATGGACGGTGGGGAGGGGGAGGGGGCGACTTATCCTTCGACGGGCGGCGTGCGGAGGATCGACTATTTGTATGTTTGGCCGATCAGCGTGATGAGGGTGGCATCTGCGCGGGTGTTGGTTTCGGAGGCGTCGGACCATTTGCCGATTTTGTTTGAGTTGGAGTGGGGTGGGGGAGTGATGGAGCACTGATTTGTCCGGGGGTATGTCGCACTGGTTCAAACTCATGGTCGGGGTGTTGTTGTTGCCGTTGTGCTTGAGCACGAGCCAGACCTTGTTTTGGGTTTTGCTGCGGAGTGATGTGGCGGCGCCGGTTAAGCAGCAGGTTTCCGGAGATAAGAGTGGAGATGGGGCGGTGTATAGCGGGGAGAACGGGAGGGGAGGTCATGCAGTCGGGGGCAGGAGTGAGGAGGTAAAGCGGGTGCTGAGTCTGACGTTTGCGCCGTTGCTCGGAGGGACACTCTGTTGGTTGGTGGTGTATCTACTGCTGCAGCGGCCCATTTTGCTTTACGTGTTTGGGCACGAACTGACGCACGTGATTTGGGCATGGGTCTTTGAGGCGAAGGTGAAGAAGTTTCATGTGTCGAGTCGCGGGGGGCATGTTGTCCTGGACAAGGTGAATTTCCTGATTGTGTTGGCGCCCTATTTTTTTCCGGTGTATGCGCTGCTGGTGGCCTTGGTGTATGGGGTGGGGAATCTGTTGAGTGACTGGACGGATTACCGCGTGGCATTCCTGTTTTTACTGGGGGTGGCGTATGCGTTTCATGTGACTTTGACATGGCATGCGCTGCAGACGGAGCAGACCGACATCACGAGTCAGGGTTGGTTGTTTTCGTTGGTGGTGATTTGGCTGGGCAACCTGGCGATTTTGATTCCGGGTTTGTGTGTGTTGCTGGGGGTGTCGATGGAGGTTATGGCTCGCGAGTGGGTATCGGCTACCGCGTCCGTTTTCAGGTTGTTGTTTTGGTTCGTGTAGGGGCTGGAATTGGGAAAGCGTTCGGGTGCGGGAGTTTTTTTCCCCTGAACGTTGACAGCATTGAAGGGCGGGAGTTATAACCCGCGTTCAAGGAGGTTTCCGGGTTCGTTTCTTCCGAACTTGGATTCCACAAACAACAACAAAAACCGTTAGTTCAAAGGAGGATAATCCATGAATCGTATCCTAATTGTGTGTGCCGTTGCCTTCAGCCTGTTGTCCTGTGGACACCGTTTAGTTGGAGCCGATGGTGATGAAACGATCGCTGCCGTAGCGCCGGCGGTGAAGAAGGCCAAGCGGATGCCGTTTTACGGGACGGTGAAGGCGGTGGATGTTGAGGCGATGACATTCACCCTTGTGGGCAAGGCGAATGACCGGCTGTTTTTGGTGACGGACAGCACGAGGGTTCATGATGCCGGTGAGGTCTGTACGTTGGGTGATGTGGTGGTTGGGCGGAAGGTGGGTGGCGTGGCCACTCAGAACCCGGAGGGTAAATGGGAAGCTACCACTCTGAACCTGGGAGTGAAGCAGGGTCGTGGGTCTTCTTCCAAGCAGGAGGAGAGTGCGAACTCTGAGGAATAGGGATTGGTCTTGAACAACGGCGGGTCCGGCTCTTGGAGGGCGGGGCCCGCCGTTCGTGTGTTGTGGGGGCTGGCGTTTCCGACGTTCCATATGGCTCCGGAGACATTTCGGTGGACAGCCTGACCTTTGGCTCCTGAGTTGAAAGGCCGGTAAGGGCTGTGGGGATTGGGCGGGAGGATTGCAGGGCGAGAGGACGAGGATGGCGGGGGGGCGGGAATGGGGAAACCCTGGGACTCCGCCTTGCGACGGGCCTATGGCTGACAGGTCGGCCTAGGGTTGCCGACCGCTGACTCCTGTGCCTTGAGCTCTGCTGCGGTTTATCCGTTCGCGGTGGAGTCTTCCGGAGTGTTGAGGATGCGGAGAGGTTTCTCGGTGGGTTTGAGGTCAGGCAAGGCTTCGCTTTCGGCCTGGCCGGCGAGTTTGAGCAGGCGTTCGCCGCTGGGCCGGATCATGCGTTCGTAGCTGCCCACGGCGTTGTTGAAGCCTTCGTTGGCGCGTTCGAGTCCTCCCCGGATTTTGTCGAGGTGTTCCGTGAACTTGCTGGTTCGCTGGTAGAGTTCGGTGGCTGCGGCGGCGATGGCGCGTGCGTTTTCGGTCTGGGCGTGTTGTTGCCAGCTGACGCTGACGGAGCGGAGCAGGGCGATGAGCGATGCGGGCGTGGCGAGGAGGATGCGTTTTTGGGCGGCCCAGACGATCAGGTCATGGTCGCCCTCGAGGGCTGCACTGAAGAGGGATTCTGCAGGGAGAAAGAGGACGACGTAATCCAAGGCTTCGGGGAATTGGCCGGGATAATCACGGTCTGCGAGGGCCTTGATGGTGGCCTTGAGTTTGGCGGCGTGGTTGGCGAGGGATTCGGCCCGTTTGGTTTCCTCCACGGTATCCATGGCTTGGAGGAAATCGAGGTCGGGCACCTTGGAGTCCACGATAATCATGCGATTGCCTGGCAGGCGCACGATCAGGTCGGGTTTGGCGTCGCCGGACTGGGTTTGTTCGCTGAAGTCGCAGTGGGTACTCATGCCGGCGGCTTCGACCACGCGGCGAAGGGTGGCTTCGCCCCAGCGGCCCCGGGCTTGGTTGGAGCTCAGGACTCGACGGAGCTGCAGGGTTTCCTGCGAGAGGGTCTGGCTTTGCTGGGCGAGGGACTCCAGGTGCTTGCGGACTTCACCCAGCGCCTGAGATTGGGAGGTCTCGGAGGTTTGCAGTCGTTTCTGGTAGGTTTCGAGCTGTTGTTTGAGGGGTTCCAGCAAGGTGGCGATGGATTGCTGGCGCTGGGCCAGGTCGCCTTTGGCCGTTTCCTGGAACTTGCCCAGGGTCTCCGTTGCGAGTCGCAGGAACTCCGGGTGAGCC
>JBJOII010000157.1:0-8549 GCA_046047235.1 Verrucomicrobiota bacterium | reverse complement strand
CCCAATGAGCTCGCCAAATCCGCTTACCACCGGATGATTAATCACACACCCGCCCTCTGGGGAGGTGTCTACCACCTCCTCAACCTCACCGCCGCCTGGCAAACCTCAACCCCCATGCTCGGTAAAGTCAAAAAATACCTCGCCCAATACATCCGTTGTTACTCCCCCAACACAGTCCTCTCCACCTACCCCCTCTACGCCCACCTCATCAAATCCATCTACCCCAACCCAGCCAACCGCCCCTTCAAACTGGGCGTTGTCGTCACCGACTCCATCACCATCAATCGTGCCTGGACCGCCGCCGGTGCCGACTTCTTCTGCGTCGCGGACCCTGAAACCGCGCTCACGCTGAAAAGCCACAACATCGACCCGCAAACTGTCTTCACCACGGGCTTTCCCGTGTCCTCGCACTTCGCCAAACCACAACACCCCATCAGTGACTGGCAGTTCGGCCAGACCTTCCGCATCCTCTACATCCTCAATCACGGGAGTCGAAAAGCCCTCAAAACCGCCAAGAAACTCCTCGAACTTCCCTCCACCCACCTCACCATCGTCACCGGAAAAAACCACCGCCTCCACCACAAACTCCAACCCCTCCTCCAAGACTCACACGCCCAAAAACTAAACCTCCTAGGCTGGACCAATACACTGCCCGACATCATGTCGCAGTCCCATCTCATCATCACTAAAGCCGGCGGCGCCACCCTCCAAGAAGCCATCGCCGCAGGTAAACCCGTCATCATCAACCAAATCGTCCCAGGACAAGAGGTCGGGAACGCCCAACTCGTCACCAACCGACACATGGGCGCCATCGCTCAAACCCCCAAAGAAGTCGCCGCATGGTGCCAGGAATCACTCCGCAAACGCGGTCGTCTCTACCGTAAATGGCGGCTCAATACCGAACATTACCACCAACCCAATGCCTCGCTCGAAATTGCCAGGCTCACCCTGCAACACCACCCGAAACCCCCACCACCACCCAAGTTCACAACCACACTCCCGGAAACCCTCCTCGCCGACTTTTACGTCACTAGCCAAACCTCCGGCGGCTCACTCCCCCTGCCCGCCATCACCCAGCTCTATGGACAAATGGGCTTCGCCGTAGCCTGCGTCGTCCACCAAACCCCCACCCCCCCCTCACCCGAAACGCAAGCCCGGTTCCTCCTCGAATTCCAGACGGAACAAAAACGAGCATGGAACCTCTATAAACTGCTACTCCTCCCCGGATTGGAATTCCCTACCCCAGACCATTCCCCCGACCGACACCTCAACTTCCTCTCCATCGCCCTGCAAAAACCAGTCGAGTTCACCAACTGCCTGCAAACCAATATCACCACCACCCAAAACCAGGGAGGCCTCGCCATCGCCCTCCTCCCAGCAAAACAAAAACACGCCGGCAAAGACTCCCCCCCAACTCAATCCACCAATACCTGGAATGCCTGGGGCTTCACCGGCCCCTCCCTCCCCACAGCCTGGCCACAAAATACCCAGCTGCCCTGCATCGCAGGAAGCCGACTCCGTGACCTCCCCGATATCCGCTCCTGGAAATCCACCATCCACTGCGATCGCAACCCCACCGCCATCCTCAATAGCATCCGCCTCAACCAAAACCTCGGCCTTACCTGCCTCCCTAATTAATCCACCACAAAAACAATTACCTGGACACGCAATCCCACCGAACTGCGCACGGCTCCTGCTACAGCCCACCCAGGATGTTCAGCGGGGTCATCAAGAACCGCATCGTCTACTGCTGCCACCCGGTAGTCGTAGTCGCTAAGTCAGGCGTCGCCGCCAGCTTCTTGCAGGCCGACGACGCCAAACGCTTCCTCGCCCATCGCGGCTTCGGCTTCGGCGAGATCTACCAACACAACGGCTCAGATTGGGACAAGCTCGAAGTCGACCCCATCCAAGTACTGGATTCCATCGCCCATACCTCAACCTAGCGCCCGGTTGGCGCTTCATCTCTCGCGCAAAGCACCTGTCCCCCATCTCCGATCTCCCATCTCCGATCTCCCATCTCCCATCTCCCATCTCCCATCTACCATCTACCATCTCCCATATCCCATATCCCACATCCCATCTACCCTCCGCCCTCCGCCCTCCGCCCTCCGCCCTCCGCCCTCCGCCCTCCGCCCTCCGCCCTCAGCTCTCAGCTCTATGCCCTCTGCGCTTACCCCTTACCGCTTGGCGCTTCCCGCTTGGCGCTCCCCCGCAGACGTTGACTTTCACACACCCCCTCCCGCACATTGAGTCCATTCCGGACCCGCCAGCACTATGACGACCTCCTCCCTCCTCCTCAAAGCACTCCTCCTCACCTCGCTCACACTCCACGCTCAGCCCACCTCCGTCCCCCACGGACGCGCCGACCTCCTCGCTGAGATCGCCTCCCGCCCCGCCGACCCCTGGCCCAGAAACGCCGGCCACATACCCCTCGGCTTACCCGGCCTGCCCGATGACTGGAAAGCCTACCACGAACCCGGCGGTAGCTTCAGCCCCGCCTTCGCCTCCTTCGGTATCTCCCTCTGGGTCTTCGATGCCAAAGACCGCCTCCTCGCCACCAGCGACTCCATCCCCCTCACCCAAATTCAGCAAAAGTGGGAATGGACTAAAAGCCGCGGATGGCCCGCCCGCCCCGACCTCCCCGCCATCCACACCACGACCCCCTACTACACCTGCACCTGGACCATCCTCGATGCCGCCCAATACCAGCTCCACATCCGCCCCAATTCCAATACCCGCGTCAGTATCATGATCCGACGTCCCGGCCCCTCCGGCGGCCCCATCCAATCCATCCAACGCTCCGGCAACAGCATCTACGTCAATAGCCAGTGGATCCTCGAACCCAAAGGCCCCGGTATCCGCACCGAAATCGCCGACCCACGCCAACCCGCCCAACCCGACCTCTTCTGGCCCGCCGAACAACACTGGGGCTACGCCCGCCTCCAACTCATGCCTACCCAGGATTCCTGGCTCGTCGTCCGCCCCACCAGAATCCCCCCCGCACCCCCATTCGCCCAACCCGCCGGCCGATCCCTCATCGAAACCCAATTGCCCAACCCGCAATTCCAAACCTGCCTCGATGCCCAAATCGCCCTCCTCACCATGGGCCTCAGTAACAACGAAACCCGCCCCGGCGACCCCAATAACTACCCCCTCAACTGGCTGCGCGATGGCTCATACAGCCTCGTCGCCCTCGCCCGCTCCGGCCACGCCACCACCGCAAAAGAACTCAGCCGCCCCTTCGCCGAAAATGATTTCTTCGGCGGCTTCGGTGCCGAAGCCGATGCCCCGGGCCTCGCCCTCTGGGCCCTCGAAGAAGTCTCCTCCATCCTCAATGACCCCACCTTCGATGATTGGCTCTGGCCCCATATCGAACGAAAAGCCCGCCTCATCGAGCGTATGCAGTCCACCACCCAACCCCTGCGTCACGCCTTCACCGGCCCCATCGTCCCGGCCCACCAGGATAACCCCGACCTCAACCTCGTCTGCCTCCCCACCACCAACGGCTGGATCAATGGCCGCATGGATTGGCACCACCCCAACCTCTTCATCAATGCCGTCAGCTACCGCGGCCTCGTCAGCGCCAGTCGCCTCGCCGAAAAACGCGGCTTCTCCAACCTCGCCAACTCCTGGACCACGAAAGCAACAAACCTCCAAACGCTCTGGAACCAAAACCTCAACGGACCCGATGCCCAAAACGACCGCACCGCCATCTGCGGACTCTACCCCGCTGGCATCGTCCAGAACTCCTCCGCCTACGCCCAACTCCTAAACCAGCGCCGGTCCGAGACCCGTACACCCTCCGGCCAGTTCGCCACCAAACCGCTCTGGACCTACTTCGAAATCGCCGCCGCCCACCAACACCTCCTCCTCGGCCAAACCCAACACGCCTGGAACGACCTCACCTGGTTCTGGTCACACCAGGCCTCCCCCGGCCTCTACACCTGGTGGGAAGGCGAAGGCGAAGAAAATACCTTCAATAAATGGCCCCAAGCCATGGGCTGGCACCAACCACCCCACGTCACCCCCCACTACTGGACCGCCGCCGAAATCACCCTGCTCCAACTCGATATGCTCGCCGCCGTCGACGAAACCTCCACCACACCTAAACTCCTCATCGGCCTCGGCCTCCAACCCGAATGGATGAACCAAAAGCTCTCAGCAAAAAACCTCCTCACCCGCCTCGGCCAAACCAGCTGGGAATACAATAAAGGCCGACTCACCATCTGGCATAAAGGCACCCCCGTAGAAATCATTCCCGGACCAAACTTCCCCGCCGAAACCGAAATCCGCCTGAAATAATACCAGCTCCACCACCAACCCCAAAAACAGCCACGGTCGCCCCAGCGAATTCAGCACCTACCCCTCAGCCCTCAGCCCTCAGCCCTCAGCCCTCAGCCCTCAGCTCTCAGCGCTTACCGCTTACCCCTTACCGATCAGCGCTTTGCGCTTCCCGCCTACCGCCCAATCGGCGCCCGACACACATGCACCAGCGCCGGCGGCACGTTCCGCCAAATCGTCCGCGTACGCTCAATCTGACCAAACCGCTCCCGCAATAAACCCTGAAAACGCCGCGCCCCGGGCATCCACTGCACATGCGTGTATCCAAAGGTCATAAACACACTCCGCTCATGCATCGATGCCACCACCGCATCCAAAATCTCCTCCTGCACCCCCAAGGGCATGTTCGTCCACGGCAACCCACTGATGATAATGTCCGCCGAACTCACCCGATATCGCCCTAAATACCTCGGCAACTGTTGCGCAGAATCTGAAAAAACCTTCACCCGCGGATATTGCTTCCTCAACTGCTCCACATGCTGCTGATTCAGCTCCATCGCCAATAATAAACCCGCGGGATCCATCCGATCCAAAATAGGCCCCGTAATCGCCCCAGTCCCCGGCCCCAACTCCACCACCGTCCGCGCTGACTTCAAATCCACCAAATCCAACATCGCACGCGCCAAAATCCGCGAACTCGGAATCAATGCCCCCACAGTCGCCGGCTCCTTCAAAAACGCAAAAAAGAACCGCACCGCCTCCAAAACTTTCGCCGGAATAGAAGCCTGCCCGTTCGCCGGTAACGGCGAACGTTCCACTTCTGCTGTCGAGGCTTTCGTGCTACGCCGTCCGCGGCGCACACGTCCACGCGGCACGCGTGAGCGAGTCACTGTCATGTCTCTTACACCACTCCCAAAAAACCGCCTTCCAACCGCCATCCCGCTGGCGGATAAAGCCCGCAGGGTGCCTGACCTCGCCCCCCGCCGCAAGCAGTTCTTCCACCGGCCATCCCTACCAAAAAAATCGGGATCGGCATCGAAACCAGAGCACTCCCCCCTTCCTCAACAGGAGAACACAAAGAACACGGAGGTGTGCCCAGGTGCGCGCTGGCCTTGCACCAGCAGAGAGAACTCCCGCAACAGCGCACACCAACACCCCAGCTCCCAGCTCCTGCGCAACGCCATCTCACCCTCTCCCCTCTCCTGTCTCCCCTCTACCTGCGGCGCGACACCACGCGCCGCAGGGAATCAGAGTTGCCCCTCCCATCTTCCAAGCTTACTTTCACCACTGCTGATATGCCCATGAAATGCCCCGCCTGCTATAACACGCTCACTCCCCAACCCGTCGGTAACCTCACGGTCGATATCTGCGAAGGCGGTTGCGGCGGCATCTGGCTCGATGCCTTCGAACTCGACCGACTCAAGAACGCCCCCGACACCGCCACGGAAATCCTCCTCCACATCGCCGCCGACCACTCCCTGCAAATCGACCCCACCCGCAAACGCCAATGCCCCCGCTGTGACGGGATCAAATTGAAACGCCGCTACTTCAGCCCCCAACGCTCAGTCGAAATCGATGAATGCCCCGGCTGCGGCGGCCTCTGGCTCGACGCCGGCGAACTCCAAACCATTCGCGACGAACTCCACGCCGCCAGCAATCCACCCCCCGGTAACCAGCTCAGCATGGAGCTCATCCGCAAAATCTACCGCATGAGACTCGAACAACAAGAGTCCCCCGGAACCTAAATCCACCCCCCCCTTGAAGTCGTTCCCCTGGATCCGTAGCCTCACCGCCCTCTGCCTCCTAGCCCTCGCTGCTATCCTCTTCACCCGCCCTCCCCAACCCCCTCCCCCCCACCCCAACTCCACCCCAACGGAATCTCGCTACCAACCCAGCCCCGAAACACTCCAGCTCGTCACCTCCCTCGAAAACCGGGAACGACACGCCCTCGAAACAACCTGGCTCCCGGAACTCATCGCCCAACCCTGCTCCCAACTCATCGAAGAATTCTGGAACCACCTCAACGCCTCCACCAACCGACTCCTCAACCTCACCCAAATCTCCCCCACACCAATCACTCTCCCCACCTGGCCCGACACAACACCCGACCCCAGAAATATCCACCACCGCACTCCTGCCCCCCCCTTCTCCACGCTCCCCTACCCAAACTGGACCAACTTCCTCCACTCCCTCCACCACCAAGGTTGGTCCCTCCTCGAATTCGAACTCCGCCACATCGCCTTCGAAACCAACCCCGCCGGCCTCCCCCTCCGAAGCTACCTCTACGCCGCCGCCCATGGCGCCCAACACTCCACCCAAAAACACGTCACGCTCGAAGGCCAACTCCAGATCCACTGGGCACCAACCCAACCCCACGAACCCCCCACCCCACTCCATATCTACGCCACAAACCTGATACTCAAAACCCGCCATGGCCCACCCGCCTTCCTCCCCACTTTCACCACCACCATACCCCCACCCAACCAGAACTACTCCCTCGACCCCCTACTCGTCCATGACCTCAACCACGACCACACCTCCGAAATCATCCTCGCCGCCGGTAACCTCATCTACCAACGTACCCCACACAACTCCTACACCACACTCCCACTCTGCCAAAACCCCACCCGCTCCATCACCTCCGCCCTCCTCGCCGACATCACCCAAGACGGCATAACCGACCTCCTCTGCACCACCCCCAACGGCCTCACGGTCTACCCCGGCTCCCCAAACTCCCTCACGTTCTCCTCCCCACAATACCTCGCCTGGAAAGCTCCCCAAAACTGGCACCACCCCATGTCCCTCACCGCCGGCGATATCGACGGCGATTCCGACCTCGACCTCTTCATCGCCCAATACCGCGTCCCCTACGCAGATACCACCTTCCCCACCCCGTTCTTCAACGCTCTCGACGGCTACCCATCCTTCCTCCTCCGTAACGACGGCACCGGCCACTTCACCGATATTACTGCCACCTCCGGACTCGCCCCCAAACAAAACCGCCGCACCTACTCGGCCTCACTCGTCCACCTGAACGAGGATCACCTCCCCGACCTCGTCGTCGTGAGTGACTTCGCCGGACTCGACCTCTACCTCAACTCCGGCCACGCCACGTTCACCGACCAAACCAGCCAGCTCATACCCAACCCTTACGCCTTCGGCATGTCCCATACCCTCGCCGACTTCAACTCCGATGGCCAACTGGACCTCCTCATGCTCGGCATGCCCTCTCCCACAGTGGACCGACTCAACCACCTCAACCTCTGGCGCACAGAAAACCCCCTCGAAAAAACCATGCGCACCAATATGACCCAAGGCAATCGCCTCTACCTCAGCCACCCCAATACCCCCTTCTCCTCCCCACCCTGGACCCAATCCATCGCCCGATCCGGCTGGTCCTGGGGCGCCACCACGCTCGATGTCGAAAACGACGGCTGGCCCGATGTCTACATCGCCAATGGCATGGAAAGCCGAGCCTCGGTCCACGACTACGAAATCGAATACTGGCTCCATGACCGCTTCGTCGGTGCCCAACCTCCAAACCACACCCTCCATTACTACTTCCAAAGCAAGTTCGGCCGCACCCGCGCCCAAGGCGATTCCTACGGCGGCTACGACCGTAACCGCCTGTTCCTAAACCAATCCGGACACGGCTTCACCGACGTCGGACACCTCCTCGGAGTCGGCTTCCAGGAAGACGGCCGCAACGTCGTCGCCGATGACCTCAACCAGGACGGAAAAACGGACCTCATCCTCACCGGCTACGACCGCTTTCCCAACCCGCAACTCACTCTCCGCATCCTCGAAAATCAAATCCCCTCCACCAACAACTGGATCGGCTTCCACCTCCTCTCCCCCTCCCCCCGCGGCACCCGTATCACCCTTCACGCCAACTCCTTCACCCCCACCCGACAACTCACCTCCGGCGACTCCCACCGCTCCCAACACCCCAACTCCCTCCACTTCGGCCTCGGCCAAATCCAGCAAATCCACCACGTCGAAATCCGCTGGCCATCCGGCCAAACCACCACCCTCTCCCAACCCGCCATCAACCATTACCACTCCCTCCTTCCCCCCAACAGCACCAGGTAACAGAAGTCAGAAGTCAAAGGTCTGGAGTCAGTGTTCACGCTCCCACGCTTCGCGCGGCAACCGCCGCGCCCAACCCTTCCGAAACACCGCCTTCCGCCCCTCTCGCACCCAATTCCAGGCATTCATGTAAGGAAAGGTTCACGCGGATCTCCCCCCACTTCAACCGCATGAACCCC